>CAXSHQ010000454.1:812-3325 GCA_964236875.1 uncultured Acidobacteriaceae bacterium | reverse complement strand
GCCAGTACACCGAAGATGATGAAGAGGGCGAGTTCCATGGTTCTGCTTGGTCATGCCCGGCGCCGCAGTACTTCGCGTGCGTCGCTGAAATGTTTGGCTCACCTGTGATTGTAAATGGCTTTCGCGTGCAAGGTCCGGCCTAGGAACGGAAAGCGAGAGCAAGCGCTGTACCAAGGATGTTGAGCATGGCGACTGGGAGCAGGAACTTCCAGCCGAAGCCCATCAACTGGTCATAGCGGAAGCGCGGCAACGTGGCGCGCACCCAGATATAGAGCAGCAGGAACGCCAGGATCTTGATCACGAACCAGAACACCGGCAGCGCGAGGCTCAGGATCAGCCCGGTGCCGAAGCGGTCGAAAAGATGGCCGAAGGGGGAGCTTGCGCCGCCGAAGAAGAGCAGCGTGGCCACGCAGGCTACGGTGATCATGTTCGCGTACTCGGCCATGAAGAACATCGCGAACTTCATGGAGGAGTACTCCGTATGGTAGCCGGCAACGAGCTCCGACTCTGCTTCGGGCAGGTCGAAGGGCGAGCGGTTGGTCTCCGCATATGCCGCCATGATGTAGATGAAGAAGGCAACGATCTGGAACCCTCCCACGAGCGTCCAGGCAGTGCCGGAGGCGGTGTGTTCCCGTGCGGGACCGCCGAGAATATTCCAGCTCAAAGCTCCGTGAGCTGATTGCGAGCCGACGATATCGCGAAGCCGCAGGGAACCCGCGCGCAAGACCACGCCGACAAGCGACAGCCCCAGTGCGAGCTCGTAGCTGACCAGTTGCGCAGAAGCACGGAGGCTGCCGAACAGGGAGTACTTGTTGTTCGAGCTCCATCCGGACAGCGCGATGCCGTAGACGCCGATGGACGTGATGCCCAGGATGACCAGCAGGCCGATGTTGATGTCCGAGATCTGGAACACGTCCACGCCATGGACGATGTACTGCTGCCCGAAGGGCACCATGGAAACGGAGATGAGCGCGCATCCGAGGGCAATGATCGGGGCGATGACGAACAGGGGACGCTCCACGGCGAGGGGCATCATGTCTTCCTTGAGGAAGAGCTTGATGCCGTCGGCGAGCGGCTGCAGAAGGCCGAACGGCCCTACGCGGGAAGGTCCCCAGCGGTTCTGCATGCGGCCCAGCACCTTGCGCTCCAGCAATACCGTGTAGGCGACCGCCGTCAAAGTGATCACCAGGACAACGGCGATCTTCACGATGCTGAGGAGCAGAAAGATCTGAAATGGAGAAAGATGGCTCATGAGGCTCCGCGCGTCTCCGGGTTAGTCTGCTGCCGCAAAGTGGTCTGCCACCTCGCGCTGCTGATGCTGCTGGATATCGCGCAGCATGGGGGAGTACCTGGTAAGCGTGCCTGAGGTGAAGAGGGTGTCTGCCGCAGGAAGAACGAGGTCCTTGCGATTTTCGATCTGCACCAGGCCGCTTGATGCCGGCACGATGTGCTGGTCATTGCCACTAAGGAGTTGCAAGCGAAGGAGCTGGTCGTAGCCCGGCACCACGCGCTGGATTTCATCCAGGATGGCAAAAGGATCGAAGGGGCTCAGCTTCGGCTCAAGATTGTTTGCCGTGAGCCAAACGGCGTGGCGGTCGGCTTCACCCGCCTGAGCGCCGCGCGTCTGCCCCAGGTCAGCGCGCAGGCCCTTGCCGAACGGCACCAGCTGCCTGATGTTCACATCCATCTCCGCTGCGAGCCGCACGATCAGCTCGAAGTCTGAGCGTGTGCCTGCCTTGTCGGCGGCCTTGGAGACGAGTTGGAGATCGCCATAGCTGTTGGTGATGGAGCCGGCCTTCTCATAGAGATTGGCGGCGGGAAGAACGACATCGGCGAGTGCCGCTGTTTCGGTAAGGAACATGTCCTGGACGATCAGGAACGTGTTGGCGAGCGCGGAAGGCTCGACCGCGAAGCGCGCCACCGGGTTTGCGCCCACCACATAGAGCGCTGCGAGGTCGCCGCTCTGGGCGGCGTTGAACATCGCCAGCAGGTCAAGCCCTGCGGTAGACGGAGAACCGTACGCGGCTGCCAGCGCGGAGCCGGACAGCGGCTGATAGCCGGGCAGCATGTCGGGCAGCAGCCCCATGTCGGACGCGCCGCGTGAGTTTGCGTAGTCACCCAAGGTGGCGAACTTCGCCCTGGGAAGCGCCGAAACCAGGCGCGCCAGATCGCCATCGCGCAGGTCGTTCCCGATCAGCACGACAAGGTTCTCAGCCTGTTGAACGGCATCGCGGAAGCTGGAAAGCGTATCGGCCTGCGCCGAGACCGAAGCTGCCCCGGCAGCGGAATCGTCGCCGGCCAGGTAAGCAACGAAGGCTCCGTAGGCGAACGGCGCCACCTGCACAAAAGCATGTGCCTGGCGGCGCAGCTTGATCTCCGCCGTGTTTGCGATGAACAGCTGAGCCCTGTTCAGGCGCACGTTGGTGCGCAGATTCCAGGCGGTCAAGGGTGCCTGGTCGGTAGGGTCGCCGCCGACGAGCAGCACCGCCGGCGCGGACGACACGTCGCGCTGA
>CAXSHQ010000454.1:0-802 GCA_964236875.1 uncultured Acidobacteriaceae bacterium | reverse complement strand
AACCGGCCTGTGTGTCCCTCGGCGCTGCCCTGGAGGGCCGTAGCGAGCGCTACGAAATCCGCCGTGCGGTGATGGTCGATGTTGTTCGTGCCGATCACCGTGCGTGCGAACTTCTGCAGGAGGTAGCTTTCTTCGTTGGTGGTCCGGTTGGAACCGATCACACCGATGGACTGCGGGCCCCGGGTGTCGCGAAGCTCCCGCAGCTTTTTGCCCGCGAAGCGCAGGGCTTCTTCCCACGAGACCGGCTTATGGGAGCCATCGGCCTGCTTGAGCAGCGGTTGGGTGAGGCGCTCCGGTTGATTCGCGAAGTCGAATGCGTAGCGGCCCTTGTTGCAAAGGAAGTCGCCGTTCATGCCGGACTTGTCGCGGTTGTCGCCGCGCATGATTTCCGTGCCTTCCGTGGTGGCGCGTACGCCGAGCGTCGTCTTGCAGCCATCGCCGCAGTGCGTGCAGACCGTGGCGACGTGGTTCATTTCCCACGGCCGCGTCTTATACCGGTAGGTCCCTGAAGTCAGCGCGCCGACGGGGCAGGCGTCAATGCACATGCCGCATTGCTCGCAATCCACCTGCGCGAGATGTTCGGGCGAAAGCTCCGCCGGCACGTTGGGTGCGATCACCGACGAGGAGCCGCGGTTCTGGATGCCCAGCGCGAAGACGTCCATGCCTTCGCCGCACATGCGGATGCAGCGATAGCAGAGGATGCAGCGGGGCCGGTCGAAGTAAACGGTGGGGGACCACTGCTGCTCTTCGCGATGGTTCTTCGGCTCGGTGTAAAAGCTGTCCGCCGCGCCGTACTTGAAAG
>CAXSHQ010000453.1:2931-3327 GCA_964236875.1 uncultured Acidobacteriaceae bacterium | reverse complement strand
AGGACATCATTAGGGTTTATCTTGCCGGTGTTGACGGCGGCGAAGCAGGCGTCTTCGGAGTCGAAGACGCGGGCGGGGCCGGTGTGCAGGACGCGCTCGTGGCCGGCGACCTTGACCACACAGCCTTCCGGAGCGAGGTTGCCTTTGAGGATGACGAGGCCACCAGTAGATTTAAGCGGCGCGGACCAGGGCAGGATGATCTGCTGGCCTTTGGTTTCCTGCGCGGCGGCGGCTTCTTCGCGGACGGTCTTGCCGGTGACGGTAGGCGTGTTGCCGTGGAGCAGGCCCTTGTCGGCGAGGCGGTGCGCGAGAACGCGGGAGCCGCCAGCGTCCTGGTAGTCGCGGGCGACGTACTTGCCGCCGGGCTGGAGATCGCAGATGAACGGTGTCCGCTCA
>CAXSHQ010000453.1:0-2921 GCA_964236875.1 uncultured Acidobacteriaceae bacterium | reverse complement strand
TCGTCGACGGTGAGCGGGATGGCGAGCTCGTGGGCGATGGCGATGAGGTGGAGGACTGCGTTCGTCGAACCACCCGAGGCGCAGACCGCGCTGATGGCGTCTTCGAGAGACTCGCGGGTGATGATCTGCGAGGGTTTTGTGCCGGCGCGGACGAGATCCATGACGAGGCACCCGGCTTCGCGCGAGGCGGTGTGCTTTTCCTGGCTCATGGCGGGCACGCCGGTGAGCTGGATGGGCGAGATGCCGAGGAACTCGCCGGCCATGGCCATGGTGTTGGCGGTGAACTGGCCGCCGCAGGCGCCGGGGCCGGGGCAGGCGGAGGCTTCGACTTCTTCGAGCTGCGCGTCGTTGTAGCGGCCGGCGGCGTGGGCGCCGATGGCTTCGAAGACCTGCTGGATGGTGATGTCGATGGTCTTGCCGGAGGAGTGGGCGGGGGCAGAAGCGGATCCTCCGCCTTCGGCGAAGGATGACAACAAGGGGGTGCTGGAGGATGACAACGCAGGAGGGGGCACGGGAGTCTTGCCGTCGGGGCCGACATGGAGATGGCCGGGGGCGATGGAGCCGCCGTAGAGCATGAGGCCGGGGATGTCGAGGCGGGCGAGCGCCATGACCGCGCCGGGCATGTTCTTGTCGCAGCCGGCGATGCAGACGAGGCCGTCGAAGAGGTTGCCGCGGCTGACTAGCTCGATCGAATCGGCGATCATGTCGCGCGAGATGAGCGAGGCCTTCATGCCTTCAGTGCCCATGGTGATGCCGTCGGAGATGGTGACGGTGTTGAACTCCATGGGAGTGCCGCCGGCTGCGCGAACGCCCTGCTTCACGGCTTCGGCGATGTCGCGCAGATGGAAGTTGCAGGGGCCAATCTCGGTCCAGGTGTTGGCGATGCCGATGATGGGCTTGCCGAGGTCGTCCTTGCTGAAGCCGACGCCGCGCAGCATGGCGCGCGCGGCGGCGCGGGAGGGGCCTTCGGTGAGGGCGATGCTGTTGGTTTTGCCGATGGGTATGGTGCTCATGAGTCCTTTGGGAACAGGCAACGACAAAGCGGGAACGCAGAGGGCGCAGAGAAAAGCGCGCAGAGTACGCAAAGAAGCTACGCGGCCTGACCTTTGGGGGCGAGCCAGAATTCGTCGTTGTGTTTGGCCTCAAAGCGGGTAAGGTCGGCTGCGTGGCGGAGGGTGAGGCCGATGTCGTCCCAGCCATTGAGGAGGCACTCCTTGCGGAATGGGTCGATCTCGAAGGTGGCTTGGAAGCCGGCGTCATCCGTGATGGTTTGTGCTTCCAGGTTGATTGTGATCTGGTGCTGCGGGTTGGCGATGCTGCGCTGCATGAGGGTTTCGACGTCGGCATCGGAGAGGCGGACGAGGATGATGCCGTTCTTGCCGGCGTTGGAGAAGAAGATATCGGCGAAGCTGGGCGCGATGACGGCGCGGAAGCCGTACTGGTTGATGGCCCAGGCGGCGTGCTCGCGGGAGCTGCCGCAGCCGAAGTTCTTTTCGGCGATGAGGATTTCGGCGCCCCTGTACTCGGGCTTGTTGAGCACGAAGTCCGGGCGCGGCTCGACATGGTCGGGCGTGTCGAGGTTGTAGCGCCAGTCGAAGAAGAGGAACTCGCCGTAGCCCGTGCGCTCGATGCGCTTGAGGAACTGCTTGGGGATGATCTGGTCGGTGTCGATGTTGGGCAGCGGCAGCGGGACGGCGGTGGCGGTGAGGGTGTTTATGGGGGTCATCAACATTGTCCTTCGGAAGAGAGCGAGGCGTGCTTGATACGGATTTGGTGTGGGTCAGTAGAGAGAAAGAAGCCAAACTCAATCTTAGGTGTGTACTCAATGTTCAAGCACTTACCAGTGACTAGTGGCATCTCGCCATCAACAAAGAACTCCTCAAATCCTGAGTAACCGCTGTACTGGCCGAAAACGAAGCTTCTGGATTCATGGTTGATGTCGTACACAGTTCCAATCAAGTGGGAAGTTTGTGTGTGGATGTATCGATAATGGGTATAGATGTGGTCAGCAGCGATCGCTAGACCAGCGATGACAAGAATGAAGAGAACGATGCCTCCCGTACCTCTCTTCTTGTCTTCTTTGTCGTTCATAAGAGATCACTGTGTGTCGGGCCTGCAGCCCTTTGGTTGAGTGGTGCATTCTGACCTAGGCCTTCGGCCTAGGCTGGTATGTTGTCGCGCCTTTGGCGCTGAGTTCAGTGCTTTCCCGAGCCTCTGGTGAAAGCTTAGATCGAGCCTCCGGTGGCGAGGTCGAAGCGGAAGTCGGAGGTGGCGGCCTGGCGCTCGGGGCTGTCGGGTGTGTCGAACTGCCACTTGCGGATGTCGGTGAGGTGGCCGGTGATGGCGGCGGCTGCGGCCATTTCGGGGGAGAGCAAGTGGGTGCGGCCGCCGCGGCCCTGGCGGCCTTCGAAGTTGCGGTTGCTGGTGCTGGCGCAACGTTCGCCGGGCTGGAGGATGTCGGGGTTCATGCCGAGGCACATGCTGCAGCCGGGTTCGCGCCACTCGAAGCCGGCGGACTTGAAGACGGCGTCGAGGCCCTCGGCTTCGGCCTGGCGCTTGACGACCTGGGAGCCGGGGACGACCATGGCGCGGACGGTGGTGGCGATGTGATGACCGCGCACGACGCGGGCGGCGGCTCGGAGGTCCTCGATGCGACCGTTGGTGGAGGAGCCGAGGAACACGGCGTCGACCTTGACATCGGTCATGGGCGTGCCGGGGGTGAGGCCCATGTACTCGAAGGCGCGCTCGAAGGATTTGCGGTCGGCGTCGGAGAGGGCGTCGTCGACGGTGGGGACTTTGCCTTCAATGCTGGTGACCATGCCGGGTGACGTGCCCCAGGTGACGCGGGGCGCGAGCTGGGTGGCGTCGATGTGGAGCTCGCGGTCAAAGACGGCGCTTTGGTCGGTGACAAGCGCGCGCCA
>CAXSHQ010000452.1:2759-3330 GCA_964236875.1 uncultured Acidobacteriaceae bacterium | reverse complement strand
GTGAGCGGCGCGACCAGCAGTGGGCGGTAGGCGTCACCGGGAGCTTTCCAGTCGGCGGTGAGATAGCGGAACACGTTCTGCACCGCTCCGGTGATCTCAGGCCGCGCGGTGAGCAGGCTGATGTCGGTGTAGAAGCGCGACGTAACCGGGTTGTAGTTGCCGGTGCCCAGGTGGGCGTAGCTGCGGGTCGCGCCGTCGGGGTCCTGGCGGACGACGAGCGCCAGCTTGCAGTGCGTCTTCAGGCCGAAGAGGCCGTGGAAGACCTGCACACCGGCGTCTTCAAGCTCGCGGGCCCAGCGGATGTTGGAAGCCTCATCGAAGCGCGCCATGAGTTCGACCACCACCGTGACGCTCTTGCTTTCGGCAGCTTCGGTTAGGGCGCGGAACATGGGGGAATCTGCACTCGTGCGGTAAAGCGTTTGCTTGATGGAGACCACGCGTGGGTCTGTGGCGCCTGCGTTGATGAAGCTTTCGACGGTGTTGTAGCTGTCGTAGGGGTGGTGGAGGAGGACGTCGCGCGAGCGGATCTCGTCGAAGATGTCGCGATGGCCGTCGCGCAGCGTGAGGCGGC
>CAXSHQ010000452.1:0-2749 GCA_964236875.1 uncultured Acidobacteriaceae bacterium | reverse complement strand
AGCTCCATCAGGCGCGATAGATTGACGGGTGATTCGGTGCGGAAGACCTGCCAGGGCTCGAGCTCGAAGTTCATGCGCAGGCGCTCGGCGATGTCCTCGCCGGCGGCGCAATCGATCTCCATGCGCACGGCATCGCCCTTGCGCCGGTTGTGCAGCTCGGAGGCGACACGCTCCAGCACGGAGCGGCTTTCTTCTTCTTCCAGGTAAAGATTGCTGTTGCGAGTGACGCGGAAAGCGGCGCGGCTGAGCACTTCATAGCCGCGGAACATGCTGTCGGTGTGGGCTTCTATGAGCTCATCGAGCAGCAGGAAGCGGCGCTGGCCCGCGTGGACGGGGAGTGCGATCAGGTTGGGCAGCGAACGCGGAACGGTGATGACGCCGAGCGAGCGCGGGCGGCGCACGCCGGGGATCTTGCGCTTGAGGCGCAGCAGCAGCGCGATGCACAGCGACTTGTTGAGCACGCGTGGAAATGGATGCGAGGGGTCGATGGTGACCGGGGTGAGCAGTGGGTCGATCTGCTCCTGAAAAAACTTGGTGGCGAAGTGCCGCTCGCCTTCGTTCAGGTTCTTCCAGCGCATGACACGGATACCGGCTTCTTCCAGCGCGGGCACCAGGCGCTTGCGCCAGGTGCGGTCCTGCTCGACCGAGAAGGCGTGCATCATTTCGCTGAGGCGCTCGAGGCGTTGCACGTCCGTGAGGCCACCCTCATCGGGCTTCTTCGCCGCACCGACGTACTCTTCCATAGCCTGCAGGGTGCCGGCGATGCGGATCTCGACGAACTCGTCCAGGTTCGAGGAGGTGATGGCGAGGAACTTGACGCGCTCCAGCAGCGGGTTGGTTGGATCGTCGGCTTCTTCGAGAACGCGGCGATTGAACAGCATCCAGCTCTCGTCGCGGTTGAAGAAGCGGCCCCCGGTCTGGGACAGGGAATTGGCCGGCCTGGAGGCGGGCTTGGTGGCGGGAGTTGCCTTGCGCTTGCTGCGGGCGGACTTCTTTGCGGCTGGTTTGCGGGGTGCCATAGTGCTCTACAAAGGGTAGCTCAGCGCCGCGCGGAGTTCATCAATACGGAGAAAGCGTTCTCCGCAAGAGAAAAGGGCCACATGCGTGGCCCTCCCCCTCTTGCTCTGCGTCCGAGACTAGACGCGGTTCTTGTCGCCGCCGCGAGGCTTGTACTTGAGGGTGTAGAAGCCGCCAAAGAGCACTAGCAGCAGCCCCCACCAGAATGTAGGGTGCAACTCGTTGAGGACCGTAGGGGCTTCATGGCCACCGAACCAGGCCCACGCGCCGTAAGGCAACAGGACGAGCCCGTAGGCCAGCGTCATAATGCCCACAAAGAACCAGATGGAGAGCGCTTCTCCGCGTCCTGTGCCTTCTGCCATGGTGTAGCTCCTGTGCGCGTCCGTCCCGCGCCGGTTTTAGAAGAAAATGATGTTGAGGGCGATAAAGATCACGCAAACAACGCAGGCCCAGAAGATGGGCTTCTGCCATAGCGTGGTCGCGCCATCATGCGGAATGACCGTAGCGCCGTAAACCAGGCCGGAAAGCTCGGCATCAGTTTTCGGCTTGGTCGCCAGGCTGACCAGCACAGTGACGCCGACGCAGATCAGCCAGCTCCACAGCGCGCGGAACATGTTTTCGGCCATGGGCTGCGCGTCCGGCGAAAGCGCGATCTTCGCCAGAGCCGCCGGCCCGCCCTTGAGCGTGTAGATGAACATGCCAATGGAGCTGGCGGTGCCCGCGAGCAAGCCCCAGAAGCCACCTGCGTTGGTGGCGCGCTTCCAGAGCATACCCAGTACCACCGTGCCGAACAGCGGGGCGATGAAGAAGCTGAACAGCGCCTGCACATAATCCATGATGGAAGACGCGTGCCGCAGGATGTAGGCCGAGGCGATGGAGATCAGCATGCCGACCACGGTCGACCAGCGGCCCATCGCAACGTAGTGCTTGTCCGACGCCTTCTTGTTGATGTAAGCGCCGTACAGGTCGTAGGTCCACACGGTCGAGAAAGCGGACACGTTGCCGGCCATGCCGCTCATGAAACCGGCGACCAGGGCTGTGATCCCAAGCCCCAGCAGACCGGGGCCGCAGTATCGAATCAGCATCAGCGGCAACACTTCGTCATAGGCGTGCTGACCGGTGCGTGCGGCCTCGGCGTCCGAGACCAGGTGGTAGATCGGGTGGCCGTTCGCTACAAGGCCCAGGCAGAGAAGGCCGGGCAGAATGACGATGAGCGGCACCGCCATTTTGAAGGCGGCACCGATGACGGGCGCCATCTTCGCAGCGCGCAGGTTGTTGGCCGAAAGCACCCGCTGGACCACGAGGAAGTCGGTCGTCCAGTAGCCGAAGCTGATGATCGCGCCAAGGCCGAAGACGATGCCGATCCAGTTGATGCCCATCGGGTTGCTGGAGAAGTGCCCGGTGGTAGACCACAGGTGCACATAGCCGGTTGGATTGGTGCTGGTGAGTGCGGCGTTGGCGACGATGTTGGCCTTCAGCTTTGTCCAGCCGCCGGCCTCGATAAGACCGAGAATAGGAATCAGCGCGGCCCCGGCCCAGATGAGCACGAACTGCAGCACCTCATTGATGATGGCCGAGCGCAGGCCGCCAAGCATCACGTAGATCGCCACAGTCGCCGCGCCGATCCAGATGGAGAAGTCGATGTTCCAACCCAAGACGGTCTGCATGACCAGCGCCATAGCGTACATGTTCACGCCGGACATCAGGATGGTCATGAACCCAAAGCTGCCGG
>CAXSHQ010000451.1:0-3336 GCA_964236875.1 uncultured Acidobacteriaceae bacterium | reverse complement strand
TTGACCACGGCCGGGCCGACCTGCTTGGCGATCTGTGAGAAGGCATTGGAAAGCTGGACCGGCGAGGGGATGGTCAGGGGGCGGGCATCGCTGGAGTCGACCTTCTGCTGCTCGGCGCCATGGACGCGGCCGGTGAGGACGGAGCCGGCAAGCATGCCGGCGGAGAGCGCGGCGAGGATGGCAAAGGTGGAGGCGAGGCGGCCACTGCGGAGCTTGTCCCAGAGGGGGCTCTGGGAGTTCAGCTGGGAGTTCTTGAATGCAGACATTTGCTTGGAGATTCCTCGGTTCTGGATCGGAGTCTGTGGGTGCGAAAGCTGGCGCCGGTCCCAATATTCAGGGTAGCAAGTTTCCCGACCGGCCGGGTACAAGCGGCTCCTGTATTCAGACGTGTTTGCGGGGGAGAAGTCGCAGGGGCCGGCTATTCCCCTGTTGAGGGGACAAAGGCCTGGGTAGCGGGGCTGCGGAGCAGGGCGGGCCCCATCTCGGCGAGGAGTATGCCGCCGAGGATGACGGCGGCACCGGTGAGGGCGCGCGGGCTGAGGCGCTCGCCGAGGAAGAGGAGCGAGGTAAGCCAGGCGAAGACAGGCTCCATGGTGAAGATGAGCGCGGTGTGCGAGGCGGGCAGGAAGCGCTGCGCCCAGCTCTGGATGGTGAAGGCCGCGGCGGTGGCGAGGAGCGAGGTGATGAGGAGCGCGGCAACGGCAGCGTGGCTGAGGTGGAACGTGGGGCGGCCGCCGAGCGGGAGGCCGAGGAGCATGAGGAGCGTGGCGAAGCCGATCTGCAGGGTGCCGAGGCGGCGCGGCTCGATGTGCTGGGCGGCGCGGCTGAGGGTGAGCAGATGCGCGGCGTAGGAGACGGCGCAGCCGAGGGTGAGCCACTCGCCAAGGTGGAGGCCGGAGAGGAACGCGGAGCCGGAGCCGGACGGCGTGGTGAGCAGGACGAGGCCGGCGAAGGCGAGGAGGGCTCCGGCGAAGCTGAGGGAGCCGGGTCGCGGCGCGCTAGGTGGGCGAACGCCGGGAATCGCGCTGAATAGCGGGACGAGGACCACGACGAGGCCTGTGATGAAGGCGGACTTGGTGGGCGTGGTGCGGGTGAGGCCGACGGTCTGGAGCTCGTAGCCGAGACCCAGGAAGAAGCCGGTGAGAGCGCCGAAGCGGAGGTCGCGAGCGGAAAGGCCGCGCAGGCTGCGGGCGTTGAAGGCCGCCAGGACGGCGAACGCTAGTGCCATGCGGAGGAGGTTGAAAAGCAGCGGCGAGACATCGAGGAGGGCGGCTTTAACCAGCGGAAAGGTGCAGCCCCAGACGAGCGTGACGAACAGCAGGAGAACGTGGGCGAGCAGGAGGGGCGGCTTGGTGCCGGGTTGCGGCGGGGCATTCCGCGAGTAGACGGCTGGATCAGGCAAGTGCGGGTCCTTTTCGACTGGGGCGCGTTCAAGCCAGGAGTTCTCTGCGGCGTGTCTAGTTCCGTGCTGCAGGTGCGGCGGGAGGGGAGACGGCGGAGGGCAGCGGAGCTGAGTTGGACGTGGTGAAGTAGCCCTGGCGTGTGTGTAGCTGGGCGTTCTTGTGGCCGAGCAGCTCGATGCGCAAGGAGTGAAACGGCGCATCGGCCTGTGGCACCCTCCAGGTCAAGCTGTACTTCGCACGGATGCCGATGAGCAGATCTTCCAGCGACTGGTTGAACTGATCCTGGGGTGGGGACAGAACCAAGCCGCCGGTCTCATGGGCGTAGTACTCCAGCACTGCGGATTGGAAGGTTGCGCTTGGCGTGGAGATGATGAACTTGATCGAGCTCACGACCTTGGAAGGCCGCTCCAGGACGTTCACACTGATGTCCCTGGTGAGAAGAACCGCGCGTGTGGGTTCGGTGATCGACTTGAACTCAAGATCCACATCTTCAGCAAAGGCAATGATCTCGGGGCGGGCTTCGGGAAGGTCTTCGAACTTCTTCACCGCGGCTCGCGTCGCATCATCTTCCATTCTCATGAAGGCCTCATTGTTCTCCTGCCGTTGCCCCTTCGTCATATGCTTGCGGACGTCGTTGCAATGAACGTTGGAGTGGGTGGATGGCGCGGCAAAACGCGCCAGAAGAGCGATGACCGGCGCTGGATCATGGGTTAAAGGAGTCGCATCCCCGGGCTGTAGATGGTACTGGCAAGATTCGTCAGGTCCACCATAGCCGATCACAGCGACCCGGTCCTCCGGCCTCAACCTGGTGAACATGCGAGAGACTGCCTCGGGCAGGCTGGTAAGCAGCTTGCGGCTGGGGCTCCACTCCTCAACCAGAAGCACCAGCGCCAGTGGGCGGTCGTCCTTCTCCACAAGGCTGAAGTGGGTGACGGGTTGTTCCTTGTCATTGTCCAAGACGCGGAAATCGGCAGCGGAGAGGTTCTCTATCGGTGCGTGCGTGCGCGTGTCGGTGACGGTCACGTCCGCATGGGCGAGCTTGACGCCGGTGGACAAGGTGTAGGGCTCCGAAGGTGTTTGCCCCTTTGCGTACGCGCTGACACAAAAGAAAGCGCACGCTTGGAGCGCAGCCACACGGTAGGTTGCAAGCATGTTCGAACTATACCGTTGGGTGATCGCGCTCGATAGGTGCTGGTTCGAAGCGACGTTAGTCGAGGTCCGGTGTGTTTCGATGTGCGGGTAGCCCAGCCTGCGCACCGGTCGGCGCCGTGTAACGCGTGACGCCGCCGACTACTGTGCGGAGGACATGGGTTTGTAGCAGATCCTGCGGGGTGGCTTTTGTGATATCGCGGTCGAGGACAACCAGGTCGGCGAGGTAGCCGGGGGCGAGCATGCCCTTTCTCTGCTCTTCAAATTGCGCAAAGGCCGGGGCCTGCGTGTAGGCGTAGAGGGCTTCGGTGATGAGGAGCTTTTCCTGCGGCTGGTAGGTCTGCGTGCCGGCCTCGTTCATGCGGGTGACGGCGGAGTAGAGGCCGCGGAAAGGGGAGATGGACTCGACGGGGTAGTCGGTGCCGAAGGCGAGGGTGACGCCGTGCGCGAGGAAGGAGCGCCAGGCATAGGCGTAGGGCGTTCGCTCGGGGCCTAAGCGGTCGCCGGCCCACGCCATGTCGGTGAGCAGGTGCGAGGGCTGCATGGAGGCGATGACATGCAGCTTGGCGTAGCGGTCGAAATCGGCGGGAAGGAGCACCTGGGAGTGCTCGATGCGGAAGCGCTGGCGCTCGGAAGTGAGTTGGTTTGCTGCCGACTCGCTGGAGCGGCTCGCGAGCGCCGCGCCGACGCGCTGCTTGTTGGCGAAGGTGAAGGCATCGAGCGCCATGGTGTTGGCGCGGTCGCCGATGGCGTGGGTGCAGACCTGCAGCCCCGCCTTCATGGC
>CAXSHQ010000450.1:2048-3363 GCA_964236875.1 uncultured Acidobacteriaceae bacterium | reverse complement strand
CGGTATGTAATGCGCGAAGACCTGCGCATGGAGCGGACCGCAGATGCGGCGCCTTCCGAAGTCAGCGAAGCGGGGCTCAGCGAAACGGCCGTCAGCGAAGCGGGGGCTTCGGCATAAGGGCGATCAACGCGCCGGTGCGATACATGAGCATGCCCAGCGCGAGCACAAGGCCGAGATAGTAGGCGAAGATCCTGGTGTCCTGCTTCTCGGGTGTGTCGGTGCCCATGGCGCGCCAGCCCATCATCAGTCCCACAAAGAGCAGCACCCACTGTGCGCCGCCGTTGGAGAACGTGAGCGCGAAGAAGACCACACAGGTGGCGGCGATCAGCATGCGCTGCAGGCGGGTAAGCGCATAGGTGGCCTGCGCGCCATCCAGGCCGAGAAACGTCAACGGCATCAGGTTGAACACGTTGATCCAGGCGCCCACATTGGCAAGAACCAGGAACAGGCTGCTGTGCGTTTGCCAATAGATGCCAAAGCACACCAAAGCCGCAACGAGACCAAAGAGCGGGCCGGCGAGGGCGATCGAGGCCAGCTGCTCCCTGGAAACGCCCTGGCCATACCAGCGCACGTAGGCACCCAGGCCGGGGAGGAACATGGGCAGGTCCGCCTGCAGGCCGCGGCGCTTCACCGCGACATAGTGCCCCATTTCGTGGATGAAGATGCTGCCGGTAAAGCCGACGGCAAACTTCCAGCCGAACATGACCCAGTAGAGAAGAAAGAACGGGAGCATGCTGAGCAGGAACTTGAGCTTGAAGAGGAGGAAGACGAGTGATTTGGCCTTGAGCAGGAAGAGCCCGAGGGGCGCGAATGGTCCCAGGCGACGAGTCCAGCGGTCGCGCTGGGTCTGAGTCTTATTCAGCCGGCCGTCAATGCCGGCGATGTGCTGCTGGATGCTGGCGGCCTGCTCGGTGTTCTCCGGCAGCCACTGCAGGGTGGAGCGCCAGTGGTCGCGCGCTTCCTGCCAGCGGCCCTGCCGCTC
This sequence comes from uncultured Acidobacteriaceae bacterium, assembly GCA_964236875.1. Taxonomy (GTDB): domain Bacteria; phylum Acidobacteriota; class Terriglobia; order Terriglobales; family Acidobacteriaceae; genus Granulicella. The sequence goes on along the minus strand of CAXSHQ010000450.1, from coordinate 2,381 downwards.
CAGCTGCTGGGCGGCGCCGGCCAGCTCGCTCAGGAAGCGACCGTAGGTCAGGGTCTGGCAATCGGGGCAGGCCAGCGTGCCGTCCGGCAGCCAATGGCTGCAGGTTGGGCAGGAGTGGATCACCTGGGGAGGGGCGGATTGCGGCTCGAGGATGGTAGCGGCGGACATTACAGGACTCTGCTTTCATTCTATTCGACGCTGGCCTGCCCGGCAGGATGCGGCTGGGACGCGCGGGACCTGGACGTGGGACCGGGACCCGGGACTGGGACGTGGGACCGGAACGGCTGGGTCCGTCGGGAAGTCTGCGCGGGAATGTTGCAGCGCCGGGCTCTG
>CAXSHQ010000450.1:1240-2038 GCA_964236875.1 uncultured Acidobacteriaceae bacterium | reverse complement strand
CCAAGCAACTATGTCGATGGCCATCCCCGCTCCTGTGCATCTGTTCTCGCCGCTCCGGCAGCGCAGCGTCCCGTTTCCGAACCGCATCGTGGTTTCCCCGATGTGCCAGTACAGCTCGGAGGACGGCTTCGCTTCGGAGTGGCATTTCGTGCACCTTGGCAGCCGTGCGGTGGGCGGTGCGGGCTGCGTGATGACCGAGGCGGCCGCGGTGAGCCCGGAGGGGCGCATCTCGCCGGGCGACCTGGGGATCTGGAAGGACGAGCACATCGCGATGCTGGCCCGCATCGCGGCTTTCGTACGTGCGCAGGGCAGCGTGCCGGGCGTGCAGCTCGGACACGCCGGGCGCAAGGCCAGCATGACGCCGCCGTGGGAGTCGCCCGCCCATGTGATTCCGCCGTCGGAGGGCGGCTGGGAGCTGGTTGTCGGACCATCGGCGGAAGCGTACTCACCCCGCTACCCGGTTCCTGCGGCGCTGGACCGTGCGGGCATGGACAAGGTGGTCGCCGACTTCGCCGCAGCTGCGCGCCGTGCCGCGCAGGCCGGCTTTCTCCTTGCGGAAGTGCATGCCGCGCATGGCTACCTCGCGCATGCGTTCCTGTCGCCTCTTTCAAACCGGCGCACCGATGAGTATGGCGGCTCGCTTGAGAATCGCGCGCGTTTTCCATTGGAGATCGTGCGCGCCGTGCGCGCGGCTTTTCCGGCCGAGCTGCCGGTGTGGGTGCGTATCTCGGCGCTGGATTGGGTGGAGGGTGGCTTGACGGTAGACGAAGCCGTGGAGTGCGCGCGGCTGTTCGCGGC
>CAXSHQ010000450.1:0-1230 GCA_964236875.1 uncultured Acidobacteriaceae bacterium | reverse complement strand
AGGGCGTGGACCTGATCGATGTGTCCTCCGGCGGCAACGACCCGCGCCAGCAGATTCCCATTGGACCGAGCTACCAGGTGGCGTTTGCCGAGCGTGTGCGGCGCGAGGCGGGGATTGCCACGGGTGCGGTTGGGTTGATCACGGAGCCCGCGCAGGCGGACGCCATCCTGCGCACCGGGCAGGCCGACGTGGTGCTGCTGGCCCGCGAGATGCTGCGCGATCCGTACTGGCCGATGCGCGCGGCGCATGCGCTACGGCAGCCGGCAAGCTGGCCCATCCAGTACGAGCGCGCGGCGCCGGGCAAGGCCGAACGGCGGAAAGCGCTCTCCACGGCCGCGGAAGACTAGGGCTGTTTGCTTCCGGTGTAGCCGGAGAGAAATGCTCTAGCCCCGGGCTTGGCCCGAGGCACCGCGTTTTACACTGGCCTTGTGTCCCGCGCCGTGGGACTGACCAGAAGGGGCCGCGTTTGAACTCGACTTTGCCGGATTTGCTGCAGGGGCTAGGTGGAGTCCTCGGCATGGGGCTGATGTTCCTCGCGCCGGGATACTGCGCCGCGCACCTGGGCAACGTGGCCGGGTTCCGCAAGCGCTCGGGCGCCGAGCAGATGCTTTGGTCCGTCGGGCTGGGTGTGCCCCTGGCGGTCGCGGTGTGCGCGCTGGGTGGGCGGGTGTTGTCTACCGGTGGGCTGAACGTCGTCTTTGCGCTTGTGGACGTGCTGGCTTTGGTGCTGCTGGTGCGACATCGCCGGGCGGTGGGCAGGATGTCGCGCTCCACGATGTGGATGCTCGCACTGATGGCGCTTTTCGGCGTGTACTGCGTGCTCGCCACGACGGACATTCAGGTCGGCAATCATCTTTACATCAGCACCACGATGACGGACTGGTCGGTGCGCGTGCAGATGGTGAAGGCCGCGATGCGGACCGCCGCCGCCGTGGGCGCGGCTTCGCCTCCGATCAATGGCCTGACGACGCTGACGAACGGCACCTTCGAGCACGCGCCGCACCTGCGCTACTACTACTTCTGGTATGTGGCGGTGGCGCATGCGGCGCGGGCACTGCACATTGACGCGCATGCCGCGCTGGCAGCCAGTTGCGCGTGGGCGGGCTGGGGTTTGATCGCAGCCGCTTTCCTCGCGATGAAGTACATGCTGGCCCCGGGAGCGAACCTGCGGCGCTACTGCTTTCTGCTGCTGCTGGTGGGCGCGGTGCTGGGGCTGGACATCCTGCCTAC
>CAXSHQ010000449.1:2049-3366 GCA_964236875.1 uncultured Acidobacteriaceae bacterium | reverse complement strand
TAGTGGAACCAGTCGTCGCCCATCCAGCCATCCACCATCGGGCTCTCTGGCACCGCAGCCTTGAACGCCGGATGCGGGTTCAGCAGCGCCATCACCACCGTGAAGCCCTCGTACGAAGACCCCGTCATTCCCACGCGCCCGTTCGACTCCGGCACGTTCTTCACCAGCCAGTCGATCGTGTCGTACGCATCTGTCGTGTCGTCCGCGCCCGTCGGGTTGAAGCCCGAATTTACCGGTGGCGGCGTCATCAGGTACGGCCCTTCCGATCCATACTTCCCACGCACATCCTGGTACACGCGAATGTACCCAGCCTCGACGAACGGCTCATCGCTCAGCGGCAGCGCCTCGATCATGCGCCCCGAGTTGGATCGCGCCGCGCGCCCCGCAGCGTTGTAAGGCGTGCGCGTCAGCAGAATAGGCGCGCCCTTCGCCCGCTTCGGCACGCAGATCACCGTATACAGCTTCACGCCATCGCGCATCGGCACCATCACAACGCGCTTGTCGAAGTCCGTAGTGGTTTCAGGAGCCTTGAAGCTGGTCACCAGGTCATCGCCTGGCATCGACGTCTTCTGCTGGGCAAACGAAGCAACGGAGCACACAGCCACAGCCGTGGCCAACGCAAAGGCGCGAACAGATGTCACCATGCCGTCGAGTATAGCGGCAACTTACCAGCCGCTCACACCCACGCCGCTGCCGTGCATCAGCGCTGAAGGCGCGGTTTATAACAGCCTAGGGCGTAGCCCTAGGTCCATACCACTGGTATCCCCCGAGCGCTGAAGGCGGGACCTATAGATGCAACCACCCGCACGCGCCTCCTCACACCAGCATTGTGGCCGCCTCACCCCGCGCTCAAGGCCCTCAGCTTCAACACATTCCGCATATCGTCCCCCGGCTCATCCACTGGCGTCTCCGCGATGAACGCACAATGCGCAAACCGCTCGTCCTTCAACAGCCGCCGAAACGCTTCCGGCCCGATGGTCCCCTCGCCGATGTGCTCATGCCGGTCCAGCTTCGACCCGCGCGCCGCCTTCGCATCGTTACAGTGCCACACCTTCACCGCCGCGCAGCCAAACGTCGCCTCCGCCAGCGCCATCGTCTCCTCGTATCCCTCCGCCGACACGATGTCATACCCCGCCACATGCACATGACACGTATCCAGGCACACCGCCACCGGCGCGCACGGCTTCAGCGTCTCCACCAGTTCCGCGAGCTGCTCAAAGCTGCTTCCGAGTGAAAACTCCGCGCCCTGCATGCTCTCCATCAGGATCTGAAACTCCCGGCCCTGCCACGGCACACCGTCAAGCGCCCGCTCCACAC
>CAXSHQ010000449.1:1563-2039 GCA_964236875.1 uncultured Acidobacteriaceae bacterium | reverse complement strand
CGATCCCAGCGAAAACTCCGCCCCCGCTGTATTCTCGATCAAAATCCTGAACTCCGGCGCGCCGCCCAGGTCAATCCCATCGATCGCCCGCTGAACAGACTGCGACGCCAGCCGTAAACCTTCCGCCCACGTCAGCCCCTTCCAGCTGCCCGGATGCAGCACCAGGTACTCCGCACCCAGCGCCAGCGCCTGCAGCACCTCCGCCCGCAGCGCCTCCACCGAACTCTGCCGAATGCTCTCCGTCTGCGACGACAGGTTCAGCAGAAAGCTCGCATGGATCACCAGCGGCCCCACATCATGCTCGGCCCGCAGCGCAGCCATCTTCTCCGCATCCTTCGGCCGCACCGTTCCGGTCTTCCAAACCCGCGGGCTAGAGCTGAAGATCTGCAGCGTGTTTGCGCCGGCCTGAACTGCACGGTCAACTGCAGTCCAAACGCCGCCGGATGTGCTGACGTGTGCGCCTATACGTTTCTTAG
>CAXSHQ010000449.1:0-1553 GCA_964236875.1 uncultured Acidobacteriaceae bacterium | reverse complement strand
CGCCTGGAATGGCAGCCAAGCCGAGAGGTCGCGATCGGCGACGGCGGCGTTCAAGGCCGCGAGACCGGCGGCCGGCCCCCTCGCCCGACCCACGGCGACCGCGCGGTTCACCGCCGTCCACGCCCCTCCCGCCGTACTGAAGTGCGCGCCTATCCGCTTCTTCGCCATCTTTCCAAGCTACAGCAGCGCGAACAGGGTTATGCTCAAGTACCAACATCCAGCTATCGCATCAGGAGCCGAACGTATGGCCGCGCCGCAGACCTTTCAGAACTACAGCCGCTTCGACACCAAGTTCCACTTCACGCTGATCCCACTGCTTCTGCTCAATGTCATCGCCAGCATTGTGTGGACGGTTCGCCACCATGCCCAGCATCCCCACCTGGGCTACTGGATCATCGCCATGTCGTGCGTCCTCGTGTGGATGGCTCTCCTCACACGCCAGTATGCGTTGCGAAACCAGGATCGCCTCATCCGCCTGGAAGAACGTTTACGCCTCGCCGCTCTGCTGCCCACCGCCGACTCCGGATTCATCCAGCAGCTCACCACTCGGCAGCTCATCGCCCTGCGCTTTGCCCCCGACGCCGAGCTTCCCACTCTTGCACGCCGCGCCTTGGCAGAGAATCTCAGCTCCAAGCAGATCAAGGAAAGCATCCAAAGCTGGCGCCCCGACAACGAGCGCATCTAGAGCCGTTCCCTCTCAGGTGTAGTCATAGCGTTCCACGGCATTGTCATCCTGAGCGAAGCGAAGGATCTGCTTTCGTTCGAAGCGGAGCTACACCTGAAGGAGAACCGCTCCGGCTTACCGCGCTGAAGGCGCGATCTATACCAGCGAGGGGCAACGCCCCTCGACGGCCCCGTACACACTCCTACGTTTGCCCCTGATCCCGCGCAATCGCTTCAGATGCAATCACAAACGAAAGCGCCCAGCCAAAGCTGGGCGCGCTCTAACAAATCCGCAGCAGCTTAGTACACGTCCCGCTGGTAACGCTTGGCCTTCTTCATCGCCGCCAGGTACTCCGCCGCGTGCTCCAGCGTGCCGTTCGATCCCTTCGCAATCACATCCAGCAAAGCCATCTCCACATCCTTCGCCATGCGGCTCGCATCGCCGCAAACATAGAAATAAGCCCCGCGTTCCAGCCAGTCGTAGAGGTCCGCCGCCTGCTCCTGCATGCGGTCCTGCACGTACACCTTCTTGCCCTGGTCGCGTGAGAACGCCGTGTCCATGCGGGCCAACGAGCCCTCCTTCAGCATGGCCTCGAACTGCTCCTGGTAGAGGAAGTCCGAAACCTTGCGCTGCTCGCCGAAGAACAGCCACATCGGCCCCTTCTGCCCATACGCCTGCCGATGCTCCAGGAATGCACGAAACGGCGCAATGCCCGTGCCCGGCCCAATCATGATGACCGGCGCTTCCGTATCCTCCGGTAGGCGAAACGCATTGTTCTCATGCAGAAAAATCGGCAGGGTCGCCTCGACCGGCGCGCGCTCGCCCATATGTCCCGAGCACACGCCCTGCCGCTCGGCGCCATGCGCTGTATAGCGCACCACACGCACCG
>CAXSHQ010000448.1:0-3393 GCA_964236875.1 uncultured Acidobacteriaceae bacterium | reverse complement strand
TATCGAACGGAATCGCATTCTTGTTCACCGTGATGCCCGCCGCGCCCAGCGCGTGCTCGGCTTCAGACCCCAGTATCCCCGCGCCGCCCGCAAACACATCCACCAGGATCAGGTGCGTGTCCGTGCCGCCCGAGATGATGCGGAAGCCCTCTGCCTGCATCGCCTCGCCCAGAGCCTTGGCATTGGCTACTGTCTGCGCCGCATAGGCCGCGAACTCCGGCTGCAGCGCCTCGCCGAACGCGACCGCCTTGGCCGCCATGATGTGCACCAGCGGGCCGCCCTGTTGTCCCGGAAACACGCTCCGGTCGACCCCTGCCGCAAACTCCTGCCTGCACAGGATGAGCCCCGCGCGAGGCCCGCGCAGCGTCTTGTGCGTGGTCGTCGTGACGATGTGGGCATGCGGCACCGGCGAAGGATGCACCCCACCCGCCACCAGCCCGGCGAAGTGCGCCATGTCGACCACGAAGAACGCGCCGATCTTGTCCGCGATCTCGCGCATGCGCACGAAGTCGAACTGCCGCGGGTACGCCGAGCCGCCGCCGATGATCATCTTCGGCTTCTCAGTCGTCGCAATCGACTCCAGCTCGTCGTAGTCGATCACCTCCGTATCCTCCCGCACCTTGTAGCTCACCACGCGGTAGAGCTTGCCGCTGAAGTTCAGCTTGTGCCCGTGCGTCAGGTGACCGCCGTTGGCCAGGTCCAGACCGAGGATCGTGTCGCCCGGCTGGATCAGCGTCATATAGGCCGCTGCGTTGGCCTGCGAGCCGGAGTGCGGCTGCACATTCGCATGATCCGCGCCAAACAGCTTCTTCGCGCGGTCGCGCGCCAGGTTCTCGACAACATCCGCGTGCTCGCAGCCGCCGTAATAGCGCTTGCCCGGATAGCCTTCCGCGTACTTGTTCGTGAACACCGTGCCCGCGGCTTCCAGCACCGCGCGCGAAACGAAGTTCTCGCTTGCGATCATCTCCAGGCCTTCGTGCTGGCGCACGGCTTCATGCCGGATCTCGGCTGCAATGTCAGGGTCGCTCGCCGCAAGCGGCGCGTTCAGGTCAATAGGCATACGGGGAGATTCTACCCTCCGTGCGGCTACCGGCTCCCACCTTTGGGGGACACCCGCATCCCCTATCCGGGACTACCCACACGTAACTCGGGTAATAGCCTCGCCTTACGAACGGGCTCACGCTGTTCTTGCGGCGATGCACTCCCCGGCACGTCGACCAGCCGCTCCACCGTCTCCCCCCGGCGGCGCTGCACGTATCAAGGCTCCCGTGCCCGCATCGGGCACGGGGGCCCGGCCCCGAAAGTTCAGGGGACCAACGTTGGGACCAGAGTCGGGTTTCAGGAGTCACCCATGGCAAGCCACATCCTTCCATTTCGCACCAGCCGCTCCTCCCGAACCATCTCTCCGCATTCTCCGTTCGCGCGCCGTGGCACGGCCTCGCCTGCCTCTGCGGAAGCAGCCAGCGCCGAACCGGAAGGGGGCGGAAGTGGCCCGCGCTTAGCCTACTCACGCCCGGCTGCTCTGCGGCCCGCGGCGTCGCAGGCGTCTCGCGCGTCCTGGCACATCGACCAGGAACTCCTCGCACGCGTTCAAGAGGACATCGCCCAGCGCAATGCAGGCCGCCAGGCATTCCTCTCACACCAGCGCTACCCAGGAGGCAGCCTTCCCGCACAGGCAACCGCCGTCGGTCTCCGCCAGCGCCTCTTCGACGCGCTGTTCTTCCCCCATCCCGCCTGATCGGCCCCAGCGGGGTTGCCACAAAGGCATGACACTTCAGGGCTATGACCTTACGCGCTTGTGGAGTAGCCAGCCCCGCCCCATCGCTGCGAATCTTCCCTCAGTACCGACGGAGGCTCCGCATCAGCGGCGCTTCCTCCAAGGAGTCAACCATGTTCGATCTCGGTCTGGCAGCGATCTTTCTTACCCTCGTTCTCTCGCCGTGTCTCGTCACCCTCTACCGCCGCGATGAAGAAGCTTTCTAAGCAGCCTTCAAGTCGTATGGTGGCATCCACCAGGGCCTTGTAGACCTTCGCAAAGCGGAGGTTCGGCTTTCGCCCGGAGCGTCTTCAGACCTCCGGGCGAAACTGCTTTCAAGCGGCCACTCCCGCGCGCGTCGTTTCGTCCCGCAGCCGCTTGAACGCGCGATACACAAACGATCCCAGATACCATCCATCGAGGTACTTGTAAGGCCACTCGCCTGTCACATAGTGGCCGCAGGGCAGCACCTTCGACACATAGTCGATGCCGGCCGCGTCAAAGTTCTTGAGCACCTCCAGCGAGAACTCGCGCAGAAACGTCAGGTCGTAGGTGGCATGCACCACCAGCACCTGCTTCGGCTCGGCGGCGAACTGCTGCATAAAGGTCATGGGGCTGACGCCCAGAAACATCGCCCGCACCTCGTCTTGCGTAAGCCCCGCATGCATGAACGCGGAGCGGATATGGCGCGTGCTCTGCCCCGTCCACACCACGTCGCCGAAGTACGTGCTCGCATGGTTGAACGCGCACACCTGGATGCGCGGGTCCATCGCGGCTGCAATGAACGCATAGGCGCTCCCCAGGCTTGTGCCCAGCACCCCGATCTGCTCATAACCCTGCGCCGCAAGCCAGTCCACGCAGGCGCGGATATCCAGCACCGCCTGGCGGCAGGCGGCGATCGTGCGCCCCACATTCGCGCTCACCGCGTAGTCTGACCGTTCCAACTCCGCCGGCCGCCGAACGTCATGGTAAGGCTTCGAAAGCCGCAGGCTCGCAATCCCAAACCTGTTGAACATCGTGCACAGCGCATTATGCGAGAACGCATCCGCATTCCACTGCGGCATCACGATCATCGCCTGCTTCGGCCTACGTCCTCCTCGCGCGGCATTGTCATCCTGAGCGGAGCGAAGGACCTGCTTTCTGCCCGGCGCGGCACCACTGTTCGTTGGCTCGCTGCCTTGCTGCCTCGCTGACCCGCTCCCGAATCCGCTGTTCCTTGATCTCTGAACCGTGGCCCCTGGCTCCGGGTACCAGCGGGCATTCACCACATCGTTCTCGGGATACGGCGTCCGCGCCGCCGACGTAAACCGCAGAAATGGCGCGCGCCGTAGCTCGCCCGCAGCAGCCTGGCGCTTGTATTCGCGCTCCTGCGCCAGCGTTTCCGGCCGAACATTTGTCGGAAACAGCTCCGGGTGCCGCTGCTCGACACGGAAGTCTGTCGGCGTCTTGTAGTCGAAGAACGAGTGCGGGTCGGCAGCAATCTTCCCGTTCAACGCCACCATGGCGTCGAACCCGGAAATCTCTCCCGCGGCCACGCGCGCCGCAGCCTCTTCTGCGTCCAATCCAGGCACCCCAGAAAGGTGCTCAAAACCCCACTCCAGCGGCCGCTCGATGCGGTTCTCATCGCGCGTCGTCAG
>CAXSHQ010000447.1:0-3394 GCA_964236875.1 uncultured Acidobacteriaceae bacterium | reverse complement strand
GGAGACGGAGCCGGACATCGTGCAGGGTGCGGACATGGCCCTGGCGGCGGGCGAGCTGGAAGGTGCGGAGCGGGCGTATCGGCGGGCCTTGCAGATGCAGCCGGACGATCTCGCTGCGACCACGGGGCTGGGACAAACGCTGCGGCGCGAGAAGAAGCTCGCCGACGCGGATGAGGTGCTGACGGGCGCGCTGGCCAAGCATCCCGGCGACCCGACGGTGCTTGCTTCCCTGGGTGCGGTGAAGGCGAGCGAGAACAAGCCGGCGGAGGCCGTCGCGCTTTTGGAGCCGCTGGTTCCCGCGGGTTCTGCGGCGCAGAATCCGGCGCTCGCGCACGAGCTGGCGCGGCTGTACGTGCTGACCGGCGAGAAGCCGAAAGCGGAAGCGTTGTACGGCGAACTGGTAGCGGCAAAGCCCAATGACCCGGAGCTGCTGGACGACTATGCCGACCTGCTGGTGCGCGAGGCGAAGTTCGCGCCGGCGGAGGCGTTGCTGCAGCGCGCGATGGCGGATCGCAGCGCCTGGAGGCGGCCCGCCGACTGGGCAGGGGCCGCCGGGCACCTGGCCTTTGCGGCCCAGAGGAACCACGATTCGCAGGTGGCATTGCAAGCGCTGGCTGCGCGTGCTACAGTTCTGCCCAACTCACCAGCGACTCTGTTTCTGGAGGCGACGGCGCACGACAGCTTGCGGCAGAACAAGGAAGCTATACAGGCATATCGAGCGTTTCTGGCAGTGGCGAACGGCAAGTTTCCGGACGAGGAGTTCGAAGCTCGCCACCGGCTGGTAGCGTTGGAACACACAAGGTAAGGCACGGCTGCACTGGAGAGGTGCGCTATGGTGGCTGAACTGGTTGGATTGGCGGGGCGGGCGGGGCAGGCTGCGGGGTTGGGCCGGAGCGTGCTGTGTGGCAGCGTGATGCTGCTGGGATTCACCTTAGTGATGCCTGCCCGCGCGAGAGCGGCTTCCAATGCGGAGGCGGTGCTGGATGCGGCCGGACTGGCGCAACTGGAACAGCAGGCTACGGTGGCGCAGCCACGGGAGCAGTGTTTCCTGTTCACGGAGCTGGTGCACCAGCTGACCGAGGAAGCCGGGCGGGAGATCGCAGACGGCAAGGAAGACCAGGCACAGGCGACGCTGAAGCACGCCGACGCCGTGCTGGGAAAAATGCATGTGGCCCTCCAGGGCGATGCAAAGAAGCTGAAGAATGCCGAGATGCTGATGGAACATGCTTCGCGGCGGCTGACGGACATGCTGCATGTGGCGGGAGAAGCCAGCCGCAGCGCGGTTCAATCCACGCTGCAGAAGCTGAATGCACTGCATATGGAAGTGCTGGCGCAGGTATTCGCGAAGTGAAGCGCGGTTCCCTGCCCGTGCTGCTTCTGGGCGGCTGTCTGTTCGCGTGCGGGGTGAAGGCGCAGGCACGCGAAGGCGTATTGAGCGACCGTGAGGTGGAGTCGCTGCGGGATGCGGCGTACGTTCCGCAGGACCGGATCGTGGCCTACGAGAAGATTCTGGACAGCCGTGCCGTCCGGGTAGACGCGCTGCTGAAGGGCCGGAGGCATGTGAGCTTCGAGCAGGACCTGCATGATCTGCTCGATCAGCTGTCAGCCATTGCGGATGAACTGAACGACAACCTGGACGACTATCGCGAGAAGCATCGCGATGTGCGCAAGGTCCTGCCCAAGCTGATGGAGGAAACCGACCGCTGGGCGAAATCGCTCGAAGCTACACCGCAGGAGCCGGACGACAAGGTCATCCGCAAGCTGGCGATCGACGCGGTGCGCGACATCCACGAACAAGTGAAGCAGATGCAGACGGAGTTGGAGGAGTACTTCAAGGCGCATCCGGAGGCCGCCCTGGCTGAGAAGCAGCGCATGGAGCACGCGCACGACCCTCGCAATACACCGCAATAAAGCTACTCAAGTAGATGTGGAAAGCGGTTTGGTAGGCTGGCCGCAGCCGTGTCGTCTTCCCGCTTGCCGCCCGCATCCGCGGCGCTGATCACCATGTTCGAGGAGGAGTATCGCGAGCTTCGGCCGCGGGCTCCCATGCCCGCGCTGGACGTGCGATTCCGGCGCTTTACCAGCCTGAACACGACCATCCGCCTGCGCGAGGCGCAGTTGCATGTGCGGCTCTCCGACCTTTTGGAGCATGCGCCGGATACCGTGCATCGGGCCATCGCGCACATTCTGCTGGCCAAGCTCTACCGCAAGCCGATCGCGCCGCATTATGCGGACCGTTACCGGCGCTACACGCAGTCGGAGGCAGTGTCCAAGCAGGCCGAACGTATCCGCCAGACGCGCGGGCGCAAGCGGATCCTCTCCGCGCAAGGCAGGATGTACAACCTGGAGGAAGTGTTTGAAGCCGTCAACCTGCGCTTTTTTCACGGGCTGCTGGGTAGGCCGACGCTGACCTGGAGCGCGCATGTCGCCAAGCGGATGCTGGGCCACTATGACGCGGCGCACAACACGATTGTGGTCAGCCGGGTGTTCGACCGGCCGGGCACGCCGCGCTTTGCTATCGAGTACCTGCTGTACCACGAGATGCTGCACCTGAAGCATCCGGTGCGGGTACGCGCCGGACGGCGTTGCGTGCACTCGCGCGAGTTCCAAGCCGAGGAGCGGCTGTTCCCGGAGTTGGAGCAGGCCCGGGAGTTCTTGAAGCGGCTGTAGTGTCTACACGGCCACTGGTGCGGAAGTGGAGTTCTTTGGCAGCGGCTCCGCGACAATGGCGGCGTTCTTCCGAGTCAGCAGCATCATCACGACGCCGGCGAAGACGCTCAGAAGCGCCGCGACCTGTGCGTTAGACATGCCGAAGTAGATCCTGTCGTTCCTGCGGACAAACTCGACCAGGAAGCGGCCGATGCCGCTGAGGAGCAGGTATTCGCCTGTGAGGAAGCCCAGCGGACGCGGGCTGCGGCCACGTCGCCAAAGCCACCAGGCGAGCGCCAAGCTGAAGAGCAGCTCGTAGACAGGTGTGGGTTGGACAAGCAGGCCGGGTGGGTCGGGACGCGGGGGGTCGAGAGCGTCAGGACGGATGTGCACACCCCACGGAAGCGTGGTGTTGATGCCGTAATCGCCATCTCCCGATGTCAGGCAGCCGATCCGGCCGACACCGTAGCCGAGGGCCGCGGCGGGGGCGGCGAGGTCCAGCATGCGGAGGGCGGCGCGACCGCCACGAAGGCCGTTGGGGCGCGTGGAAACGCCCTGCCAGAGCAGCATGGCGATCGCCGCCAGCAGACCGCCGAACCAGGCAAAGCCGGCCCGGAACCAGTGCAGGAAGGCCAGGAAGACATCCAGAGGGTGGTGGACGCCCGGGGCAACTATGGCGCTCCAGGCGGCGGCGAGCTCGTGCGCACGATCGACAAGGCCGTTAAGCGCGGCGCGCTGCACCGCA
>CAXSHQ010000446.1:0-3415 GCA_964236875.1 uncultured Acidobacteriaceae bacterium | reverse complement strand
CCGGCACTCGATGCACCGTGAATCGTCGGAGCGTGCAGTGCCGCTGTTTACGCGGTCTCTCGCTTTGCCGCTGTTCCTTGCCGTGAGCATTGCTTTCTTCAATCAGGTTTCGGGGATCAACGCCATTTTGTATTACTCGAACAGCATCTTCGCCGCGGCCGGCATGAGCCGCATGTCCGGCTTTTCGCAAAGTATCTTCATCGGGCTCTCCAACCTGGTGTTCACTTTTGTGGCAATGACCCTGATCGACAAGCTGGGACGCAAGACGCTGCTGCTGATCGGCGCCGTGGGCACGTGTGTCTGCCTGCTGGCCACCGGCTTCCTGTTCTCCTCAGGCGCCCACCAGAACATGCTGGTGTGGCTGCTTGTGGGCTTCATCGGCTTCTTCGCTCTTTCACAAGGCGCGGTCATCTGGGTGTACATCGCGGAGGTCTTTCCGACCCAGGTTCGATCAAAGGGACAGAGTCTCGGCAGCGGCACACACTGGGTGATGGCCTCGATCGTGACGCAACTGTTTCCGCTGGTGGTGGCGCGCTACTTGAAGGCGCTGCCGTTCTATGTTTTTGCCGTCATGTGTGCGCTGCAATTCGTAGTGGTGCTGGCTGTGTACCCGGAGACGAAGGGCGCAACGCTGGAAGAGCTGCAGAGCCGGCTGGAACACTAACCTTCTGTCAGTGTTCCCCTCCGCGAGCCGACCGTCTCGTGCAAGCCCGCGGCCACGCAAAGCGCGGCTACGTCGCCGATGCTTTCGCCCAGTTGCGCGGGAACGATTCGGCAGGCGGCCGCGGAGGAGGGCAACGATTCAGCCTGCATCCGCGAGCGGGCCGGCCCGAGCAGCGTCTCTCCCAGACGCAGCGCAAGCCCGCCGATCACGATGCGCTCCGGATTCAGCAGGTCGACCAGAATAGCGAGCGCATCGCCCAGACGCCGCCCGGTTTCCGCAACGATCCGGATAGCAACCTCATCGTTGGCAGCGGCCGCCAGGCCGATGTCGCGGGCGGTGAGCGTCTGGAGCTTGCCTGCCAGCGATGTAGCCGTGCCCGTCCGCAGGGCTTCTTTCACCGCGTCCACGGCATGTTGCGCCATACCTCCGCCGCTGGCCCAACCTTCCACGGAACCCTGCTTGCCGTACCCGGTGGGCCCCTGGGGCGTGAGGCGCACATGACCGATTTCCCCCGCCATGGCGCCGGCTCCATGGAAGATGGCACCGTTGAGAATCAGCCCCGCTCCCAGCCCCGTTCCCATGGTCAGGAAAACCATATGGCGGCAACCCTGTCCGGCTCCGAACCGGTGCTCGGCCACGGCGCCTGCGTTGGCGTCGTTCTCCACACGGCAAGGCGCCTGAAACTCGGCTTCCAGCAGAGCCTTCAGCGGAACGTTATCCCAGGTGGGGAGATTCGGTGGCCGTTGAATGACGCCGGTGGTGCGGTCGAGGGGGCCGCCGCAACTGACGCCGAGAGACGTGGCCTCTCCGCCCAGCTCGGCCAGACCGCGATGAATCAGCGCGGTGATCTTCTCAATTGCGTGTTGTGGGCCATTCTCAGGAAGTGTCGGAAATTCCGCGCGCCAGAGGACATGCGGCGGTTCGGCTGACAGCACGATAGCGGTCTTGGTGCCGCCAATATCGATGCCCACGCGCAGGCGGTTGGTCGCGCCAGTCTCCGGTGGGCCGGCAAGGCCGCTACTCTTCGAGTGCATTGACTTCCCTGACATGACCCGTGCGGCGGTCCACGCGAAGAGTCTTGATCTCAAACGGGTGGAAGCTTCCACTCCAGTGGGTGCCGGCGAAAGCAAGGTCTAACGTGGCGGTGGTTTGCCGGCCAGAAGTTTCATAAGAACGCACAATCACGTCCTCGCCGTCTTCGGCCTGCTTCACGGCTTCCACAACGATGTTGTCGGCGTCTACCGACAAGAATGACGCAGAGCCCGGTCGACTGCCGGGGTGGATGCCCTGGTAGAGGATGGGCGACACGGTTACGAGTTCTTCAGCGGCACGCACGACACCGGCGTCCTGCCAGGAGCCGGCGTGCGGCATGAGCAGCATGCGAAAGGTCTGCACGCCCTGATCCTGCCAGTCGTAGTCGATACCCGGGGTGAGCGGATGCGGCTCATGGTTGGCAAATACCGCGGAGCGCGCGACAGACACACGCATGTCGGTACCCTCCACGCTGTAGCCGTACTTTGCGTCGTTGAGCACCGCGAGGCCGTACGACTTGCCCGCACGATCACCGGTGACATCGATCCAGCGCTGGCCGGGATCTTCATCGCCATTGCCTTCGCGCTGCATGGCGCCGTAGGCAACTTCATACGTCAGCTTCGGGCTCGCAACCTCGACGGGGAAGGAGAACTTCAGCATTTTGAGGTGCTCGTGCCAGTCGAGTGACACGCGGGCTTCGAGCGCCGCGCTGCCTGCGTAGAGTATCCAGTCGACGGTCAGGGTGGAGATGCCGTAGGTGAGGCGCTCCCGCACGCGAGCGCGTAGCGGGCCGTTCTCAACCACCTTCAGGTCTGTGCGCTTGAACTCGCCAACCTGCTTGTCATACTTACGGACCTTGTGGGCCCAGGTGTCATTGTTGTCGTCGAAGATAAGCGCGCGGAAACCAGTGTCACCGCCGCGGAACACCTGCTGCCCGGTGGTTTTGTCCAGGATGCCGAGCGTGCCGCTGGGCGAAAACGTTACCCGGAGCAGCGTGTTCTCCAGCACATTGTTCGCGGCGTGCGGCGCGTTTGCAGATACGGCCGGCTCCGCGCCTTCGCGCTTGCGCACGCGGATCTGACGGTAGCCCATCGGCGGCACATCCACGTCAGCGATGAGCCGCAAACGGTTGTCGACCGCGGCGGTAGGATCGACCCACTGGAACGCGATCGAGCGGCGAGCTTCGTCTTCCACCTGCGCAGGTGTGTCGCTCTTCCAGCCGAGGTCGTACTCCACGTGCGTGCGGCTGGTCCAGGCGTGCGGATTGAAGACGACAAGATACTTACTGTCCGGGTCGGTGGTGGGAACCTGCCAGGCGAGACGCTGCACAGCCGCGTAGAGCGCCTGCTGCGCTACATCGCGCGACAGGCCATATGAATCGCGCGCGGCAAGAAAGTCTTCCGGCAGCGTGGTTCCGGCCATGCTGTCATGAAACTGGAGAAGAAGCAGGCGCTGCCATGCCTTGCCCAAGTCAGCTTTGGGGTATGGAGAGCCCCACGCCACAGAGCCGATAGCCGCGAACTTCTCTGCAGACTGCAGCATGGCTTCCGTGGATCGGTTCAGCTTCTTGATGTCTGAACCTGCGGTGTAGGTGCCGACGGAGTGGTGCTGGAGATCGCCGCTGTAGACCTGGATGGCCGCGGGCAGGTGCGGCGCGACTTCCGCAAAGTAGCGCTCCGGCGTGGAGTAGAAGATGTGGGGCGCGCCTGCTTCGGTCTG
>CAXSHQ010000445.1:1667-3441 GCA_964236875.1 uncultured Acidobacteriaceae bacterium | reverse complement strand
AGTCGAACAAAATCAGCAGCCGCAGCAAAGACTATATGTGGATACCGCCTAGAGCGAGTCTTCGAACTCGCGAATAAGGCGTACTCACTGTACATTTCGCAGTCGAGCGGAGAACAAGCCAAGTTGCTTAGGATGCTGGCTTCGAACTTCGTCGTTGGCGACGTAAGTGTAACGCCTGCATACAGATACCCTTTCAACCGAATCTTCGAAAGAGCCAAAATGGAAGAATGGTCGGGACGACTAGATTCGAACTAGCGACCTCACCCACCCCAAAGCTCACGAAACACGTGCTTTCAACAACTTAGCGCAATTCGAATGGGCGCAAAGCAGCGGAAAGGAACGCTGCGAAACACTCTTTGGACCCTTATTGGACCCACGAATGGACCCACGCTGTCGAACGCAGAACAACGCGGCACGAACGGCACAGCGAGGGCTGTTTGCTTGATTATCGTATATTTCGCACATTC
This sequence comes from uncultured Acidobacteriaceae bacterium, assembly GCA_964236875.1. Taxonomy (GTDB): domain Bacteria; phylum Acidobacteriota; class Terriglobia; order Terriglobales; family Acidobacteriaceae; genus Granulicella. The sequence continues at coordinate 2,974 of CAXSHQ010000445.1, read as the reverse complement.
TGGACCTCACCATGATCGCTGTCTGTCCCTGATCTTCACAATGCAAGGAACGGCTCCTAAGGACCTTACCCATGCATAGCTTGCGTTACCCACGACAATGCTAATTGTAGAAGGTCAGGATCTGGTACGCTGACCAAGTAGGAAGTTGGCTCCAATCTTGCAATAGCCATTGCAAAATTGCCCGGGAGGCGTCACCACATCCATGAACCAGGATCTGATCGCACCTGTCGGCTACGACGAACTCCTCCAGGAGCTGAAGGCGCACATCCGCGAGGCGCAGGTCCGGGCCGCCATGGCGGTCAGCCGCGAGCTCGTCCTGCTCTATTGGACCATCGGACGGGAGATCGGTCGCCGGTTCGAGCAGCAGGGGTGGGGAACGAAGATCGTCGACCGGCTCGCCCGGGATCTGCAGGCAGCGTTCCCCGGGGTGGAGGGGTTCAGCCCCCGAAACCTTCGCTATATGCGCTCCCTGGCCGACGCCTGGCCGGAGCCGGAGATTTTGCAACAGCTCATTGCAAAATTGCCCTGGGGTCACAACGTGCGGGTCCTGGACAAGATCAAGGATCGCCCTACACGGGAGTGGTACCTCCGCGCCGCCCTGGAATATGGCTGGAGCCAGAATGTCCTCTCGTTCCAGATCGACACCCGTCTTCACGAGCGGGAGGGGAAGGCGCTGACCAACTTCAGCCGCACCCTGCCGCCGCCCGGCTCGGACCTGGCCGAGCAGGTTCTCAAGGATCCTTACAACTTCGACTTCCTCACTTTGGCCAAAGACGCTCAGGAACGGGAGATCGAGCGCGGCCTGCTACTACATCTGCGAGATCTGCTCCTCGAACTCGGCCGCGGGTTCGCCTTCGTCGGCAGCCAAGTCCCGCTCACGGTTGCGAACGACACCTTCTACCTGGACCTGCTCTTCTACCATCTCCGCCTCCACTGCTACTTCGTCATTGAACTGAAGACCGGCAAGTTCAAGCCGGAGTGGGCCGGCAAGCTGGGCTTCTACCTGTCCGCAGTAGACGATCTCTTCCGGACCGAACCGGACGCGCCCACCATCGGCCTCCTGCTCTGCGAGAGCCACAACAGCGCCGTCGTCGAATACGCGCTCCGCGATGTGGCCAAGCCGATCGGTGTATCGACATTTCGGGTGACCCGCGACCTGCCGGCGCCAGTCCGGAGTGAGCTGCCCACGGTTGAAGCCCTGCAGGGAGTAATCGCGAAGCTAAAGGACGACCTAGAGCGGTTGCGGACGGAGCGCGGCGATGAGTGAATCCTCACTCGCTCTCCTCCCAAGTGAGCCTGAGCCTCTT
>CAXSHQ010000445.1:0-1657 GCA_964236875.1 uncultured Acidobacteriaceae bacterium | reverse complement strand
GCGTCACGGCTGAGAACTCCAAGCGGAACTACGCGCTGGCTCTTGATGAGCTGTCGGCATTTTGCAGGGAACGCCAGCAGCCGGTCTCTCGAACACTCATCCTGGAGTTCCGGGCGGCCATGCTCGACCGGAATCTCAGCGCCTCTACCATCAACGTAAAGCTCGCGGCCGTCCGCAAGTTGGTCGGGGAAGCCAAGCGTGCCGGAGTCATCACCGCGGAAGAATCGTCACAGATGGAAGACGTACCGAACGTCCGGCAAAACGGAGTTCGCCTTGGAAACTGGCTAACGAAGGAGCAGGCAAGGGAACTCCTGGCCGTTCCGGATCGCTCTACGCTCAAAGGCAAGCGCGACTACGTGATCCTCTCCCTGCTCACCGGCTGCGCCCTGCGCCGGAACGAGCTCGCCATGTTGAATATTGAAACCATCCAACTCCGCGAAGGACGCTGGGTACTGGCCGATCTGTGCGGGAAGGGGAGACGCATCCGTACGGTCGCCATCCCGATCTGGGTCAAGCAGGGAATCGACGCCTGGAGGACGGCCGCGAAGATCGAGTACGGGCGGCTGCTGCGCCGGGTCTCGAAGAGTGGCAAGGTACAGGGTGACGGGCTGAGCGACTGGGCCGTTTGGTCGATCGTCGAGCAGGCGGCGAAGGAGATAGGGGTGGAGCGGTTTGGGGCGCACGACCTGCGGAGAACATGCGCGAAGCTGTGCCGCAAAGCGGGCGGCGACCTGGAGCAGATCAAGTTTTTGCTAGGGCACTCGTCGATCCAAACGACTGAGCGCTATCTCGGGTCCGAGCAGGACATAGCCATCGCGGTCAACGATGCTCTAGGCCTTTAGCGGGAGAACCCGAGAGTTAGCTTTGCACGAGCAGGTTGATCAGGCGTATCTGGCCCTCAACTTTCTGCAGCTTTATCCTCTACGATATCCAGCGGTGCGGAGGCCTCCCATCAAGGGACTGCTACGCGCTGATCGCTATCGGCCTCAAGCGCTCTGAGAGGTGCACGGTTAGGTCTAAGCGGTACAATGAACAACCCTAAATCTGTGGAGAATCACTTGATTGACGAACTTCACAATCTCTGCAGTGCCTTCAAGAATGAGGCGGAACTCCGTTCCGCTCTCCGCACCCTCTTTTCGAAAGTAGCGGGGATTGAGCGAGCGACCATAACGCACGGTACGCAAGAGCTCGGTAAGGATCTTGTTTTTTACACGAAGGACTATCTAGGGCAGAGTGAACTACACGCGTGTGTGTGGCGTGCCCGATCTTTTGTGCCGTTGGATGAGTTAGTGTAGCGCAGCTATTTCTGAGTTCAAGTAGCCGCCGTCGGGGGTGTGGAGAAGTGGGAAGCGCGTAGCGGTTTCCACTTCTCCATGCCCCGTGTTGTTTGTCAGCCACGCCTCCGGTGCCGGTGATCTGTAGCCCAGCGAGGAGTGCGGCCTGATGGTGTTGTAGTGGACGCGCCAGCGCTCGGCCAGCACACGCAGTTCCTTCATCGAGTAGAAGATTTCGCCGTTTAGGAACTCGTCACGCAGCTTGGAGTTGAAGCTTTCGCAGTAGCCGTTCTCCCAGGGAGAGCCGGGTTCGATGTACAGCGTCTTTGCTCCTGTTCTGGCCAGCCATTTTCGTAAGTCCTTGGCCACGAACTCCGGCCCGT
>CAXSHQ010000444.1:0-3471 GCA_964236875.1 uncultured Acidobacteriaceae bacterium | reverse complement strand
GCAGTCGAACAAAATCAGCAGCCGCAGCAAAGACTATATGTGGATACCGCCTAGACTAGGAGGTGTATGCCTCCGATTGTGAATGCGCAGCGCGTGAGCAAGCGCTTTGGCGCTGTGCCGCTGTTTGAAGAGATTTCGTTTGTGGTGGGTGATGGGGACCGCATCGGGCTGATTGGGCCCAACGGCGCGGGGAAGTCCACGCTGCTGGCTGTCCTTGCCGGCGAGACGGAGCCGGATGCCGGCGAGCGCTCGCTGCGCAAGCGCGCGCGCGTGGGATACGTCCGGCAGATCTCGGAGTTCGGACCGAAGCAGACCGTGCGCGATGTGATTGCCGCCGCACTCGCCGAGGCGGGTGTTGAAGAAGCGCAACGCGAGCAGCGGCTGCGCGAGACGCTGGGACGCACGGGCTTCGTGGATGCGGGCGAGGTAAGTTCGGGCGCGCCGAGCATGGATGCCGAGGCAGCGAGCCTGAGCGGCGGCTGGCGCAAGCGGCTGGCGATTGCCGAGGCCGTGGTGAGCGCGCCTGATGTGCTGCTGCTCGATGAGCCCACGAATCACCTGGACCTCGAAGGCATCGAGTGGCTGGAAGCGCTGCTGCGCGCCGCGAGTTTCGCAGTCGTCGTGGTCACGCATGACCGTTATTTTTTGGAGAACACGGCGAACGAAGTGGTGGAGCTGAGCCGCGTGTATGCCGAAGGTTTGTTACGTGTGAAGGGCAGCTACTCGAAGTTCCTGGAAGGCCGCGAGGGGTATCTGGAGTCGCAGCAGAAGATGGCCGAAGGCCTGCGGAACCGCGTGCGCACGGAGGTGGAGTGGCTTCGGCGTGGACCCAAGGCGCGGGCCACCAAGGCGAAGGCGCGGATCGATACGGCGCATGCCATGATCGCCGATCTGGCTGACGTAGACGCGCGGCAGCGCACGGCGACAACTGACATCACGTTCGGCGCGACGGGACGGCAGACCAAGCGGCTGGTCGAGATGAACGCCGTCGCGGTGACGCTGGGCGGGCGCGAGATTGTGCGCGATGTGAGCTTCGTGCTGACCAATGGAACCAAGCTGGGCATCGTGGGGCCGAATGGCTCCGGCAAGACGACGCTGCTGCGCGCCATGACCGGCGAGCTTGCGGTGAGTGCGGGCGAGGTGAAGCGTGCACCGGGGCTGCGGGTGGTGTACTTCAGCCAGATGCGCGAGATCGATGAAAGCCTGACGCTGCGGCGGGCGCTAGCGCCCGATGCCGATGCCGTGGTGTACGGCGATCGCGTGGTGCACGTGGCGAGCTATGCGGCGAAGTTCCTGTTCACCGGCGAGCAGTTGAATCAGCCTGTGGCGCGCCTGAGCGGGGGCGAACGCGCGCGAGTGCTGCTGGCGCGGCTGATGCTGCAGCCCGCGGATGTGCTGATCCTGGATGAGCCGACCAACGACCTGGACATCCCCACGCTCGAGATTCTGGAAGAAGCGCTGCTGGACTTTGCAGGGGCGTTGGTGCTGGTGACCCATGACCGTTATCTGCTGGACCGCGTGGCGGACACGGTGGTTGGCCTGGATGGACGCGGCAATGCGGCGCTGTTTGCGAGTTATCTGCAGTGGGAAGAGTGGCGAGGCAGGGAAGAAGGATCGGGGAACAGGGAGCAGTCCGCCAAGCCCTTGGAGAGTGCAAAGGCGAGTGCTGTGCCCGCGAAGAAGAAGCTTTCCTATATGGAGCAGCGGGAGTTCGATGGTATCGAGGCGCGGGTGGATACGGCGGATGCACGAATGGCGGCGGCGCACGACCGGCTGGCCGATCCTTCAGTGGCAACCGACGCAGCGGCGCTGACCGCGGCGTTAGCTGAAATGGAAGCTGCGCAGGCGGAGCACGATGCAGTGTACGAGCGCTGGGCGGAGCTATCGGAGAAGGCCGGCTAAAGCTGTTCGCATCCAGGTAAGTCCTCTCGCGGAAAGGGGCGTCATCCTGAGCGAAGCGAAGGATCTCTGTAATCTTCCCGCAGCGGAATGGACGCATCAGGCGAGGGCGACTACCTCTCGAGGAGAACAGCTCTAACCTCCTGGGACTCGGGTCCTCTACACCTGAACGAGAACTGCTCTAAGGAACCTCTGAACAAGTATCCGTCTCGTCAGGGCGGGGCTTCAGCCCCGCCGTAAACGCCGCAAAGTTAATGCGGCTTTAGCCGCTGAGGGAATGCTGCGGACTTGATCCAACCTTCCCTAACGCGATGGAATGCGCGTGAGGGCGAGGACCAGCGCGGAAAGCAAGCAGACGCAACGAAGGACCGATGGCCCTGCGGACCTCAATCCCTGCGAACGACTTCACCATTCTTCATCACAAAGGAGACGCGCTTGAGGACGCTGATGTCCTGGAGCGGATCGCCTTGCACGGCGATGATGTCGGCGAGGAAGCTGGGCTTGAGCTGGCCGATGGAGTTCTCCCAGTCAAGGAGCCTGGCGCCGTTGATCAGGCCGGCGCGGAGCACGTCGGCGGGGCTCATGCCGTACTGCACCATGAGCTCGTACTCGCGGGCCTGGGTGCCGTGGGGGAAGGGGCCGACGTCGGAGCCGACCGCGAAGGGAACGCCCGCGGCCATCTGCAGCTTGAACTGCTGGGCGTGGAAGGCTTGCTGGTCTTCCTGGCGTTTGGTGGAGACGTCGGAGGCGGCGTGCTGTCCGAAGTACTCGGCGATGGCGAAGGTGGGGACAGCGTAAATCCCCTTCTGCTTCATGGCGCGCATGGTAGCGGGCGAAAGCGAGTAGCCGTGGTCGATGGAAGCGACGCCCGCGGCCACAGCGAATGCAGCGCCGGGTTCGCCGGTGCAGTGCACGCCTACGCGAGAGCCTGTGCGCGCGGCTTCCTGCACGGCGGCAGTGAGCTGGGCTTCGGTGTAGAGGTAGGGCGTCGTGAACGCGCCGTCCTGCAGGCGGTCGCGGCCGGTCTCGTAGATCTTGGTGAAGTCGGCGCCCTGCTTATGCTGCTCGCGCATAACGGTGATGAGGTCGTCGGCGGAGTTGGCGCGGTCGGCGTTGGACAGCAAGTGCTCTTCGGGGTTGCGGCCGTTCGAGTCCTCGTGGCCGCCGTTGATATCGATGGCGTTGCAGGAGACGCGCATGCGCGGGCCTTGGATCAGGCCGGAGTTGATGGCATTGCGGACGGCGACATCGGCGCAGCCGGCGCCTTCGGTGCCCATGTCGCGCTCGGCCGTGAAGCCGGCCATGAGGTCGGTGCGCGCGGCGTCGGCAGCGATGAGGGTGCGCTCCGGGACGGACTCGTTGACGGTCTGGTTGGCCTCGTCGCCGACGTGGAGGAAGAGATGAACGTGGGCGTCGATGAGGCCGGGCATCAGGGTGCGGTCGCCAAGGTCGATGGTCTGCGCACCGGCGGGGTGGTCGACGGTGGTGCCGACCGCGACGATGCGGTTGCCGCGCACGAGGATCTCGCCGGGAGCTAGGAGCTTGCCAGCAGCGACGTCGAGAAGATGCGCG
>CAXSHQ010000443.1:3171-3475 GCA_964236875.1 uncultured Acidobacteriaceae bacterium | reverse complement strand
AGCAGTGGAATGGGCCGACGCAGCTGACGCAGGCAAACAGCAGCGGCACGGCTGTGACGAGCGCTGGCAAGATTACGCTGACAGCCAGCGAGTTCAACAATGTGAACACCGCGGCGACGGTTGTGAACCTGAGCCCGTCGAACTTCTTCTTTGCCAATGCCTACACCATGTATGTTGCGGATTCGGGCGCCCCGAAGAACAACTCCGCAGGCTCCACGGCCCCTGCGACGCTGGGCGACGGCGGACTGCAGAAGTGGGTGAACACCAGCACCCGCTCGTCCGCGGCGAACACCGATTCGACGAT
>CAXSHQ010000443.1:0-3161 GCA_964236875.1 uncultured Acidobacteriaceae bacterium | reverse complement strand
ATGGTTCCGGAACCTGGCAGCTGGTGTACACCGTCTCGGCGGGGCTAAACCTGGTAGCCAACAGCAGCGGCAGCGGAGTGAGCGGCTTGTATGGGCTTACGGGTGTGGTTTCCGGCGCCAATGTGTTCCTATATGCGACGAGCTCGACGCTGAATGACCTGGACACAACGTACCTGTACGGTTTCCAGGATGTGCTGGCCTCGACGACCAAGCCGGGCACGTCGTTCAACGTGCTGGCGACAGCTCCCTCGGACTCGAACTTCAAGGGTATTGCCCTAGCTCCTACGCTGCCGGCCGGCAGCGCCACCATCCTGAGCAAGCCCCTGGGACTGACCCTCACGACTGCGGGCACAGGCTGCGTGCCTGGAACCTATGTGACGCCGGTGACGCTGATCTGGACGCCGGGTAGCTCCTGCCAGCTGACGACCGCGGCCTCGCAGACTTACGGGACCAGCACGTACCAGTTCAGCCGATGGCAGGATGGCACGACGGGAACGACGGATGCTGTGACGGCTCCCGCTACCTCGGCCGTGTATACCGCGACCTTTGCCGACACGACCGCAACCAGCGTCACGTCGGCCAGCCCTGCGAATGCGATGGTAGGCGATGCCACCACGCTGACTGCCACAGTAGTGGACCAAGCGACCTCGGGGAGCTCGCCGACGGGCAATGTGACGTTTTCTACGACGGTGAACGGCATGGCGTATACGGCCGGAACGGCGCCGGTGACGAACGGCGTGGCGGCCTTGAACTATAACGTGGCGTATGCCGGAAGCAATACGATCAAGGCAACGTTCACGCCGACGGATTCGACCAGCTTTACCACCAGCGCGGACACCGCGGGACAGGTGATTGCGGTGACCCCGGCGCCCCTGCAGGCGGACGGAGGCTACACCAGCTCGATGGCTCAAGGAACGACGACGACGCTGACGTTGATCATCGGCTACCCGGGATCGGTGGCTCCGACGGGAGCGATCACCTTCCAGGTAAATGGCAGCACAGCCGGGCTCGGCAGCCCGACATGCGCGTACAAGACGAAGCACCTGAACTGCGGGTACGCGTACACAGGGATGCTCCCGCCAGGGAACTACAGCATCAGCTTCAGCCAGGCGGCGGACAGCAACTACACGGCGACCAGCGGCACCAACACGCTTACGGTGACGCCTGCCCCTGTGCCTTCCATTCAGCGCGGCGGCAGTGTTTCTGGGGCAGGTGCTGTCCGCGGCGCGAAGCCGGAGAGTGGGAGCGTTCGGGCGGACTAAGGCAGCCTTCCTGAGGTATAAGCGACTGCTGTGATGCACTATGTGCTTCGGCATACGCCTTGGCTATGCTCGAGCGCGCGTCTTTGTGGACGGTTCGCTACACTGGAGAGGCCACGCGGCGACGGGTGGTGCACGGGCCTATAGCTCAATGGTTAGAGCAGCGGACTCATAATCTGCGCGACTCGGTTTGCAGGGGATACGCGGCATTTGCATTGTCTTGTATTTGCATGCGTTTGCCATGCTTCGCGCTCAGAGGAAGCAAGCCCTTCTGGGCGGGGACCCGCTACAGTATCCGCTACATCACAGAGTGTTCTGCAAAACCAGTATTCGTGGGTTCGATCCCCACCCGGTGCTCCAAATGTCTTCATAATTCAACAGTTTGCTGATTTCCTCCGGTATGCTGTAGGGGGAAATGTAGGGACTCGGCGTGGCAGCCTGCAGCGCAGAGCCGCTCAGGGCAGCTCCTCCTTCCGTATCTCCTCTTGGTGGGCGGGCCTGGAAGAGTGGCACTTTGGTGTCGTGGATGCTCCCCCGAATCTACGGTATTTTCTCTATGTGATACATTTTCAGCAATCCGTGCATCTCGCGTGCGCGTCTGACGTAAAGAGGCGATTATGACCGAAGCTGCTGTCGTTCCAGTGCGAAGCGAGAAGACTCAGGCTCCAGTGCCGTCCTCGTCCTCATTTGAGGAGGCAGTGGAGCGTGTGTACAGTCACTACGGACCAGACCTGACAGTATTCTTCCGAGACATCGCCAGCGAATTCGTTGTCAAGAAGCAAGCTGCGGGGTCTCCTGGGTCGGAGCGTCAGGTTGATTGTCCCAGACGCTAAGTTCAGGCCAAATCCAGCGCGCTGCGTTTCAGTTGTAGGCGTCATCGATGCTGATCAACTCTCCCAGCTCACGCTTTCCATCCTCCGGATGCAGAGCGAAAGCCGAGAGCCGATCACGGTTTATATCGTTGACAGTCCCGGCGGACCAGTGGAATACATGGAGGGTTTGCTCCGGCTCCTGAAGTCCTCGAATCAGGATGCTGCGGAGTCGTGCCGGATCATCACAGTCGTCACTAGGAGAGCTGCTAGCGCGGCTGCAGACCTGCTGTCGGCGGGCGATTATGCAATAGCCTTTCCCAACAGCAGCATTCATTACCACGGGCTCCGTACTTCCACAGACTCTCTAACCGTTGAGTCCGCCTCAATATGGAATCAACTCCTCAGGAGCGCTAATGATGCCTACGCAAGAGAGCTTGCCAGGAAGATCGAATATCGCTTCTTTTTCCGGTTCATCACGCTGAGGTACGATTTCCAAGCACATCGTCAGAGTGTCGGGAAAGACTTGAAGGATATCGAATGCTTCATCGATCTGACTGTGACAAAACTCTCTCCAAAGGCTCAAAAGGCGTTCCTTCGTGCCCGTGATCGTTGGCAGAGATATGAAGCGCTCTTGGCACGGGCATCGAAATCGAATCGCACAGCTCCGGGTCCTGAGCGTCCGGCAGTTCGGGAAGCACGTTATCTGAAGGCGATTGTGGATTTTGAAGTAGTCAGCAACAAGAGCAATCCCGGCTGGAGTTTTCAGAAGGGCGGACTCGCCCGGTTGGCAGAGGATTTTTTTCTTCTGAACGAATACCTCGAAGCTGCCGGCGATGAGCGTTTCTTGATGTGGTGTCGCAGCTTGGGCCGCACTATGCTCGCAGCTCCGCAACAAGAAGAAGTCCTGCGGATGGCTGATGACGACCAGAAGACGGAACGAACGCTTGAGCTTGTTCAACCGATGCTGAAGCCGCTTTGGTCGTTTTTCATGGCCCTCTGTCACGCTTTGCAGGAGGGTGAGAATGAACTCACCGCGACGGACGCATACTGGCTCGGCTTAGTTGATGAAGTCATGGGTGAGCCGCTTTCG
>CAXSHQ010000442.1:0-3533 GCA_964236875.1 uncultured Acidobacteriaceae bacterium | reverse complement strand
GGTGGATGTGAAGCCCGGGTTCGCTGACACCGGTGCCCGGCAGGCGGCCAAGACCGGGGCAGGGAGCCTGGCCTTTACGACATATGCGCCGCCTCCAGTGAAGAAGAAGGTGATCAAGCACCAGGAAGCCGAACAGAAGCGCGCGGCGGCGGCCCAGGCGCAGCTTACGCTGGAGCGCGAAAAGGCCGCGCAGAAGGCGGCTGAAAAGAAGGCGGTGCAGGACGCCAAGAATGGCGGCGTGCAGAACACCTCGAAGGTGGTGAAGCCGCCGAAGATCCATCGCGAGAAGATCCGGTATGGCCAGGCTCCGCGCAACGCGCTGCCGACCGCAGTAGCGGAGACGACGCAGGAAGAAGGTGCACCGATCCAGGGGCAGGCGCCGGGCGTGGCAATGGCTTCGACCGCTCCGAGCACGACGATCACGACGGGCGTGGGTCCGGAAGCGGGCGGCGACCCGCTGGCGCCGGTGGAGGCGCCCATACGCAAAACGCGCTTCAGCCAGCGGCAGGACGAGGAAGCTGATAAGCGTGCCGAGCAGAAGCTGGCCAAGGCGGAGGTGAAAGCTTCGATCCGGCCGGTGGCGGCCAGCAGCCAGGAGAGCGCGGACGAAAAGCAGCAGGCGGCTCCTCTGGGGTTGAACGGCGACACGACGAAGAAGGTGAAGCCGAAGCGGCAGAAGGGCCAGCCCAAGCAGCGGCTGGAGAACAAGGAGAAGCCGGCGGAACCTGCGCCGGTGGCTCCGACGGTGAACCCGGCGGCCGTGGGCGGATCGGCGATCCCAAGCACGGGAACGGCTGGTGCTGCTCCTTCGACGAAGCCCAGCGCGGATACGACGACGTTGCCGCGGACCGATACGGGAGCGCCGGGAACTTCCCCGACAGGGCAGCCCATTCCAGCAACGACTTCGGCGACTCCGGGCGCGCCAGGAACTACGCCGCAACCGCAGTGACTTCCGGCTGACGAAGAGGGCGCGGTCACGAGAGAACCTCAACGACCGCCATTACCTTGTGCGTGGGCTTGCCCAAGCGACGTACTATGATGTGACCCATGCCGGACGTCAGTGAGAAGGCCAAGGCTCTGCTCGAGGAACTTCGCGGTAAGAAGCGGAGAAACCGTCAGCGTGCACGCAGCTACCATCGCATGAACATCGGGACCATGGTGCTCGTTTTCCCGGCTATGGCCGGGGCGTTCTGGTACGGCTTTCGGCCTAATCATACGACCGAAATCACGGCGGCCCTGGGCCTGATTCCGGGTGGTCTGGCGCTCTTCGCCCAGTCGCTTCGGCTTGAAGACCGTGCGAAGCTCCACTTCCGGAAAGCTCACCGACTGGAAGCCCTACTGCATGCTGCGGAGTATGAGCGGGCGGATCCAGTGACGCAGGAACAAATGACCGAAATGTCGAGAGCCTATACCAAGATGATGTTCGAGATGGAGTCAGAGTGGGAAAAGGCCACGGCGTTGCGTTGGGACGGGGTCCGCGGCAGCCATTGACGCCTAGTGTGGTGAATCAGAAGTTCGTTGCGTGTTCGAGCGAAGTGGCCGAGTCTAAGATTCCAGGCAATGCGGACAAAATACGGGGATTCTGAGCTTCGCTCAGAATGATACCTTTCTTCTATGTAAAGAACTGCTGACTCAGACGCTAGAGAAGCTCTGATCGCTGCCGGTGCGGAGTTTTGAGGCTCAAGCGTGCTAATCTTCTAGATGGACACTGAGAGAAGTGGACTAGAGCGAGAGAGCTCCATTCAATTGGATAGGGAGTAAGGAACTGCCGTGCTGGCGACTGCAAAGAAGACTGACATCATCACCAAATTCCGCACGCATGATTCGGACACAGGAAGTCCGGAAGTGCAGATTGCGATCCTTTCAGAACGCATCGGGGAACTGACCGAGCATTTCAAAATGCATAAGAAGGACCATGGCTCGCGCCGGGGTCTGCTGATGCTGGTTTCCAAGCGCCGGCGGCTTCTGGATTACCTGAAGACGACGGACTCTGACCGCTACCGCGAAGTGATCGGCAAGCTTGGGATTCGCAAGTAGCCCTGCCGAACGGATGCGGGGGCTGGGTGAGGAGTTCGATCCGAGTGATGGACGGACATGTACCGGAGCCGATGGAGGCGCGCGTTGGCGGCGTCCTCGGTGTGAGTGTGGGCCATCGTGCAGCAGGATGGCCCGCGAACTCGCGGCTACGCACACTTTGAACGAAGAGCCCCGACCGCCTGAGCGCGTGTCGGGGCTCTTCTGCTTTGCGGCCCATGCCGCAGGCTAACAACAAGCTTCGAGACAAAGAGCACAAAGAGAAGACGAGGAAGAGAACCACATGAAGCAGGACGTCACTATTGAGCTTGCCGGCGGCAAGCAAATCACATTTGAGACCGGAAGGATCGCCAAGCAGGCATCTGGCGCGGCCTATACGACCAGCGGCGATAACGTTGTGCTGGCGACGGCGGTCGCCTCCGCCGAGCCGAAGGAAGGCATCGACTTCTTTCCGCTCACCGTGGAGTATCGCGAGTTCACTTATGCGGGCGGGCGCATCCCGGGCGGGTTCATCAAGCGCGAAGGCCGGCCGAGCGAGAAGGAAGTTCTGACCTCGCGGCAGATCGATCGGCCGATCCGTCCGCTGTTCCCGGAAGGCTTCCGGAACGAGACGCAGGTGGTCGCGTTCGTGTACTCGGCGGACAAGGAAAACGATCCTGACGTGCTGGGCATCAACGGCGCTTCGTGCGCTCTTGCCCTGAGCGACATTCCGTTCCACGGGCCGGTGGGCGCGGTGCGCATCGGGATCGTGGACGACCAGTTCATCGTGAACCCGACCTACTCCGAGCGGCTGGTAAGCACGCTGAACATCATGGTGGTGGGCACGGACGAAGGCATCACGATGATCGAGTCGGGCGCGAAGGAGATTCCCGAAGCGCGCGTCGTGGATGCGATCGAGTTCGCGCATGGCGAGATCAAGAAGATCGTCGCGGGCATCAAGGAGCTGGTTGCGAAGAGCGGCAAGCAGAAGCGTGCTGTTGCTGAAGCGACAACCGACGAGGCCTATGCCAGCGAGCTGGAGAGCAAGATCGGCGACCGCCTGCGCGATGCGCTGGACACGAAGAAGAACCCCAAGTTCGAGAGCTATGCCAAGGTCAAGGAGATCAAGGACGAGCTGAAGAAGGGCCTGCCGGAAGGCGATGCTGCGGCGGGCAAGAAGCTGAGCAAGTACTACGAGTCGCTGCGTGAAAAGATCTTCCGCGACCAGGTGCTGAATGACAGCATCCGGCCGGATCATCGTGCGTTTGACGAGATTCGCCAGATCACGATCGAGACCGGCGTTCTGCCGCGCGTGCATGGCTCCTCGCTGTTTACCCGCGGTGAGACACAGGCGCTGGTCAGCGTCACGTTAGGCACGACGGACGACCAGCAGCGGATGGAGAGCTATGAAGGCGAGCAGAAGCGGCGTTTCATGCTCCACTACAACTTCCCGCCGTTCTCGGTGGGCGAAGTAGGCCGCATGACGGGCGTGGGCCGGCGCGAGATCGGCCACGGTGCTT
>CAXSHQ010000441.1:0-3549 GCA_964236875.1 uncultured Acidobacteriaceae bacterium | reverse complement strand
AGGCGACAGTCCACGTGCAAGCCACGATCCGCAACCCCTCCGAGCACCGCGTGCAAGTCAACGCCCGGCTCACCGTCACCCTCTTCGCGCCCGACGGCTCCCGCGCAGCGAGCATGACGAGTAAGCCAGTCATCGCCTCCGACTACGGCACAGTGGACGTCGGTCTCGATCTCCCCGTGAAGACGCCAAAGCTATGGGACCTCGAACACCCCGCCATGTACCGCGCCGTCGTGCAACTCCAGACCGGCAAAGGCATCGACGACGACGAACAAGTACCCTTCGGCATTCGCGAGTTCCACTTCGACCCCAACCAGGGCTTCTTCCTCAACGGCCGCAACTTCAAGCTCTACGGCGCGGCCCTCCACATCGATGGCGGCGCGGTCGGCATCGCCGTCCCCGCCGCCGTCTACGAGGCCCGCCTTCTCGCGCTCAAGGCTCTCGGCGTCAACGCCATCCGCACCGCCCACAACCCGCCTTCGCCCGAGTTCCTCGACCTCTGCGACCGCCTCGGCCTCCTCGTCATGGACGAAATGTTCGACGCCTGGACCATCGGCAAGGTCCCCTTCGACTACCACCTCGACTTCCGCGAGTGGTCCGTCCGCGATCTCACCGACACCGTCCGCCGCGACCGCAACCACCCATCGATCATCCTCTGGTCCGCCGGCAACGAAATCCACGACACACCCAAGCCCGAGCTCGCCAAGCCCATCCTCGCCTCGCTCGTCGCCGCCTTCCACGCCAACGACCCGACCCGCCCGGTGACGCAAGCCCTCTTCCGCCCCAACGTCAGCCACGACTACGATAATGGCCTCGCTGACATGCTCGACGTCATCGGCCAGAACTACCGCGAGAACGAAATCCTCGCTGCCCACGACAGCAAACCCACCCGCAAGATTGTCGGCACGGAGAACACCCACGACCGCAACCAGTGGGTCGCCATGCGCGACCACCCCGCCTACTCCGGCCAGTTCCTCTGGACAGGCATCGACTACCTCGGCGAGGCTGGCCGCTGGCCTTCCATCGGCTCAGGCTCCGGCCTGCTCGACCGCACGCTGCACCTGAAGCCGCATGGCCTGGAGCGTGAAAGCTGGTGGTCGCCTCACCCCGTCATCCACCTGGTCCGCCGCGTCGCGCCCGCCGCCAAGTCTCCCACTGATCCCGGCTATGAGCCCATCGCACTCACCCGCGATCCGCAAACCGCCTTCGCCGATTGGACACCAGCAAGCACTGACCCACACACCGAAACCGTCGACGTTTACACCAACGGTGACGAAGCCGACCTCCTGCTCAACGGCAAGAGCCTTGGCCGCCAGAAGCTCCACCCCGACGCCACGCCCCTCACTTGGCAACTCCCCTTCGCCACCGGCACCCTCGAAGCTATTGCCTACCGCAACGGCGCGCCGGTCGCCCGTGAAGAGTTCCGCACCGCCAGCTCCGCCGCGCAGATCGTTCTCCGTCCCGCCCGCACCACCGTCTCTTCCTCCACCGCAGACCTCGTCGCCATAGACGCCTGCGTGCAAGACTCCGCCGGAGTTCTCGCCCCCACATCCACTCCCACGCTCCACTTCACCGTCACCGGGGCCGGCGCGCTCGTCGCCACCGACAACGGCAGCAACTCCGACCACACGCCCTTCCCCTCCCCAGACCGCCCCGTCTTCCACGGCTGCGCCACGGCCTACGTGCGCGCCACCGCGAGCAGCGGCTCCATCCTCGTCAGCGCTGCTTCCGAAGGTCTTCACCCCGCCGCCGCAACCCTCCACGCCCAGCCCGCCGCGCCAGCTACCTTCCCGCGCAGCTTCTAAACAGCCTTGAGCGGACCCCAGAGTGCTCGGTAACCCGCGCGCCATCGGTGCGCTCTCAGCATCGCGAATCAAACAAATCCACCGCGCATTACATCGCGTTACGAAGTAACGCGTACGGAATAGTTCTCCTATTGACACCTGTAGCACCAGCCCCGTAGGGTTCTCTGGCAGTTCACAAGCAGCTCAAACAGGAGTCCACAGGACCATGTTCGTTTCCACCTTTGCCACACCTCGGCTGGCCAGCCGCAGCACACGTTTCGCATCTCGCCTGCGCACAGCCGCCCGGCTC
This sequence comes from uncultured Acidobacteriaceae bacterium, assembly GCA_964236875.1. Lineage (GTDB taxonomy): Bacteria > Acidobacteriota > Terriglobia > Terriglobales > Acidobacteriaceae > Granulicella. Next base: position 1,458 of record CAXSHQ010000441.1, on the reverse strand, counting down.
TGCGCCCTCCTCCTTTTCGGCATGGCGCTCTCCGCTCCGCTGCTTGCCCAGACCGGCGGCGAAGCCGGCATCGAAGGCACCGTCACCGACGCTACCGGCGCCGCCATCCCGCACGCCACGGTCACCGTCCGCAACGATGCCACCGGCATCACCACCATGCGCGAAACCACCGGCAGCGGCCTCTACAACATCTCGCCGATCCTTCCCGGCACCTACACGGTCGATGTCAAGGCAACGGGCTTCAAGGAGCTCATCCAGAAGAACATCGTCGCCGACGCGCTCAAGCTCACCTCGTTCAATGCCTCCCTCCAGCTGGGCGCTGAAAACACCACCGTCGAAGTCGACGCCGCCCCGCCCGCTCTTGAAACCACCAACGCCTCCATCGGCCTCACCATCGAGAACGAAACCTATTCCAACCTGCCCCTGGTCACCAACGCGGCCATGCGCGACCCCACCGCCTTTGCCTCGCTCGCTCCCGGCGCGCAGGGCGGCGCGCGTCTCCCCGTCGTCGGCGGCACCGGCAACTACCTCGGCCAGCTCTACCTCGACGGCCTCCCCGCTGAGACCATCAACCAGCAGGCCGACAACCGCGTCGTCTCCCAGGCCGTCAGCGTCGACGCCGTCGACCAGTTCCAGGAGATCACCAGCACGCCGCCCGTCGAGTACTCCGGCGCCGGCGCCACCAACGTCACCATGAAGTCCGGCGGCATGAAGTATCACGGCAGCGTGGCCGACTTCATCCGCAACACTGCCTTCGACCTCAACGGCTTCGCCAACAAGGCCACCGTCGTCACCAACGCGCAGGGCCAGAAGGTCTTCGCGAACAAGCCTGTCGATCACCAGAACGAGTTTGCCTCCACCTTCGGCGGCCACGTTCCCTACACCAAGCGCGTCTTCTTCTTCGTCGCCTATGACCGCTTCCACAACCGCAGCACCACGAACCCTGCCCAGTTCACCATCCCCACCGTGCAGGAGCGCGCCGGCGACTTCACCCAGCTCAACTGCCTCCGCATCCTCAAAGCCGACCTCACGTACGACCTTCCCGCGCAGGCAGCCTGCATCTCCTCCGGCGGGCCCTCCGGCACCGCCCTTACCGCCGGCGCCGGCACCGGCGTAGCTCCCAACCCTGCCTTCCTTTACGACCCCACCACCAACGCCTGCAGTGGCGCCACCTGCACCCGCCAGCCGTTCCAGGTTTCGAAGAACGGCGTCATCACCAACAACATCATCCCTTCCAATTACATCTCGCCCATCGCGCAGTATGCGCAGAAGTTCCTGCCCCCGCCCACCAACACTTCCGCCCTGGTGAACAACTACACCGCCACGCTGGATAACGGCTTTGACAATCACGCCACCGACTGGCGCGTGGACTTCGACCTCAACTCCCGGCACCGCATCTCCACCGTGGGCGCCATCGGGGCGGTCAACTACCTCAACAACTACGGCAGCCCCTATCTC
>CAXSHQ010000440.1:0-3569 GCA_964236875.1 uncultured Acidobacteriaceae bacterium | reverse complement strand
GTGGTGTGGATGCTTCTAGGCATTTCCAACTGGCCTTCGAGCACGTGGTTCAAGTGTTGGTTTGCATTCGTTATATGGGTCTACATCATCAGGCCTATGAGCCGTGTCCTTCGCACGGTGATGCGCCTGAACAGCTATGAGGCTTCCGTGCAACAACTCGAGGCGAAGATCGTCAAGTACAAGCAGAAAGGAAGTAAGTAAATGAGCGACATGCATCAACTGATCGCAGCCGCGAGGGAGCGCACCGCAGAGGCAGAAAGACGCCGCGCCCAGGAACAACCCGAAGCACAACACAAGAAGAGTCAGCAGGATAAAGAAGCCTTTCGCGCACGTCTAGACCAAGCGCTCGGTTTGAACGTCGTGGAATCGCTTGAGATAACCACGCTTTCCGTGACCCCGGCCGGCCTTGGCAAATTACAATTCAACACCGCTGGCCACAGCTTCGAACTCGTCGAGCAAGGAGCAGCACCGCTTACATCGATGGTGCTCACTCTTCCAAGTTCTGCAGTGATCGCACGCTTTCAGTCGAACTTTAGCAATGTTGCCGATATAGCCGACCGCTTTGTGATAGCGATAGGCGATTATTAGACACTGGAAAGATGATCGCGCGATGAAGGCTTCGTAGCCCACGCAAAGGGTGCGCCGAAAGTAGTTGTTCCACCAACCCGCGACCTCCGCTTGAACATGCCTGCACGATTGTGGGCCGGTGGTTCTCCATTGATCGGCAGAGGTCTTGGGGTAAATCTCACGGTACGGACGACGGTACAGCTAAGTGCCTAACAGTGCTTTTGGTGGCCACCAGCGCTCCCAGAATCAACAACTTACGGCTAAATTGCCCTCTGTCACGGCAGAGGTCGCGGGTTCGAGCCCCGTCGTCCCCGCCACTAGGCCTAGAAATGAATCACTGACGCCGGTGGTTGTGACTCCCCACTACATCTCCACGGTACGCAACGGTACGGAGCCCTTTTGGGCGATTCCGTCGTTTCCCAGAAGCATGTCCAGTGCCCTGCGGTTCGCTTCCCTCTTTTCTCCCGAAACCGCCTGTGTGTACACGTCCAACGTGACCCGCGAGTTTGCGTGCCGAAGCAGTTCCTGAGCCACCTTCACATCCACCCCGAGCGATCGAAGATTCGTCGCCAAGCTGTGACGGAACGTGTGCCAGCCGACGACCTTTCCCGTGAGGCGTTCGCTGGGCTTTAAGCTCTCCAGAGTTCTCACGAGCTACAAACGTGATTTCATTGCTTTCTGAGTTCGTCCTGCTCATCACAACGTTGACTCACTATGTGTATCCCCACTTCGGCAGGAGTGGGGCGGAGGGGCTCCTCTTCAAGCTTATTTTTTGACCACGGCAGCCGGCGGGTAGGACGCTCCCGCTGGTTCCACGCTCACCACTGCGCCACCTTGTTCCAGAGGACCTATGACGCGAACGAGGCCGGGAACATTTCCCTCCAGTATCCAGACAAAGACGTCTTTGGGCTGCTTGCCGAGAACGGGTGCCAAAACGCCGGCAACGCCGCCCAACTCAGGATGGATGCGGAACACGGTCGCTTTCCTACGGACTCCCAGGACGGGAGAAAAGGGTTCCTCACCTGCTACGCCGATAGAAAGTTCGATGAGGCGCCCCTTTCCAATCGGAGCAACCAAGCCCAGCTTGAAAGGGCCAGAGCTTGGCGCAACACTGAGGAGCATGGTGCCGGTGATGCCGTTGGAAACGTCCGGCGGCAGGTCGATGTGGCTCGTTTCCACCTTTTCCTTGCCATCCTTGTCCACCGTGCGGATCGTGACATTGCCGTTTTCCTCGACAAGGCAATCGGAGGCTTTGGAGAAGAACGGGCCGCGCTGTATGTGGTGATCGCTGATGAGGTGGAAGGTCGCGCGCTGTGAAAAGAGGGTTGTGTCGTCATCCACAGAGCCGTCACGGAAGCGGTACGTGATACGAGAGGTTACTCGATCGCCGCGGACGGTCTGGAGTACCTCACCGTAGCCCAGGACCGACCCTGACTCGGCGCGAAGCACTAGAAAGGCGTGCCCGGCGCCCTGGATGTGGCGAACGGGCCGAGCTCGTGAATCTTGAGCGATCAATGCGGTGCAAACGACGTGGGTAAAAAGCATCGCGGGAATGAATGCTGACGGGAAGGAGGCGCGTCGAGTGCGGCGAAAGTTCATGAGCCTCCGGATTGGAACTTCTCTCGTTTTACCACTGTGCTGCCTCTCAAGCGGCCCGAACGGACAGTCTGGGCCTCACTGCGACATTTACAATCTCGCATTCACAAGCTGGCGCGACGCGCTTGTGCGACGAAATCTCCCTTCGTGTGAGCATCTGGCTTCGACCCGTACGCTCATTGCATTCCCACAATGGATGGAATGATGCCTTCCGCTCACGGGGTGAGCTGCCGTTGCGGCCTCTGATGGGCAGCGACTTCAGAACTCCCGGAGTTTTGGCCTATCTCGTGCCGGCCGTCCCGCAAATGGGGAATGGTCTTCATACGACACACAGCCGAGGACCAAGAAGGACGCAATTTCCGCCTGCCCAGGCCTTTCCCGAGGATCTCTCTTCATGAATCATCTCTTCTTCGTCCTGCATCGCCTGATCGCCGATGAATCCGGCCAGGACCTCATCGAATACGCGCTGGCAGCCTGCTTGATCGGGCTTAGCGCCGTGGCTTCCATGCGCACTCTCGCTTCTCACCTTCAGGGCGCCTTTTCGGCCATCGGCACAAATCTCACCAGCGCAGTGTAGTCGCCGGAGTCACTCGTTAACCTCGCGCTCCAGACGCTCGATCCCTTCCGTGGTCGCCGGCGTCGTACTGCCTCGCGTCAGTTTCGGATTGCCACGCGCCCACCCTCCCTGTACAACTGACCTGAAGAACTCGACACCGAGCGGGCCACGCGCCCTCCCGGCCTGCCTGTTCCAAGCGCCCTCATTGTGGCGCTTCGGCCCGCATTGGAAACGCACTCCATCTTTGGACCCGCTTATGAAAACCGCCCCAAAGAATCGCCAGCAACGTTTGCAAGTAGCGGCGGTGAAGAAGACTGCCGCACCGGCTCCTGTGTTCGGCGGGCCGGTGCCTCTGAAGGCTGCGGCTGCAAAGCCCATTCCGCCGCCTTTGCCGGCCGCAGCCATGCCTGCCGATCCGGTCGTCATCCCTTCCCAACCACCTGCCTTTCAGCCAAAGGTATATGCCGCTGGGGAGATCGCCTGCTGCCACCAGAATCCCGATCTCACCAATTGCGGCGCCGAAGCCGGCGATCCCTGCAAGTGGCAACAGACCGGCATGGAAGGCACCTTCCACGCCGAGCGTGTCGCCGATGCGGCTGCCGCCAGCCAGCGCGAAGGCATCAAGCCGACCAAAGAGCAGTTCGACCAGGCCGCCTGGGACAGCGGCCTCTTCTAGACCGAAGCGCCGCACTCAAGTAAACTCGGAGTCAAGCCTAAGCCGCTCGAGCATCCTCACGTTCGCGACCCAAAGCCCAAACCGCAAAGCAACACATGGGCGGTTAGCTCAGTTGGTTAGAGCGCCTGCCTTACAAGCAGGATGTCGGGGGTTCGAGTCCCTCACTGCCCACCA
>CAXSHQ010000439.1:2895-3572 GCA_964236875.1 uncultured Acidobacteriaceae bacterium | reverse complement strand
CGGGGTGTGTCATAGACCCAGCCGATGGCGATGGTGTCGCGCTTGAACTGGTCGGGCATGGCCTTGAGGAGGTCGGGGTTGTGCTGGGCGATGTCTCCCCAGAAGAGCAGGCGGCGGTTGAGCGGGCGCAGAGTGGTGTCGATCTGCTGCATGAAGTCGAGGTAAACCTTGCCGAGACCCTGGGAGTCGACGGCGGCTTTGGTCTGGCCGAGGCCGAGGTCGTCGGTTTCGTCGGCGCCGACGTGGAGGAAGGGTGAGGGATAGAGGTTAGCGAGCTCGGTGAACTCGGACTTGATGAGCTCGAGGGAGCCGGGCTGGCCCGGTGCGAGGACGGAGCCGTGCGGGGTTTCCGCGAGAGGCTGGTACTGCTCCCAGATAAGCGCGTGGCGAAGATGGCCGAAGGCTTCCTGCTCGGGGACAATCGTGACGTGATACTGGCGGGCGTAGGCGACGAGCTCGCGGGCGTCGGCGGCGGAGATGCTGCCGCCAGGGGGTGCGGGGAGCGGGTTGGCGGCATACTGCTGGGTGTGCTCGAAGTAGGGCGAGTAGAGATTGGCCTTGTAGGCGGCGAGGGTGCGGATGAGCTTCTTCTGGAAGTCCAGGGTGCCGATGGGGCCACGGGAAAGGTCGTCGTGGAGACCGCGGTAGGTCATGGCGGGCCAGTCGCGGATGTCGGC
>CAXSHQ010000439.1:0-2885 GCA_964236875.1 uncultured Acidobacteriaceae bacterium | reverse complement strand
GAGGACGAAGCGGCCGGTATTGGCGGTGCCGGGTCCGGCTAGCTCGATCATCTGCTTGGCGGTTTGCGCGGCGTAGAAGACGCCGGCGGCGGTGGCTCCGGTGAGGGTGAGGGCGCCGGGAGTGGAGGCGATGGTGTAGCCCTCGGGTGTCATCGCGGCGGTCAAGGTGGCGTCGGGGTGCTGGGCCAGCCGCTGGAGGACGATGCGGAGCCCGGAGCCGGTGGGGAGACCGCGCGCCGCGAGAGTGTCGCGGAAATCCTGGGCAGCGAAGAGGTCGTCTGCGTCGCAGGCTTCGCAGACGACGGTGACGCCGGCGGAGAGTTGGACGTCAGGCTTGGCGGCGTAGTCGCGCGGGAGCGGGATGAGGTGCGGGGTTTGCGCGGCTAGAGGGAGTGCGAGTGCGAGAAGAAGGCCGGAACGCAGATTGCGCAGATTTCGGACGCAGAGTACGCGGAAGGGCATGGGGTTACGGTACATCGGCAGCTCGCGGCTAGCGGAGGAAAAGCTTGCCGCCAAGGACGCGGAGGGGCGTCATGGGAGGGGCGGCTTGGGACAGGGTAGAGGTGGTTCGAGATGAATGATCCAGTTTTCAGTGGGGAGTTCTGATCTGCCATTTGGATGAGGTGAATGCGGGAGATTGCGGTGAGGCCGAGCGGCGCATCCTATGGGAGCGAAGGAGCTTACCTATGAGCGAGAAAAACGACGATCACGCGAAGGACTACCACGAGCTGAGTGGGGCTGAAGGGCTGACGAAGATGGAGGAGCTCATCAAGGGCATCCACATCTGCATGATGACGACGGTGAAGGAAGACGGGTCGCTGGATTCGAGGCCGATGGCTCCGCAGCAGGCGGACAAGCTGGCCGAAAGCGGCGGGACGCTATGGTTCTTGACGCGCGGCTCGAGCGAGAAGGTGGAAAAAGTGCAGGCGGATCGGCATGTGACGCTGACGTTTGCGGAACCGTCGGATTCGAAGTACGTGACGCTTAAAGGACGGGCGATCGTGACCAAGGACAAGGCCAAAATCCACGATCTCTGGAACAACATGTACAAGGCGTGGTTTCCAAAGGGCGAGGATGACCCGGAGATCAGCGTGATGCGGGTGGATGTGAGCGAAGGCGACTATTGGGAAGCCTCGAGCTCCAAGCTGGTGGTGTATGCGAAGTACCTGGCGGCGGCGGTGACGGGCGGGAGTGTGCCGGTGGGCGAAAGCGGGCACGTGCAAGTGTAGCATGGCCGCATGAACACGCGGCTTCTTGTTTCGTCTTGCTAATTAGGTTCAGGTCTGACCGGGGCGGCTCTTATTAAAGCACTCCGGCGGGCTCGCCACCGGAGGGTACTCCGCAATCTACGCCTGCCGCTGAATCGCATTCGGCTGTGAAGGCCTACGACAAGGCGCCGCGGCTGCTTTTCGCTCCAGAACCGGAGTTCAGCGATGAGGCGCGCCGGAACCAGATCTCCGGAAGGTTGAGGTGGTAATCCACATCAACGAGCAGGGCACGGTGGACGATGCGCACGTTGTTCGCGGTGTGGGGCATGGCCTGGACGAAAAGGCGTTGGAAGCCACGCGAGCGTATCGTTTCAGCCCGGCGATGAGGGACGGTCAGCCTGTTGCGTGCGAACTGTACGTGGAAGTGAACTTCAATATCTATAGAAAGCGCTAGACGGGCGCATTGCCGTCGACGACGGTGACGCCCGGTGGGGACGTGAAGCGAAAGTCGGCATCGTGGGTGGGGATGTTTTCGTGCTGGTCGGTGAAGGTGAAGCTGGTAACGGTGCCGTCGGCGCCTTCGATGCGCATGGCCTGGATGATGCCGGTTGCGTTTACCGTGATGGCGAGCAGGCGGACGTTGGGGGCTCCTCCATGGGGCGTGCCGGATAGGGTGTAGCCGGGCTTGTCTTCGATCTGGACGAGCGTGAGGGTCAGGTGGTCGAGTTCTTTGGTGAGCTCGGCGTGACCGAGCAGGAAGCGCAGCGGGGAGCGGCTGTCGTCGAGCTGTTTGGCGGGGATGCGAGTGGCTTCGGTGTCGCCGGGGGTGTAGCTGATGGCGAACTTGCCGTCGAGCACGAAGAGCTTGCCGCGGGGAGAGTCGTAGGCCCAGCGCATGCGCCCGGGCTTGCGGAGGGTGAGGGTGCCGGACTCGGTGCGGTCCTGCCCGAGGCCGCGGTAGCGCTCGGTGTAGCGGGTCTGAAGCGACTGCAGGTGGTTGTAGTGGGTGTCGACGAGCTTGGCGAGGGCGGTGGCGGTTGGCTGCTGGGCGGAGCCGCCCAGGGAGCCGAAGGCGATCAGGAGCAGGGCGACACAGCTGCATGTCGTCATTGGGCGTGGGTGGGGACAAATACGGAGATCCTTCGCTGCGCTCAGGATGACGCCTCCTTTCATGAAGGGCGGTGTGTGGTCAAAGGAAAGCCCGGCCGTTGTGGCCGGGCCTCCTTGTTCTACGAGCGGAGCTACTGGAGCAGCTCAGTGCAGTTCGTGCCGCCCTTAGTGTCGAATCGGATCTGGTTTGAGGCATCGGAGCAGAAGCCGCGATTGCCGCTCTTCCCCAAGGCTACGGGTACCGCAGTGAGGGTGTAACCGTTGAACTGGTCCGCGTTGTTGACGGTGTTCTTATCGGTGCCGGTCACGGTGAAGCGATAGCCGTTGCGCACGCCGGAGGCCAGATCGTCGGGAATCAACTTGGCGGCTTCGGGCGTCGGCGACTCGGAGGAGTCTTTGCCGCCCATCAGGAGCAGACTGGAAGCGTAGCCACGGCCGGGATAGGTCGAGTTGTACTCGCCTTCCATGGAGTTGATGAGACGCACGGAGTTGAGGGCGGCGGTTTCGTTGGCCTTTTACGGATGTTCTCGTAGCCGGGGATGGCCAGCGTGATCAGGATGAGGATCA
>CAXSHQ010000438.1:0-3575 GCA_964236875.1 uncultured Acidobacteriaceae bacterium | reverse complement strand
GACGGCGCCCCCGACACCGCCGGCGGCAACATCCAACTCATCAACACCGACGGCGCCAAGCCCGCCCGCTGGGTCCACGGCCTTTCCAACCTCACCGTCATGACCCTGCAGCAGAACAAGTAGCAGAGACACCCGTCACGAGCTGCCACTTCCCGTCCCACCACAGGTGTCATCCTGAGCGCAGCGAAGGATCCCCGTATCTGCCCCCGCCCAGCTTACTTGGTGACCACCGCCCGCATCACTCCAAAGCTCCCCATCCAGGTACCGAGCCCACCCACCAGCGACTCACCTTGAGCCCCAGACCCTGAGCCGTCCCCCCGGTTCCCCGCCTCCCGCAACGGCCCGCTCCCCTGCGCTCCTTCCACCATCTCGCGCAGCTTGCGGCCCGTATCCAGCGGAAACCCTTCGCTCACCCAAACCTTGTTCCCATCGATAGCGAGAAATACGTCGCCCTCTCTCGTCGAGTACACCCGCTCATCCGCGCCGATGTCGTTACCAGCCTCGTCTTTCTCGCGCCGCTTGATCCCGTCATACTGCCGCGGCAGCTGCTCCTCGAAGATCCGGAAGAAGCTCCGCGCAGAGTCCTCATTCTTCCAATGCGACTCATACAGCAGCGCGATCGAAGCCGTCGTCGCCTTCTCCGCGTCGCTCGCACTCTTCTTCTGCGCCGCATAGTAGGTGCCGCCCCGCCAGTTCGGCGCCAGCGCTTCCGCCAGTGGACGCCCGCCAAACAGCTCCGCCACCACATGCACGTCGAACTCGCCCATCACTCCCACGTCATACGGTGCATACCCAGCCGCTTCCAGCAGCGGATGAACGTCCGGCAGCCGCAGCACCGGCTCCGGCGCATGCTGCAGGTACTGCTCCGGATTCATGATCTCCGCCGTGCTGTTGGGCGGGTTGTCGATCGTTCCCGCAAACGCGCCCGCCGTGCCCTTGGTCACCAGCACGCGATGCGCAAACGCCAGTCCGGCGTTATACGGAAAAACAAGCGCCTGCTGCAACAGCAGCGGAGCCCGCGCCATCACCGGCGAATCGCTCGCATCCCCGCCCGCGTTCTTGAGCTGGTCCGGAAGCTCAGGCAAATCCCGCAGCGTCATGGTGTGCCCACTCACCTTCGTGCCCTGCTGTGCGAGCGTGTAATCGAAGAGCGTCACCATCCCCTGCCCTTCCAGCACGCTCTGTCGGGCCGTGTCCGTTTCATCGCTCTGGATGTGCTCGTTGTCCTCCTTCGCGTCCTTGGCGATGCCCTCGTGCCCCTGGTCCTGCCACTTGCTCAGGTTCACATGCTGGTCCTGCAGCGCGTGCGTTAGCTCATGCGCCATCACCGGCTTCTGCTGGTCCATCGGAACCCAGTCCAGCAGGTTCATCGTCTTGGTCTTGTCGTCATAAAAGCCCGCGATCTGCTCCGTCAGCAGGCTCAACAGAAACGGCCGCAGGTGGAAGTCGCGATCGATCAGCCCGAACTTCTTCAGCACCAGCTCACTACGCTCCATGCGCTTGGTGTCCTTGTCCTCGTCGAACTTCTTGCGCAGGAACTTGTTCACATCCTCGCGGGTCAGGAACACATGCTTGATCGGGTGCGAGATCGGGAGCCCCGTATCCTTGCTCACGAACTGAAAGATGTTGTCCAGGTCCCCGATCAGCTGCGCTTCCTGCGCCTTGGTCAGGTGCTTGTCCACCACAATCGTGGTCTGCCCCTGTTCCAGCTTGGGCGGAGTCACCCCGGGCGTGTTGCTGGGCACAGGCTGCGTCGTCGTGGGTGCACCCGGCTCCGGCTTTCCCGGTTTCGCCGGCGACACGCTGCTCGGCGCGGTCGCCTGTCCCCACCCACAAACCGCCACCAAGCCCGCGAACACCACCACACCCAAACTGCGCTTCAATCCCACGCAAATCCTCCAGCATTTCTGCTCCAAGACAGTGTACGCACGGGCCCGATAATCACACCGCGCCACTCTCCGGCCGCGCACACGCCGCCGCGTACCGCTCAGCTACCGACGCTCCATCCTTCAACGCCCGATTCCCGGTAGAACTCCGCGGCACGATCCCAACACTGCCGCGCCTCGTCGCTGCGTCCCTCCGCCTCGGCCACCAGTGCCGCGATCCGAAACGCATTCGCGCGCTCCAACGGCTCCGCCGGTTCCCGTTCATACAGGTCCACCACCGTCCCAATGCTCTCCCGCGCCGCATCCAGGTTTCCCAATTCCCGCTGCAGGTCGGCCACATGCCGCAGCGCGTGCGCGCTCCGCATCGGTTCGCCCTCCGCATCGAACGCATTCACCGCCTGATCGTAAAGGTCCAGCGCCTCATCGCGACGGCCTTCCTGCCGCGCCGCATACGCAGCAGCATTCAGCTCTTCCGCACTCATCATCGTGTTCCCATCCCTGTCCTCTCGCCTGCTATCCGCCCAGCTTTCGCTCGCTTCTCTGCGTGCTAGACTACGAAAACTTTTCACCCGCCCAGGTTTTCCCGTCTGTCCCGCACCAAAGACACAATCCGTGCCGCCATTTCCAGGCCGGCGCTCCAGCCTCTTTGGATGCGCTTGCTTAAGTTGTGTCATGCCGGCATGAACTGCGGCGGCGGCCAGTCCGTCCACAACAGCGGCGAGCTTCACGCGATCGATTTCGTGCTCCGCCCGGCCCCCTCCCGTCCCTTCGTGCTCTTCGACGTCGGCGCCAACGACGGCGAATACCTCGAAGCCGTGCTGCCTGGTCTGGGAAGCGACGCGCGCGCCTTCTCTTTCGAGCCGCAGTCCTCTTCCTTCGCCAAGCTTCAAGCCCGTTTCGGCGCCGACGCCCGTGTCACGCTGCGCCAAGCCGCGGTGGGCCGCGAGCCCGGCAACGCACAGCTCTTCCTCGCGGGCGAAGGCTCCATCTCCTCGCTGCACCCCGACCCGAACACCTCATCGGCGTTGTCCGAAAGGGTCGAGATCACCACCGTCGACAGTCTTCTCGCCGAGCTCTCACTTCCCTTCATCAGTTTCCTCAAAATCGATACCGAGGGCCACGAAATCGATGTGCTCGCCGGCGCCGCGCAGAGCCTCAACGACGGCCGCATCTTCGCTGTTCAGGTCGAATTCGGCGACCCCTTCCTGTACACGCCTTACCACTTCCGCGATCTTTACGAGCTCCTTGCTCCCAAGTACCGGCTCTATCGAATCCTCCGCAGCGGCCCCTACGAGATACCCGGCTACTCCCACGATCTGGAGATTTTCAAGCTGAGCAACTACCTCGCGGTCCTCCGCACCACGTAGCTTGCATAAGGCCGGACAGTCACTGCCACACTCGACCCGAAGGTCTCTTGACTACAATGGATCTAATGTCCATTGCGCTCGCCGAAAACAGCACGCCCAGCACGCCTCACACCCGTGATATCCGCTCCACCCGCCTCGCTAACGGCCTTCTCGTTCTCACCGAACAGATGCCGCACCTGCGCTCCGTTTCCATGGGCGTCTGGATCGATTCCGGCTCGCGCGACGAAACGCCCGAAGTCAATGGCATATCTCACTTTATCGAGCACATGGTCTTCAAGGGCACGACCACGCGCTCGGCCCAGCAGTTCGCCCGCGAAGTCGA
>CAXSHQ010000437.1:2788-3578 GCA_964236875.1 uncultured Acidobacteriaceae bacterium | reverse complement strand
CTTCTTGATCGAGTCGAACGTCTGTTCGCGGTCCCACGGGCAGCCCCCCGGCCCGCGCAGCCGAGCCATGATGCCCGCTGCCTTCCGCACCGCCGCAGCCGCACCCTCCTGCCCCTGCTCCCATTCCTGAAATCCAGCTTCGCTCACAACCCCAGCTTATCGCCTCGTTCACTCCAGGCCCCTTGCTGCATCGCTCCATGCCCGTTTCCAACCGGCAGGACCGGTGCTACCATCCACCCCATGCGCCGCCTCTTGTTCAGTTCGCTTGTCTGCCTTCCCTGGATGGTGCTTTCCGCGCAGACACCGCCGGTGCCGCAACGCCCGCCCGCCGAAGCCCGCGGACAAGCCGACGCCGTTTCCCACTTGGACAAACTCAGCTTCATGCTCGGCACCTGGACGGGCTCCGGCTGGATGATGCTCGGCCCCGGCCGCCGCGCCGAGTTCACGCAGACGGAAGTAGTCAGCCAAAAGCTCAGTGGCTCCCTCATCACCGTCGAAGGGGATGGTCGTGACGCCTCCGATCCTCAGCGCCATATCCACGACGCCTTCGCCACCCTCTCCTACACGGAGAACGACGGCTACCGCTGGATCGCTTTCAACGGCGGCAACAGGGTGGAAGCCACGCCCACGGTTGGAGAAAAGCAATTCACCTGGGGCTTCGACGCCCCGTATGGCAGGACCCGTTTCACGCTCGACTTCTCCAACGGCCAGTGGCACGAGACCGGTGAGCTGTCACGTGACAACGGTCAGACCTGGACAAAGAACTTCGAAATGACGCTTACGAAGAAGT
>CAXSHQ010000437.1:0-2778 GCA_964236875.1 uncultured Acidobacteriaceae bacterium | reverse complement strand
CCGCCCATGCCTTCTCCGACTAAAAGCTCGCGCCCGCTCTACTGGCTGCTTCTGCTGCTGCCTTACGCCGGCCTGTGCTTCCCCGGCCTCTACGCACGCGCCACACCCGCGCTCTTCGGGTTTCCCTTCTTCTACTGGTACCAGTTTGCCTGGGTTGTGCTCACGTCCATCCTGCTCTACGCCGTCTACCGCAGCCTCAAAGCCCGCTGAATCCGCGCCGCATCGCCGGCCTCCTGCCCGCGTCCAATCCAGTGCAAAAGTGTGGCCGGTAGCGGCCTACACTTGAGCTTTGTCGCAATGGACCTCCACCAGAAAATCCGCACGCTGCCCACCAGCCCGGGCTGCTACCTGTACAAGAACGCCGAGGGCGTCGTTATCTACGTCGGCAAGGCCAAGAACCTGCGCGCCCGCGTGCGCAGCTACTTCCTCGCCGCCTCGCAGGCCAACGCCAAGACCGGCTCGCTCATGCGCGAAGCCGTCGACCTCGAATACATCACCGTCGCCAACGAGCATGAAGCGCTCGCGCTCGAAAATAACCTCATCAAGCAGCGCAAGCCGCGCTTCAACATTCTCCTGCGCGACGACAAGACTTACCCCTACATCAAGCTCACCCTGCAGGACCGCCACCCCAAGGTCTTCGTCACCCGCCGCCTGCGCAAGGATGGCGGCGCCTACTTCGGCCCCTACTTCCCCGGCAATCTCGCCCATCGCCTCGTCGATGTCGTCCACCGCAGCTTCCTCGTCCCCAGCTGCAAGGTCGACCTTAACCGCTACCATCCCCGCCCCTGCCTCCAGTACCACATCAAGCGCTGCCTCGGCCCCTGCGTCGAAGGCCTGATCCCCACCGACGAGTACCGCCAGGTCATCCGCGATGTCCAGCTCTTCCTGGACGGCAAGCCCAGCGAGCTCGAGCAGCGCCTCTCTGCCCGCATGTCCACGGCCGCCGAGAACATGCACTTCGAGCTCGCCGCCCGGCTCCGCGACCAGATCGCCACCGTCCATCAGGCCGGCGAGCGCCAGCGCGTCGCCTCCGCCGATTCCAACGATGCCGATGTCTTCGGCTTCCACTTCGAAAAAGACATGCTCGCCGTCAACCTCTTCCACATGCGGGGAGGCAGCATCGTCGATCGCCGCGACATGTTCTGGGAGGACCTCCCCGACTTCGAGTCCGACGTCACCGATTCACCCGCCGAGCAGGAGCTTGACGCCGAAGACATCGAATCCGACCCATGCCTTGAACCCGAGCCCACCCACTCCGCCCCAGCGATCCTCGCGGACGCCCAACCCTCCGACCAGCATTCGGTTCTAGCCTCCCCCTTCGAAATCGACCTGCCCTGCGGCGAAGTCATCGCCGACTGCTGCAGCGATGACGTGACAGAAGCCAAGGGCGCGTACTCCAGCAAGAGTGTCATCCTGAGCGGAGCGAAGGATCCCCGCATTTCGCCCGAAGCGCCACAAACCATCGGGGAAGCCGCACATGCTGGCCTCGCCGACCCCACCTCGTACAACGTAGAACGTACAACGTCCAACGGCCCTGCCTTCTCCCCTGCCGCCTTCTTCTCCGCACTCCTCAAGCAGATCTACCTCGACCAGTCCTACGTTCCCAAGACCATCCTCGTCCCGTTAGACTTCCCCGACCGCCAGCTCCTCGCGGAGGCCCTTCGCGAGCGCAGCGGCCACAAGATCGAAATCCTGGCGCCACAGCGCGGCGAAAAGCGCTCTCTCGTCGACCTCGTCTGCCAGAACGCCAAGCAGAGCTACGACCAGCGTTTCCGCGTGCTCCAGCCCAGCATCCGCAACATGACAGAGGCCCTCCAGGATGCGCTCATGCTTGCAGAGCCGCCCGAGCGCATCGAGTGCTTCGACATCTCGCACATTCAGGGTGCCGAGACCGTTGCCTCCATGGTCGTCTGGGAAAAGGGCGCCATGAAGAAAGCGGACTACCGCAAGTTCCAGGTCAAGACCGTCACCGGTGTAGACGACTTCGCGAGCATGCGTGAGATCATCCTCCGCCGCTATCGCCGCTTCGGTCCCAACGCAGACCCCACGGTCGACTCAAGAAGGCCCAGCAAGGACGACGCCAAGCCCCTGCCCTCGCTGATCCTTATCGATGGCGGCCTCGGCCAGCTCCACGCCGCCGCCGACGCGCTCAATGAGCTCGGCCTCACCACCCAGCCGCTCGCCTCCATCGCCAAGCGCGAAGAAGTCATCTACGTGCACGGCCAGGAAGACGACCCCGTGGTCCTCGACCGCCGCTCGCCCGTCCTCCACGTCATCCAGAAGATTCGCGACGAGTCCCACCGCTTCGCCATCACCTATCACCGCAAGCGCCGCCAGATGCGCGACCGTGTTAGCGAACTGGACGAGATCCCCGGCGTCGGCACCACCACCCGCCGCCGCCTCATCGAACACTTCGGCAGCGTCCGCGCCCTCAAGCAAGCCGCCGCCCAGCACCCCGATGCCTTGGAAGCCGTCGTCAACAAGACCACCGCCGCTAAGATTGTCCGCTTCTTCAGCGAAGCTCTGGAACAGGAACAACCCGCGTCGGAGCTCGTACTTCCGATCCTGCAATAGCCGGAGACTTTGCTCTTGGCTGGACAGCTCGTCGCTCATAGCTGGCCGCCGGCTGCGCCCGCCGCTCCACGGCGGACGACGCAGACCGGACCTGATCTACCGGCTGCTCAGCACAAATCTGTTCCCGTCCGTATCCTCGAAGATGGCGCTCGTTCCCCAGCTCTCCTTCTTCGGCTCCTTGATAAATGTCACGCCCTTGGCCTT
>CAXSHQ010000436.1:0-3583 GCA_964236875.1 uncultured Acidobacteriaceae bacterium | reverse complement strand
GGTTTGGCCGACCACACGGGGCGTGAGCGCGGTGAGGTAGGCGGTGATGTCGGGGAGCTCGGGCATGGAGTGGGACGTTGTACGGTTTGCGGGAGAACGGTCGGATTGAAGTGGTTAGTGGTTAGTGGCTGGTGGGAGGAAGAGCAAGGTGTCGCCGCCGAGACGGGATTGCCAGGCGTGGTGGGTGAGGGAAGCGGCGATGTTCGATGGCAGGCCGTTGGCGCCGAAGCGGGCGACGAAGAAGGCTTCCGCGGTGAAGTCGCCGGCGGTGAGGCCTCCTTTTTGCTCCTCAGTGGTGTAGGGCTTGAGCAAGGTGGGGTCTGCGGCGGCGTTGCCGAGGAAGACGATGGCTTCGCGAAGGGTGCGGCCGTGTGCCGCGTAGGTGTACAGGTCGACGCCCTGGCGCGAAGCGAACTGCGCGATGAGCAAGAGCGGCTGGAGCGCGAAGGATTGGTAGTGGATGGCGTTTTCATGACGTGCCATCTCCTGCGGGAAGGCGCCGCGGGTGTCGATTTCCTCGATGCCGTCCTTGTAGATCTGGACGCCGAGCTTGAAGAGGCTGTCATCGTTGGTGGAGACGCCGATGGAGGTGGCAGCGAGGCCGCGCCAGTAATGATGGTTGTTGCCGTTGGGCTTGTCGAAGGAGAGCAGACGGTGCGCGGTCTCCTTGAGCCAGGCGTTTACGCGAGCTTGCGCGGCGGGGTCGAGCTTGGTGTCATTGACGAGCACGGAATTGCTGACGCCCAGCGCGGCGAGCGTCCACTCGACCTGGAACCATGCCTGGGAGGATTCTTTGGGGTCGTAGTCAAGCAGGGCTCGGGCCTGTGCCCACGTATCGAGCTGAGCCAGAGCGCATTGCGCCTCGGCTTCGCTGCCGCTGGCGAGCCACTGCTGCGCGCCGGAGCCTACGCGGTTTTCGAGCGCGTTGTAGGGCTTGGTTGCGTCGGCTTCGGCTGGGTTCACGGCTCCATTGGAGCCGGTGAGGTAATGGTGCGGGATCTGCATGCGGCCTGCCGACGCCGGGATATCGGGGAGCTTGAGGCAGGAGTGGCGGCCCAGGGCTTTCGCGATGCCGGGATCGGCACGGAGGCGGGTTTGCTGGGCGGGGATGTCGACGAGGGAGGCTTTGGGGTCGCGGATGTGCTGGGCTGAGGTTGTGAAAACTGCTAGACACAGCGGCAGCACGGCCAGGAAACGAGAACGCATGGGTGTCATGCTACTCGCCTGGGTGAGTGGGCAGAAGGGCGGTGGCTGGAGGGCCGCTTTGCGAGGTGGTGGTTACGCGGCGGCCTTCACATCGGGTGCGCTTCGGTCGAGCCGAACGGCGGGCCGGCGGCTGTGCCACGGGACGAAGTGGACGATGATGCCGAGAGTGACGTTCCCGAGCGCGGCCAGCGTCATCCAGCGGTTTTCGCGATAGAAGCCGAAACCGAAGAACGCCGCCAGGAAGTACGCGTGGAAGAAGCATGGGACCCAGCGGGCGAGCGGCGGGATCGGCTTGGTGAAGACGCGATCGCGAAGGAATCCCCAGAGGCTGAGGACGAGGCAGGCGGCGGAGAGAAACAAGAAGCGTTCCGCCGAGCTGATGCTGAAGTGCTTGCGCAGGAACGGGTAAAGGAAGGATTCGGCGGAGAAGAGGATGGCTTGCGAGCAGAGGAGCGCGAGCAAGGCGACGGATACGCTGCGGGCCGTGGTGGCCGCGTGGGCGCGAAGGAGGCGGCGCTCGAAGAGGCGGCTGAAGGCGGAGTAGCAGAAGATGACGGTTTGCCAGCCGACGAAGTTGCCGTAGGGAATGCCGAACCACTGCGCGGTGAGCGGGTTGAGGCCGGTGCCCTGCCAATGCCAGTGCCACATGTGCAGGCGGTAAGCGACGACATCCATGCTGAGATCGATGTTGATGGCGAGGAGTGTGTCGAAGGCGGCTGCCGCGAGAAGCGGAAGGCGGAGGGCATCGGAGAAGAGGCGCGAGGTGTAGAGGATAATGCCCCAGCCGAGGCCAATGCAGATGGGTACGGAGAGCGGCGGGCGGCCGAGCATGGTGACGAAGCGGCCATAAGTGTAGCTGCCGGTGGCGACCTCGATGTACTCGAGAACCAGGCCGAAGAAGAGGCCGCCAAGGATGTAGGCGACGTGCTGTTTGCCGCGACGCCAGGCGTGCGCGAGGCATACGGCGAAGAGGATATAGGCGCTGGCCTCGAAGGCAGGAAAGCACCACGGGGGTGCGGGGCCGTAGGGGATTCCAGGGTAGGGCGGCATGAGGCTAGGCTATCGTGCGCCGTTTCCGGGCGCCTTAGTTGAAGCCGCGGCGGGTGCGATTCATGGCGTTTTCCTTTTCGCGTTCGCGCATCTTCTCGGCGTACTGCGCGGCGTCGTCCAGGCGCTTCTTCTTTTCGCCGGCGGAGAACTTGCGCTCTTCGCTGCGCGAGATGCGCTTGTGGGCGGTCATGCCTTCGAGCAGGAACTCGGCGGCGGCCAGGGCGATCTCGGGCTCGGCGTTCTTGGGGAGCTTGAGGGGGCCGAGCTTTTCGAAGAGGCCTTGAATTTCTTTCATGGCCTTGAGGACGGCTTTGGTGGGCTGCTTGTCGTTGAGCTCGACCTGGCCGCCGAGGTTGAACCACTGCTCGATCTGCTGGGTGTTGGTGTCGGCGAAGTAGCTGTCGTAGACGGAGGCGACGGACTGGCGGATGATCTCGCGGATGACGACTTCGGAGCCGCGCATTTCGCCTTCGTACTCAAGCTCGATCTTGCCGGTGATGCCGGGGAGCGCAGCGAAGATGTCGCCTACGCGAGGGACCACGACGGATTCACCGTGCAGCAGGGCGCGGCGCTCCGCGTTGGAGACGACGAGCTCCATGGTGGAGATGGGCAGGCGCTGCGAGACGCCGGAACGCTTGTCGACCTTTTTGTCTTCACGCGCGACGAAGGCAATCTGTTCGACGATCTGGCGAATGTAGTGCGGGATGTGGATGCGCTGGATGATGTCATTGCCGGCTTCGTAGGAGCGGGCGGTCCAGGCTTCCTGCTCGGTGATGGCAATGGCTTCGTCGAGCGACTCGGGGTAGTGGGTGCGGATCTCGGAGCCGATGCGGTCCTTGAGCGGCGTGACGATCTTGCCGCGGGCCGTGTAGTCCTCGGGGTTGGCGGAGAAGACGATGGCGACGTCGAGCTCGAGGCGGACGGGGTAGCCCTTAATCTGCACGTCGCCTTCCTGCATGATGTTGAAGAGCGCGACCTGGATCTTGCCGGCTAGATCGGGGATTTCGTTGATGGCGAATATGCCGCGATTGGCGCGCGGGAGCAGGCCGTAGTGCATGGTGAGCTCGGAGCCGAGCTCGTGGCCGGAGCGCGCGGCCTTGATCGGGTCGACATCTCCAATGAGGTCGGCCACCGTAACGTCCGGCGTGGCGAGCTTTTCGACGAAGCGCTCCATGGGCTTCATCCAGGCGATGGGTGTGTCGTCGCTTAGCGAGGCGATGAGGTCGCGCGAAAACCTGGAGAGCGGGGCGTAGGGGTTGTCGCGGAGCTCGGAGCCTGCGACGTAGGGGACCTGCGGATCGAGCAGTGTTGTGAGCGAGCGCAGGAT
>CAXSHQ010000435.1:984-3604 GCA_964236875.1 uncultured Acidobacteriaceae bacterium | reverse complement strand
GGCTGGCCAAGCTCACCCTCGACGAGGTTCGGCTGGAGAAGCGGAATGCCATTCGCGTGCTGCTGGCGGAGCGCTTTGGTCTCAAGACCCATCTCGAAACTCGCAGCACATCGCTCTACAACCTCACCGTGGCCAAGGGCGGCACGAAGCTGCAGCCCGTGCCCACGGCCCCCGCCGATGGACCGGCACCGCCTGTGCCGCCTGCCAACGTGCAGACGCGAGGAACACAGCATGGCCTGGAGCTGATTGGAACCAATGCGAACATGCGCGCCATTACGGGCGTCCTGAGTTCCATGGTCGAAGCGACCGTTGTGGACAAGACCGGCCTGCTGGGCACCTACAACTACACTCTTCAGTTTGGCCGCGAGTGGTCTGCCAACGACCCTGAAAGCTGGCCGGCGATCTTTACCGCGCTCCAGGAACAGCTGGGGCTGAAGCTCGACGGTGTACACGAGTCCGTGGCGAACCTGGTGGTCGACCACATGACCAAGCCCACGGAGAACTGATAGGCGCAAAAGCGGCGGACGCCGATGCTTAGAGTTCTTCGCCTTCGTCCATCGCGATTGCTGCATCGCCGGAAGACGTTTGCTCGGGCTGCGCTTCGGCGCGCTGCGAGGCGGCACGGCGCTGCGCCAGCGCAAGCTGCGCGTTGAACTCCGAGCCGATGAGCACGCTCAGTGCGATAAGGTACAGCCAGAACAGCAGGGCGATGGCCGCGCCCAGCGAGCCGTAGACGTGGCCGTAGTTCGCGTAGCGGGTGACGTAGAAGCCGAACAGCAGCGTGAGAACGAACCACAGGACGGTCGCCAGCGTGGCGCCGGGCAGGCTCTTGCGCCAGCTCCAATCGCTGCGAAGGACGCGCCATGGCTGGCGCAGCCAGGGTTCCTCCAGGTGCTCGCGCATGTGCTGCGAGAGGTCGGTTCCGAGGTGGTAGATGACCGCGAGGATGCCGACACTGCCGAGCAGGGCAATGATCCAGCGCAGCAGGAAGGCAATGACGTAGACGGCGGTCTGGAGGCTGGGCGCGACCTGGCCCGCGAGCCACAAGGTGAGGTAATGGCCAAAGACGACCAGCGCGCTGGCGAGCGCCATGGGAATCAGCGACAAGGGGACAAGCGCCAGCGCCCGGCCGCGGCGACGCCAGAAGCTGCCGGGGATATCCGGCAGCTCATGGGCGCGGCGAAAGCCTTCCATGAGCGTGGACATGACGTTGGAAGCGCCGGAAAGGCTGACAAGGACCGAGCTCAGGAGCGCGGTCGCGGTCTGCGGGCTTTTGCCTTCGCTGCTGAAGTAGGCGTCGAGCAGCGGCGTGACATTAGAAGGCAGCACGCGGTCGAAGAACAGCGACATCTGCAGACGAAAGGGAGTTGAATCCGGCAGCAGCGCAACCACCGCCGCGGCGACGATGAGCGAGGGAAACAACGCCACGATGGAGGAGTACGCCGTAGCCTGCGCGACGGTGGTGAAGTCGTGATCGACGGCCGCAAGGACCGCGTGCCGCAGCAGCACGGTGACGTGGAAGGCGCCGCGGGCGGGCGCGAAGATCGTGCTGCGGCGAATCAGGTGCTCGAGCCTAGATCGCATCCTCGCGTGGCGCTCCGTACCGTGAAGAGTGCTGTCAGGACTTCCACTTGTTCAGGAAGTCAGTGACCGTTTGCGGCTTATCGTAGCGCATGTCGGAGAACTCCTTGTTCTGGTGGTAGAGCACTTTTCCATCCGCATCGAGCACGGCCAGTGCGGGAACGCCCTGGACCGGAACACCGTACCGGTGGGCGAGGTCGAGATTGGCGTCCTCGTGGCCAATGTTCACGTTGATTTTGACGAAGTACTTGTCGAGCAGGTCGGCGTTGGGCTGCTGGTGGAAGTAGATGTCCAGCACCTTGCAGTCGCCGCACCAGTCCCCGCCGAAGTCGAGCAGGACGCGCTTGTTTTCAGCGTGCGCCTTCGCCAGGCCGGCGGTGACATCCTTGTCGGCGTCGGTGATGGACGGGTAGAGGCCCATATTCGCGGCGGGCGGCTTCGTGTAGGGCTGCTTGGCGGCCTTGCGGGCCTCCACTGTGTCGGGCACAGACGCTGGGGCGGCAGGGTTCTTCTTGCAGCCTGCGAGTGAGCCGAACAGCAGGCCCGCGGCGGCGAGCGGAAGAAGCAAACGGGTGCGCTGGAAACGTGAAGCCATGGGCAAAACTCCTTGGGGCAACGTCGGACGGCGGCGGGCGGTCTCGCGTATGCTCATCGGCATGAAGACACTTGCAAGTGCTTGGATGCTGCTGGCCGCGGTCGGCTTCTCTTTTCAGGCCGGGACGCCGGCAAGGACGCCGGCACAGGCTCCGGCTCGGACGCAAACAGGCACGCCCGCGACCGCGGCTGCCGTGACGGACGCACCCCCTGCAGGCTACAGCTCGGTAGAGGTTCTGTGGCCGGGCGGCGCGCCGGGAGCGGTGGGCACACGCGCCGATGACATCCCCAAGCTGTACTGCTATCCGGCCTCAGGCGAAGGGCCGCACGCGGCGGTGGTGGTGCTGCCCGGGGGCGGGTACCTGCACCTGGTGAATGAGAAGGAGGGTGCGGCCGAGGCGCGCTGGCTGAACCAGCGCGGCGTGAGCGCGTACATTCTGCAGTA
>CAXSHQ010000435.1:0-974 GCA_964236875.1 uncultured Acidobacteriaceae bacterium | reverse complement strand
GCTGGATGGCGAGCGCGCGGTCCGGTTTGTGCGCAGCCATGCCAAGGAGTGGCACCTGCGGCCCAATGCCATCGGCGTGTGGGGATTCTCAGCGGGCGGACATCTGGCGGGCTATCTCGCCACCGCGGAGCCGCATGGGGATCCGGCGCCCTTTGAAGGCTTCGGCGTGGGAACACGCACGATGGATGACATCGACAAGCTGCACGGGCGGCCGGACTTCGCCATCCTCAGCTATGCGCGGCTGACGATCGATCGCGCCATTCCAGGCACGTTCGGGATGGAGTCGATCACAGGCAAGGACGCTCCGCAGTCGATGAACGATGCGCTTTCCCCGGTGCTGCATGTGACCAAGGAGTCGGCGCCGAGCTTTATCTATGCGACGGAGCGCGACGAGAAGGTGAACTCACTGAATGCATCGGCGTTCTTCGATGCACTGCAGCGCGCCGGCGTGGATGCGGAGCTGCATGTGTTCGAGCGCGGACCGCACGGCACGGGCATGGGCCAAGACACCGGAGCTGGCGGTGTGGCCGCTACTGCTGCAGGGCTGGATGCAGGCGCATGGATGGCTCGGCAAGACGCCGTAGGACGCAGCACTTGCCGAACTCAATGGCCGGCAGTGTAGTAGCCGTCTCGCGTTTGTATCGTCAGCTTGTCCTTGGCGTGCGCGCCGGTCAGCTGAACATCGAGGCGGTGGTAGCCTTCCTCCGCGGCTGCTGCGTCCGGCGTGAAGCCGAGGCGGTAGCCCTGGCGAAGCTCGTCGCCGATCTGCGCGTAGATGACATCCAGCGTGTTCTTCTTGGAAACCTCGAACATGCGCCCGCCGGTCTCGCCGCACATGCGCTCCAGCACCTTTTTGCCATCAACGCGGTCGCCACCGCCGCGGCCACCCCCACCGCCGCCGGGGTCGCCCCTGCCCTGACCACCACCCCCGCCACCCCCGGGACAGCCACCGCCGCCGCGTCCACCGCCCCCCG
>CAXSHQ010000434.1:0-3620 GCA_964236875.1 uncultured Acidobacteriaceae bacterium | reverse complement strand
CGCTGAAGCCGAGTGGCGTGCGGCTGGGCACGCCCGCACTGACCACGCGCGGCATGAAGGAGGGGGAGATGCGAACCATTGCGGTTTGGATCCGCGAGGCGCTGCGGAGCCGAAATAATGAGGCCGCGCTACGAGATATCCGCGGGCGCGTGGCGGAGTTGGCGGAGCAGTTTCCGCTGTACGGTTGGCTGCGGGCTTGATGTCGTGGCGGTCCCGTTCAACTCGCTCTTGCATTGGCATGTGGTGGGGCGCATTATAGGAAGATCAGTTCGCCTTAGTGAAAGCCGGCCCCAAGCCGTTGCCCCTTTAGTGGGGCTTAGCTAAGGGGACTGACCTTATCCAGGTTCAGAGGATCCTTGCGGGTATATACCGAGGAGCCTCTCGCAGCTTGGGCCGTGAAGTCGTAGATATCCCAAACGAGCTCAAACTTTTCTGCCATGAAGTCGAAGTAGCGCATGTCTCGGCGCTCAATCGCGCGGAAGACCGCCCAGAGCAGATAATCAGACGCCTGAAGCAGACCGTCCTCCGAAGCGAAGGCCGTTTGAACATCCACTGAGGTTTGATCGGCTGCAGGGTACTTGCTCCGAAAAGCGGCGACCCCTGCATTCACCGCAGAGCGAAGAGCATGCTGCTTGGTTTTGTTGCCGCGCCTTGCGAAGACAATTGTGTTTTCCTGTGCGAGATGTAACTGACGCTCGAACAGATGAGATGTGAGCGCTTCATAGAAGACGTCCTGCGAGGAGTGGTGCCTGTTTATAAAGATCCGCTCACTTTTCCTGGCGATCACGATATGCGCAGCCAGGTCTTGCTTGCGCAGAGTTTCGAAGACTGCTTTCCTGACCTTGGGGCAATCGTCTTTCGCGTGAAATGCCGTCAGCGTCTTCTGCATCGATGGAATCTTTGCAAGATAGCTGTCTTTGGCCAACTCGGACCGTAGCTCAGCAAGCGCCTGGCGTATCGGCTCGGGTTGAGCGGTTCGCACGAAGCCGACGCCGAAGGTGCGAGAACAACCTTCTTCGCCAACGATCAGCTTGCGACCCTTTGCATAAAAGTTCGGATCTCCTGTCTCATCCACATAGAAATGCCTATGCTCGTCTGCTGCAGCTTTCATTGGAAGAATGGTAGCGCGAACCTGTTGGCACGAAGGCATTGAGCGCAGCAGTTAGCATGGAACGATGGGGGCACTTCTTCTTCTTGGCGTTTCAACCGGCATGCGCGCCATGACGGCGGTAGCGGTGATGTGCTGGTTTGTGCATCTGGGCCGGACGCCGGTGCATGGATGGGCGTTCTGGGCAGGGATGCTCGTTTCCGCGATTGTATTTTCCGTGATGGCGCTGGGCGAGTATGTGGGCGACACGCTGCCGCAATGTCCCAACCGGACGTCGGCGTTTCCGGCGATCTCGCGGCTGGTGTTCGGCGCGCTGACGGGCGCCCTGGGGGCCAATGCGATTCATCAGCCGGCCGCGGGCGGTGTGGTCCTCGGGCTGATCGGCGCGGCGATCGGCACGTGGGGTGGGTTCCGTTTCCGGGCGCGTCTAGCGAAGATGTTCGGACGCGATCTGCCGGCAGCGCTGCTGGAGTCGGCGCTGGCGCTGGCTATGGCGCTGTGGGCCGCGCATGAGCTGGCGCTCGATGTGGCGAAGGATTCGAAGTGGTGGGTGTAGCAGGATCAGCGTGACGACGGCTTGGCAGATGCCGTGGATGCCGATGGCCGTTTCCGAGCTGGGCCGGGTGCCTTGGGCGTGGGCCGGGGTCGGGGCCGATGGAGGATCTGCTCGCGGGTTTGATCGAGCAGGCGCTGGTAGCTGCGCAGATGCTTGTCGCGCTCAGTGGTGAAGGCTGCCGTGATGCGGTGATGGTCGCCGAACTCCTTGGAGGCCAAGGCAGCGAGGTCCAGCCAGTCGTGCCACAGGCCGCCGGCGTCCTGGAGCGTCTCGTAGGACTTGGCGGCGCGGCGCGCCGAGGCGGAGTTCGGCGCGGTTTCGAGCTGGTAGCGCGCCTGCTTGGCGGCTTTCCGGATGGTGTGGAGATCGTCCCCGGTGGGCGCTTTGAAGCGCAGCTCGCGTGTGGCGCGAAAGGCGCCGCCTACCAGGGCAATCATCTCCGCGGCGCCGAGGGTACGGTGCTGCGCCGGTTGGAGGGCGTCGAGCAGGGCTTCGAGCGCGCCGGCAACCTTGGCCTGACGCTTGTGCAGAACCGCGGTGAGCTTCTGCGCGTTGTGCGCGCGGACGTCATCCCGCGAGGCGAGCAGGTCGTCGAAGCGCTTTTGGAGGGTAGCGCGGTCGTCGGCATCGCGGGTGATGGCTTCGGCCTCGTCCTTGATGAGCTTGTGCTGCACGTCGAGGTCGCGGACAGCGGCTGCGGCGCGGCGCAGTTTCTTGCTCTGCTTGAGCAGCTTGCCCGCGACGGCGCGGAACGGCGGCAGGCCCTTCATGAGCTTCAGCAGGGCGATCTGCGCTTCGATCCGGCGGGTTTCGGTGCGGAGCTTGTGCACGGCGCGCTTGTCAGGCGCGGCTAGGCAAACCGAAAGCCCGGCTTCCAGAGCCGTGGCGTGTTCTCGCAGGGTTCGGACGGGGTGGGCGGCGGGGGACGGCATTCTCTTGGATTCGATGCGCGGGCGGGTATTTGGAATGCGCGGAGGTTCGCGGGCGTGGAAGCGTGCCAGGTTTCCCGAAGGACACGGCGGTAGTCTGGCAGGATGAGGCTCGCGCAACGCCCAGTACGCTGGTGGCTCCGGATTGCATTCTGCGTGGGAACGCTGGTGTCCGGCATGGCCGCTGCCCAGGCCCAGAATTCTCTTCCGTTCAATCGCGCGCAGCACCTGCGCAAGGGCATCAACCTGAGCATGTGGTACGCGCAGTCGAGCGATTACTCGGCCGCGCGGCTGGGGAGCTTTACGACGCTGGAGGACTTCCAGCTGGTGAAGAGCCTGGGGTTCGACCATGTTCGACTGTCGATCGACCCGGAACCGCTGATCGCGGAGCGGCAGAGCGGAGTGCTGCGGCCGGAGGCGATAGCGCGGCTGGATGGGACGGTGCGCGACCTGAACGGTCTGGGGCTGGCCGTGGTGCTGGACATCCATGCGGAGCAGAACTGGGTCCGTGACGTGACGGGCACCGAGGACGGCACGACACGGTTCTTCAACTTCTGGCGGAACTTCGCACACCACTTCGCTACGTCGGACGCGAACCTCCTGTACTTCGAAGTGCTGAACGAGCCGTTCTGCGTGGACTGGTACAAGTGGGCCGGCATCCAAGCGCGGGCGGTGGAGGTGATCCGGTCGCAGGCGCCGCGGCACACGATCATCGCGACGGGCGCGGAGTGGGGCAAGATCGACGGGCTGGTAACGAACGAGCCGGTGCGGGATGAGAACGTGATCTACACGTTCCACATGTATGAGCCGCATGAGTTCACCCACCAGGGCGCGAACTGGATGCCACCCGGCATGATCTACCTGCATGGGGTGCCGTACCCGTCGTCTCCGGAGAGCGTGGCGCCGTTTGTGGCGAGCGAGCCGGATGAGCGGGCGCGGCTGGGGCTCCAGCGCTATGGCCTGGAGCGGTGGGATGCGCGGCGGCTCGCCGGGGAGATCGGACTGGTGCTGGAGTGGGCGCGGACGC
>CAXSHQ010000433.1:0-3631 GCA_964236875.1 uncultured Acidobacteriaceae bacterium | reverse complement strand
CAGGAGGGGCCGCTCCATCCAGTGACTGCCGGAGTCCAGCACGGTTTGCAGAAAGCCAGCACGCACAAACTTGTAGCGCTCGATGACCACCCCATCCTGCTCCACCTTGATATACAGACCTTCCATGAACCGACTGGGATCGGTCTCGCGCGACGCCTGTAGCGGGTCAACGCCTGCCGCTTGTGCTGCCGCACGCAATTGCAGGCGATGATCGGACACGAACGGAGTGGATAAACGTCGCGTTACGCAACACAGCGCGCCGTCGCTGGGTCGAGAGAAAGCGGTGCATGTGCGTATCGTACAGGTCAAATTCCAGCAGATAGTGCGGCAGATCGGTGTAGAAGATGCTATGCTTGCCATAGCACCATTCCCCGTAGAGCACATACCGACTCCTAAGCAGTAGCCATAGGTCTTGCGTATATCGGGCAGCCCAGCTTTTCAAGAGTTCAAACTGGCGCTCGCGTGGGCCACCTGTCAGATAATGACCACGACTTTGGAGTTGGAGCTGTCCTAAAGAGTCAAAGCTGATGCCGCAGTTCGCGCCATCCATCTTCTCCTCAATAACGAGGTGCTTGCCCACCAGGTCGGTGAACGGCACATCCTGCCTAGCCTCGCCTACCTGAAGGCCTGACCCTTCGATATGGCGGGTACGCGGATATTTGTAGATCGGCTCCATTAGGCTTTGATCCTCACAACAGCAATCAGATGACCCGGCACAGAGTCAAAGCGCACGCGCTCAACACCAACACGCTCCAGCACGGTTGCGAGCTGCGCTGCATCGAACAGGTGGATGTGTTCGGGGTTATCGTCCGGCCTGGATGGCACCGAAAGCACCAGGAAGTGACGCGCGACACGACACGCCTCGGTGAGTGCAGCAACGGTGTCGGGAATGTGTTCAAGGACTTCAAGCAGGGTCACCACATCGAACTGATTGTCGTCAAACGACACGTGTGTTGCATCACCCTGCACAGGCGTAAGCTGTCAAGGCCAGTTTATTTTTGGCTCATCCGAGCTTTTGGTGATCCTCCCGTGCTTCTAGCTTAAGCGGCAAGCAGCCGGATGCGCAGCAGATCGAGCTTGGAGCGACCATAAGCTTGGCGCTTCAGCAGTTTGAGACGATTGATATGTCCTTCCACCGGCCCATTTGACCAGGGCAAAGTGAGCGCTGCTTGAATGGCAGCTTCATCTTGACGAATGCTCTTGGCGAAAGTGCGGAACGGCACCACTGTGCTTGCGCTCGCACGCGCCAGCCATGGTTCGAGGCCAGCGACGTTCCGTTCACGCACGAGCGCGGCGAAATCTTGAGCCAAGCTGACAGCTGTTTCGAGCTCCGCATGTGCCGAGCGCACACGCGCCACGTCTGCCTGCTCTTCGTCGCTCAACCGCTCGGCCCGTCTCAGCACAAGCCACGTCAGGGTTCGCCACGTTGGTGGCTTGCGTACCGGCTCTCGTACCTCATCTCCTGAGCTGTTTCGACTTCGCGGCGGAAGTCCTTGCGTCTTGCGCACCTGCGTCAGATACCCTCGAAGAATCGAGCGCTTGCCTGCATATCCCAATGGTTGCACTTCGCGTAAGAGTTGCATGGCATTGGTGCAGCCCGCCTGCCAGCGTTCCAAAATGTAGGGTTTGTATGGATCGAGTAGGCTGTCGCGTTGTCCTCGCGCTTGTGGGAGTGGCAAGTGGTCAAGATGCACGTATTTTCGCACTGTTTTGCGTTCGAGGCCCGTGTGTCGGGCGATCGCGTGCAGTGACACTCCCTGCTGATGCAACTGTCGTACGTGTTCGTGCCGAGCCACTTTCGCTGCGTGACGTGTCTGCTGCTCGTGTTCACGATGCGTCAGTTGCACTGAGTCTGGTTCCGTAGCTGCATCACGCTCGATCACCTGCGTTGCATGCTCGGCAGATGGAGGCGGAGGAGATGGTGTAAAGGCTGCTTCAATCGCTTGGTGCTGCTGCTGAAACACCCGCAACAGCACATCACCGAGATTTTTGAGGATATGCCAGCGGTCGGCGACTTGGACAGCGTCAGGCGCACCTTTTTTCGCGCCTTCAGCATAGATCCCACCCCGGTCACGACTAATGATGCTCACCCCAGGATGATCCGTGAGCCAGTGAGCAAACTGGTCGGCCGAACGCTCTGAGAGCAGGTCAATGGGCTTGCCCGTTTCAAGGTCTACGAGAATCGTGCCATACGTCTGCCCCTTGCGCATGGCCCAATCATCGACGCCAAGCACGTGAGGCGTGGGTCGGTCGGGCAGAGGCGTTTGGCGCACAAGGGTGAGCAGCGTGTCGTCGCCAACAGGCATCGCTAAGGTTGTTGTTAAAGCTGCACCAGCTGTCCCGCCAGCGGTGATGCCAATACGGCGTTGCCGGTCGGCTAATCGGAGCGTGCGGCGGCCCCACGGTGCAACAACAGCAGGCAAGCGCTCGGTAAAGATGCGGCGGGAGCAGGTGACGGTGGTGCAGAAGAACTTGCGGGCGTGGAGTGCGAGGTGAATTGGACGATCTGCCCACGGGAGATCGGCGACAGTTCGTGTGTAGTGACTATGCACGCGCGTCATCGACTGGTGACAGGTCGGACAAACGGCAGTGCTTTGGATAGTTGCGACAACGATGGTTAAGGCACCTGTTGGCTCAGCCGCTATGGTGTCGAGGCGTAGTGCTGTAGCGTCAGGAAGCAAAAAACCAGGATCAAAGGCCATTGAAATATGCTCTCCCTACAAATACGTATTGATACAGTATATCATTTCGTGAGGGAGATCACCAAAAGCTCGGATGAGCCAATTATACGCTGGCTTTGATATAAGCGTCGCCACACCCCCAGCACGTACAGCTTGGAGATCTGCAATGCGGTAGGCGAGTGTATCCAGCGCCGTGACGGGGAGTTGCGGAAAGGTGTCGAGCAATGGCCAAAGAAATGCACCACGCCCGCTCCCGATATCTAGTAACTCGGTTGGCTGCACCCCTTTCAAGACGCCAAGCACCTTTGCAACGCGTGGCAACCCCATCGTGCGCTTGAAACGGTGCAACCGGAGGTCGCGCAATTGCCCAAGCTGAATAAGGGCAGCACATTGCGCTTCGTTGAGCCTATCCAATGGCGTGTCGAACAGCGCCGGATCACACTCCGGTATGTGATGGAGCGTGCCACGCACAAAGGCAGCGGCGAGTCGTGAATACAGGAGCGTGCGCTCGTTCATACCACCTCGTGGTGCAGACGTGTACGAAGAATCAGTGCTCGTCGAAGACATAATCGACCTGATGCGCTTCGGTCAGATCAGGAAGATCGTAGTGCTCAAGCAGACGCATGATGACGGTCTCGGGTACGGGATCGCGCCGCGCACGGTTGCGCTGGAGGATCACCTCAAGTGGCGCATCGACAGCCACGATCCGCACGCGTGCATGGTAGTCGGCAAAGAAGGCGATCAGTTGGCTGCGCAGCCGTCGGGTGCAATTCGTCGCGTTCCACATAAAGGGCTGCTGCTGCTGCAACAGCGCGCGCGCACGCTGTTTCGCCACCATCACCACATAGCCCTGCTGATCGCTCGGTGCAACGCCGAGCTGCGCGCGAATGGCATCCAGCGCGATGACTGGTAGTTGCGCGGCGTGCTGGCGCACCCAGGTGTCCTTGCCC
>CAXSHQ010000432.1:0-3642 GCA_964236875.1 uncultured Acidobacteriaceae bacterium | reverse complement strand
CGACTCGTAGAAGGCCGCGGTCTTGCGGGCCGCGTAGGTAAAGGCCTCCATCGCCGAAACGGAGTCGCTCTTGTCGGTATCGGCGGCAGGGTCCTGCAGGGCTTCGACCCAGTAGCGCGCAAACACGACAGCGTTCTTCTCCGTGCCGGACTTGGTAGCGGCAATCACAGCGCGGCCGGGGCGCTCCAGCGCGGCAACCGCGCCGCCACTGGCGCTGGTAGCGGCGACGACAAGCTGGCGGCGCGTGGCAACGCGGTCGCAGAGCGAGGCGATCTCGGCCGCGGTGAGGTCTGGGCCGACAAGGTTGAACTTATACTCGGCGCCATCGAAGCTGCCGTGGCCGATGAGGATGAGGACAAGGTCATCGGTGGCCTTGGCTTCGCGCGCAATCGTGAGCAGGGTGGCGCGGAGGTGCTCGGCCGTGGCGTCGCGGCCGCTGAGGGTCACGACGTGCGTTGGGTCAGAGCCGGACAGGAAGACCTTGTTCAGGTCCCGTGCAGCGGCGGTGAAGCGCTGTTCGTAATCGGGCTCGCCGCCGAGCCCGGCCACGGTGACATAGTACACGGCGGCCCGCGCCGGCAGCGTGGCCGCAAGCAGGGCGCAAAGCAGGAGGCGCTTCAAACGACACCCCACTTGCGGCGCAGGAGCCACTCGGCTACAGGCAGGCCCAACAGCACGAGGAACACAATCGGCATGTTCCAAAGCTCCTTGGTGTTGCGAACGGAGATGCCGGCTTCGGAGTAGGAAATATCGCGGGGCAGGTTGGCGAGATCGGCGGGCTTCCAGTAGCGGCCGCCGGTCTGCGTGGCGAGCTGTTCCAGCAAGGGCCGGTTCTGCTCGGTATGGAAGTTCTCCGCAACGCCGTCTTCGCGCTGAAAGGTGAGGACGGCGCTACCAAGCTGCTGGGCGGGGCCGCTGTCGGCGGTGATCTCCGCAAGGTAGGCTCCGGGCTTTTCGGCGGTCCAGTCGCCGCGGTAGAGGCCGGGTGCGTCGGGTGCCGGGGTAAGATCGACCACCGCGCTGGTAGGGCCGCTGATTCGGGCCGTGACGTGAGCGTCAGAGGCGGGCTGGAAGTCTTTGTCGTGGACCTGTGCGGTGAGCTGAACATGGCCCTGATCGAGCAGCGTGCGCTCCGGTGTCGCGGCGGTCACAGCGCCCGGCGTGTCGGCGACGAGCCAGCGGAGAAGCTGCTGCCAGAACAGGTCGTGCGAAGGGTCGCCGAGGGCTTCGCTCATCTGCCAGCGCCAGGTGCCGCCGGTAGCAAGGATGGCGGAGCGGCCATGGCCGTATGGCTGCGTCACGAGCAGCGGAAGCCTGCGATGGCCGGCATTCATGTTGACAAGCACGGTGGCGCCGGGCTTGGGCGAGCCGGGATCTTCGTAGTCGGCAAGATAGGTGAAGCGCCGCCAGCGGTCGGCGTTCTTTGCTGGGTCGTCGAGCAGGCGCGTGATGGGCGAGTCGATGCCCGCGGAGGTGAGTTCCACGGTGGCGGCATTGCGATGAAAGCTCGCTCGGCCGGAGGGCAGGAAGGTGGGCAGCAGGTCGTTGAGGCTGGAGGCGGCCCAGCCGCCGTCGCTCAGGGACGAGCGGCCACCGAGGAACAGGAGGCCGCCGCCGCGACGGTCGACGTACTCGCGCAGCAACTCCTGTTGCAGTGGAGTGAAGAAGTCGGCATCCACGGAGCCGATGACGATGCCGCTATAAGGAAAGAGGTCTTCAGCGCGCGAAGGAAAGCCTTCTGCGAGCTCGCCGGGGCCGCCGATGCCTTGGCGATACACCTTGTTTTCGCTTGTGCGCAGCATGGAGACGACCTGCACGGTGGGGTCGCCATCTTCCGCGCGGCGGATGAACTTGAACTCCCAGCGCGGCTCGCCTTCGATGTAGAGAATGCGGCGTTTGGTGTCGCTGACCAGCAGGGTGCGGGCGAGCGCGTTGTTGGCGGTGCTGGTTTCGCCGCCCAGTGGCTGGATGCCGACGTGGAGGAGCTTCGCGCCGGCGGCTCCGGCCGGAAAGAAGATGGGCTCGGTCTGCGCGATGCCGTCGGCGGCGAGGGTGACCTCGCGCGCGGCGATCAGCTTGTCGTTGTCGCGGACCGTAAGGGTGGCGTGTTGCCCTGCGAAGCCTCGTTGCGTCCAGGTGGCGGTGGCGGAGATGCGTGCGTTGGCAACACCGCTCGCAGGAACGCTGACGTCCTGCATCTCGATGTCATGCGCTTGCGTTTCCGCGCCGAAGCCGACCGTGTGCACAGGGAGGCGACGGTTGCGGAGGGCGTCAAGCGCGCTGAGCGAGATGCCGGAGCCACCGGAGCCGCTGGTGTTCTCGCCGCCATCGCTCAGCAGGACGACCGCCCCTACGGGCAGGTCGGAGGTCTCCGTGGCGAGCTGCTGCAGGCCGTCGGCGATGTGGGTGGCGGGCGCGGTGGGGGTGATGGCGTCCAGGCGATCGGTACGTGTGATCGCGGCGCTGAGGTGATAGAGACGCACCTGAAAGCGCTTGGCAAGGCCGGCCAGAACGCCGGACTGGAGCGCCGCGAGGGCGGCAGCTTCGCGGGTTTGGCCGTTGCTGTCAGGGGTAGCCATGCTGCGGGAGTCATCGAGGACGACGGCGATAATGTTCTGCTGCGAGCTGAGCTCGGAAACGCGGACCGCAGGCTGCCAGAGGAGCACGAGCAGCAGGGCGACGGAGAGGGCCTGCATGGACCACAGCGCCCACGCGCGCCAGCCGCGGAGCTTGGGTGCGATGGCTTCCGGGTCGCCGGAGTGCAGACGCCACCACACGGCGAAGGCCAGCGCTCCCGTGACGAGGACGATCAGCATCCACAGCAGCCAGCGCGGCGCGGCGCCGAGCAGAACGAACTGGCCTTTGCTGAAGACCGGCGCCGGGTAGCGGAAGAGGAACTGGAACATGCGGCTCGTGGGTGCCCTGGGGTGCTTAGTGCGTCATGCCGTAGAGGATGTAGTCCAAGCCGACGCGGAAGGCCATGGAGGCGAAGGGCTCGGGGTAGTTGGGGTCGTCAGCCCACTCCCACGCATCGCCCAGGTGCATGTTGTGGCAAATGGCGACGATGATCCTGCCCTTGTCGTCGCGGATGGCGCGCCACTTGGGCTGGTAGCCGTCCTTCTCATAGGTACGGCCGGAGCGGATCCACTGCTCGCCCGGGATCTGCATCTTGTCGTCGACATCGTACAGGGTGTGGAAGATTTCGTCGCCGCTCTGGAGGTCTTCGACGGGCCGGTCGGGCAGGACCTGGCGCATGCCGTTCATAAAGTTATCCCAGTCCTGCGTGCCATGGAAGTCATCGACCATGAGGAAGCCGCCCTTGAGCAGGAACTCGCGGAGACGCTTGGCCTGCGGCTCCGTGAAGCTCCATTGCTGCACCTGAACGGCGTAGATCCAGGGGTAGTTGAAGATCTCGTCGGAGTCGAGCGTTACGACCTGCTCAGTGGGCCGGCCATCGATGCGAGTAAGGCGGTGCATGGCGATCAGGAATTGGCGGTCGGCCTTGGGGTAATCGCGCGACCAGGCGTTGCGCATCCAGTAGCCGCGGCCATAGCCATAGCCGCCGTAGCTGGACATGTTGGCGCTGTAGGCGAGGCGAGACCAGTCAAACTCTGACTTGATGTTGGTGGGCGGATCGTCGCT
>CAXSHQ010000431.1:0-3650 GCA_964236875.1 uncultured Acidobacteriaceae bacterium | reverse complement strand
GTGCGTACAGATCGTCATCGATAAACTGCGCGCGCGTTTCGTTGAACGTGCGCGGCGACAGGGTCGCGATGTTGCTCGCTGCGACGGTGTGATGCGTGTCATACACGGATGTACCGTTGCTTACCTCATTGAGGGCGCCGTTGCCGCGGGCGTTGAGGCTGCTCAGCTTGTAGAAGCTGTAGTGGGCTTCGATCTGGTCCTTCTGGCTGAAGCGGTGGTCCGCACGCAGGAAAGCCGTGTCGGTGTGCAGGGTGGTGGGATACAGGCTCGTGGCGCTTGCGGCGACAGGCAGGAGCGGAGCCCGGTAGCCGAGTGCCGTCAGCGTCGCGTTGGTAACGGCAGCATTCGCGGGAGCAACGGTGATGATGCCGTTGGATCGCAGACGTTGCTCTTCGAAGTTGCCGAACAGGAACGTCCTGTCCTTCCGCAACGGGCCGGAAAGACTCGCGCCGTACTGACCCTGGGTGAGCGGAAGCTTGCTGCCGGAAAGAGCGTTGTTTGCGTTCAGCCGCTGGTTGCGGAGGAAGCCGTACACCGTGCCGTGCACCCCGTTCGTTCCGCTTCGGGTGATGACGTTGAAGTAGCCTCCCAGTGCCCGGCCGAACTCCGCCTGCCCCCCGGAAGTGACCACCTGGAACTCGCGCACAACATCCATGCTGAAAAGGTTTCCCGCCAGCCCCGCGGCATCATCGTTGTCGGATAGCCCGTCCACGACGAAGCTGTTGGAGAAGTTGCGCTGGCTGTTCACGGAGTAGCCCTGCCCCGGCACCTCCGCTGTTTCCGCCAGCGTTTGCGTGCTCGCCGTGTTGGTAGGTGACACCCCGGGGAGCAGCAACGCGAGGTCCAGGTAGTTGCGGCCGGCAAAGGGCAGGTTTTCCGCTTCCACTTCCGCGACGGTCTCTGCGATCTGGCTCCGATCCGTATCCACCACGCTGGACCCCGCGGTCACCTGGACCGTGCTGGTGGCTTCCGCCAGCGAGAGCCGCAACGTGAAGTCAAAAGCCGAGCCCACCGTGAGCTGCACGGTTTGAACGGCCTCGCGGAAACCGCCGGCCTGCGCCGTGACGCGGTACTCTCCCACCGGCAGGAACGGCAGCCGGAAGCGCCCGCGCTCATCCGTTCGCGTTGCATGGGTTTGGTTGGTGACAGGCTGCAGCGCCGTGACCGGCACACCCGCCATCGCGGCGCCACTTGGATCCACAACGCGTCCGGTCAGCGACGCGGTCGTCAGCGTCTGCTGCGCGGCAACGCATACAGGCATAGCCAAAGCCGCGCAGAACAAGGCGGCACAAAAAACAGCGACATAGAGTCGGAGCATCGGTCTCCCTCATGGGGACGGCAGTGGCCGCCCACCGAACTGGGTGCCGGCACTCCCGGATGCAGACCGCTGGAGAGACCAGACGCGCTCGCCAGAGCTCGTGCATGCGGAAACGGCAGACCTGGGGCGAGGTGCAGCCGGAAGGGCTGACTCGCCAGAACCAGCAGCGAAGCTGCTGGACGGGAATTTGCGTTAGGAGATTCGCTCTAGAGGGAGATGGTGTGAGGAGGGCCGCGCTTGTGACGCGACCGTTCGCGCGCGAGCCGCCGCCGAGCTTCGGTCTGTACCAGGCCGAGCGGCTGCGCAAACGCGGGAGCGAAGACGGTGGCCGTCTCCTCCGCGCTTCCGAGCTCGTGATGGCAGGCAGCGCTGATCGCGCCAGGGCAGTAAGGGCAGCGCTCGAACGGAGCATTCCATCGTGCAGATGGCGCTTCCGCCTCCGCAGCCGGCTTGTCTGCCGCCATCCCGGTCATCGCGCAATGATGCTTGCCGTCACGGCGGCAGCATACCGGCACGGTGCTCGTCGTCCGCTGCCCAAGCGCCAGCAGCGGCGCCCAGAAGGGCATCCCGACCGTCGCCAGCAGCAAGAGGGACAGCAGCCTGCGCATGTGAGGCGATTGAACCATCTTGCCGCCGCTGCTGCAACTGCGGCGCGGAAGCGGCGAGTTCCAGAGGGCCTCAGGAGAGCGCGGGCGAGCCGCCGTGCAGCCATGTGAGCGCACCCGCAACGGCTTCGGCCTGCACCGCAGGCTCATCGCCGAAGCCATGAATCCAGCGCACTTGCGCGGGCTGCGGCAGGCTGAGCGGCAGGTTACGTAGTTGGCTGCGAAACCACGTGAGCTGGCGCTTGGCGTAGTTGCGATGCCCCTGCTGCGCCGCCCCAATGGCTTCGCTAAGCTCCATCTCGCCTCGCAGCACGGCCCGTGCCTGCGCGTAGCCCAGCGAGCCCAGCGCGGCGCACTCCGCACCGAATCGCTCCATCACCTCGCGCGTTTCTTCAAGCAGACCGGGCGGCACTGCGGGCCGGAACATCGCCTCCGCGCGTGCGTTGATGCGCGCGTAAAGCGCCTCGCGTGGAGGGTCGAGACCCAGCGCCAGAATGCGGTATCCCCGCAGCGGATCGCGGCCCGCCGCCCACTGCGCGGTCTGCGGCTGGCGGGCGGTGAGCGTGACCTCCAAGCTGCGGATCAACTTGGGCGCATCGTTGGGATGGATGGCTGCGGCGGCCTGCGGATCGAAGCGCAGCAGCAGCCTGTGCAGGCTCCCCGGCCCGCGCCGCGCGACCCGCTCGCGCAGCCGCTCGCGCAAGCCTTCATCGCGCGGTGGCGAGGGCGCCAGTCCTTCCAGCAGCGCGCGAAGATACAGCCCGGTGCCCCCGGCCACGATGGGCAGGTTTCCGCGCCCGCGGATGGCATGGAGCGCCGCGCGGGCATGCCGGGCGTAATCGCCGGCCGTGCAGAACTCTCCCGGGTCGTACAGGTCGAGCCCATGATGCGGCACGCGCGCACGGTCGGCGACTGAAGGCTTCGCGGAGCCGATGTCCAGAAAGCGGTACACGGCCACGGAGTCGCACGCCACGATCTCCGCTTCCTGGTGCGGAGCCAGCCGCGCCTTCAGGTGCACAGCCAGGTGCAAAGCCAAATGCACAGCCAGCGCCGACTTCCCGCTGCCGGTCGGACCGGCCAGGACAATGAGGGGATACTCCTCTGGAACATTACCCGCGCTCAAGGCCGCCACCATCCATGCGGGAAGACGCGGCCGAGCCCGGCGCGCGCGATGCTCAGGCAGAGAACGATCAGCGCCAGCAGCAGCAGCCCACGCACCATGCTTCGGCGTTCCTGAGCCTCGGTGTTCCGCGTAGTGTTTTGGCGCTCCGCTTCGGCGGCACGCTGCAACGGCCCGCGCTGGGGGGCGCGAGGCGGCTCGGCGCGGCGTGAAGGAGCGGGCATGCCGTCAGGCTAGCGTATCCGTTGCATCGAGTCGTCCCAGCAGGCCCAACAGGCTAGTTGCCGGACTCGTGCTCCACGCTGAAGTACACATCGAACGTGCTGTTGGGGCCGTGGAACTCCGTGGGAAGCGACGGGAACTTCACCTCGCTCACGATCGAAGCCCAGGCCGACTTGTCGATCGGGGTATCGTGCGTGGAGCCTACCAGCTTCATGTCGTCGATACTGCCATCCGGGAGGACTGTGACGCGGATAACCGTTCGCCCGGTATGGAGCAGCGGCGGGTACACCTCATCGGGGAGCAACGGCCCCCAGTTGCGGTCCAGGTCCACCTGCACGCGGCGGCTCCAGCGCGAAAAGTCGACGCCCTGCGTGTCGGAAAGGAT
>CAXSHQ010000430.1:0-3657 GCA_964236875.1 uncultured Acidobacteriaceae bacterium | reverse complement strand
CGAACACGTGCAGGATGCCGTTGGCGTCGATGTCGAACGTGACCTCGATCTGCGGCACGCCCCGCGAAGCCGGCATGATGCCGCCCAGCTTGAACTTGCCCAGCGTGCGGTTGCCGCTCGCCATCGGGCGCTCGCCCTGCATCACGTGCACCTCGACCTCGGTCTGGTTGTCGGCCGCCGTCGAGAACGTCTCCGTCTTCTTCGTCGGGATGGTCGTGTTGCGCTGGATCATCGGGGTGGCGACGGAGCCCATCGTCTCGATGGAGAGCGTCAGCGGCGTCACGTCGAGCAGCAGCAGGTCCTTCACATCCCCGGCGAGCACACCCGCCTGCACCGCCGCTCCGATCGCGACGACTTCATCCGGGTTCACACCCTTGTGCGGCTCCTTGCCGAACAGCTCCTTCACCAACTGCTGGATCTTCGGCATGCGCGTCTGCCCACCGACGAGAACCACCTCGTCGATCTTGCTCGCGTCCACGCCCGCATCCTTCAGCGCCTGCTTGCACGGCCCGACCGACTTTTGCAGCAGGTCGTCGACCAGCGACTCCAGCTTGGCGCGCGAAAGCGTCCGCACCAGGTGCTTCGGCCCGCTCGCGTCCGCCGTGATGAACGGCAGGTTGATCTCCGTCTCCTGTGCCGTCGAAAGCTCGATCTTGGCGCGCTCCGCGGCATCCTTCAGCCGCTGCAGCGCCATCTCGTTACCCTTCGCCGTAAGGTCGAGGCCACTCTCGTCCTTGAACTCCTTGATCAGCCACTCCACAACGCGCTGGTCCAGGTTGTCGCCGCCCAGGTGCGTATCGCCGTTGGTCGCCTTCACCTCAATCACGCCTTCGCCGACTTCCAGGATCGACACATCGAACGTGCCGCCGCCGAAGTCATACACCGCGATCGTCTCGTCCTTGCCCTTATCCAGG
The DNA here is from genome assembly GCA_964236875.1 of uncultured Acidobacteriaceae bacterium. Taxonomy (GTDB): domain Bacteria; phylum Acidobacteriota; class Terriglobia; order Terriglobales; family Acidobacteriaceae; genus Granulicella. Next base: position 2,743 of record CAXSHQ010000430.1, on the reverse strand, counting down.
CCATAGGCCAGCGCCGCCGCCGTGGGCTCGTTCACGATGCGCTTCACGTCCAGGCCCGCGATCCGGCCCGCATCCTTGGTCGCCTGCCGCTGCGCGTCATTGAAGTACGCCGGCACGGTGATGACCGCCTCGGACACGCTCGTGCCCAGATAATCCTCCGCCGCCTTCTTCAGCTTTTGCAGGATCATCGCCGAAACTTCCGGCGCCGTGTAGTCCTTGCCCTGCGCCACCACGCCCACGTTCTCGCCCTTTTGCACCACCTTGTAGGGCACCATCTTCATCTCGTCGTTCACTTCGTTCTGCCGACGGCCCATGAACCGCTTGATGGAGTAAACCGTGTTTTCCGGGTTCGTGATCGCCTGCCGTTTGGCCACCTGGCCCACCAGCCGCTCGCCATTTTTGGTAAACGCCACCACAGAAGGAGTCGTACGACCACCCTCCTCGTTCGCAATCACCTTCGGCTCGCCACCTTCCATCACCGCCACGCAGCTGTTCGTCGTGCCGAGATCGATACCGATAATCTTCGCCATTGCCTCTGCTCTCCATGCCGGACATCGCCTCTGGGCGGCCCGGGAATCTTTGACTCTCCTCACTCTCGCATGTGAGTGAGTTACTGTCAACTAAATTGATGCACCAGCTCCCTACTGGATGCTTCTAAATGCAATCTTAAGAGCAGCGCCACGCGAGAGCGCCGCCGACAGCTCCAAGCTGACACCTCAAAGCTCTAAGTTCGTTCCGCTCCTGTTCCCCTGTACGCCACACTGCTCTGGGTCCGAAACCGCGGCTTAGATGCCTCCTCGCCCGACGGCCCCGCTCGCACTTCCGCAGCACCCCTGTGTACCTCCCGGGTTATAGCTCTCCGGTTACCTTCCTGCCATACTCCGTCTTGAAAGTCGTACCCCCTTCTGGGGCCACCGGAGCTTCCCATGCCTCTCTCCTGCCGTTCCGTCGCTCTCCTCAGCACTGGTCTCCTCAGCATGTCCGCCCTGCTCGCCGGCTGCTCCGGGGCCCTGACCACCTCCACGCCCGACGCCGCCGCCATCAGGATTACCGGCAACTGGCAGCTTTCCTCCAGCGCTGCTGCCGCGTCCAAGCTCCCCTCGCTCTCCGGCGAGATCACCGGCACCAGCATCAGCTCTACAGCCCTCTTCCACTCGCAGTCCGCCAGCGCTTGCGCCGCTCCGTCCGTGGTCGCGGTTCTCAACGGCGGCACCAACGGCAACGGCCTGGTGACCCTCAGCGGCTCCTATGCCGGCGGCAGCCTCATCATCACCGGCACTCCCGCCGCCGATGGCAAGTCGCTGGCCAACGCCACCTACACCGTCTCCAGTGGCTCCTGCGGCTTCTCCGCCCCGGCCGGCGCGGTCGCCCACTCCGTCGCCGCAGTCAGCGGCACCTACTCCGGCGACTTCATCGACGTCTACGGAAACCACATCCCTGTGAGCACGGTCCTCTCCCAGTCCGCGCCGGACGCCAACGGCAACTTTGTCCTCAGCGGCTACGCCAACGTGCCCGCCGGCAACGGCTGCTTCAACACGCCCACCCAGACCGACTCCGCCCAGGTCACCGGCCAGCAGTTCAACATCTCCTACACCGACCCGAACACCCACAACAGCCTCGTCACCAGCGGCAGCGTCTCGCTCGACGCCACCACCCTTACCGTCGGCTCCTGGACCATCACCGGCCCCTGCGCCGGCGAAAACGGCACCGGCGGCACCCTCACCAAGCAGTAACCACACGGGCCCTTAAGTCGTGTACGGAGGCCGTCAGCAAAAAGCTGGCGGCCTTTCTCTTTGCCACCCAATACGCCCGTCATCCCAACCGGAGCGCCCTTACTCTTGTCATCTCGGCCGGAGCTCACTTCACTCTTGTCATCTCGGCCGGGGCTCACTTCACTCGTGTCATCTCGACCGGAGCGAAGCGGAGTGGAGAGACCTGTAGTGCGCGAAGCGAGTGCCGAAGGCACGAGCAAGTCCACCAACTCCACACTCTCCGGAGAACAACGCAGCCCACCTGAAACGCCTCTCCCCCCGACGTCACTACTCTGCGGGGGTGAAGCATGACGGTAGAACAGCAGTTCGGGGTCGTCTTCCCATGGGTAAAGAAGCCGCCCACCCGCGAAGACCAGAAGTACATGGAAGGTGTACGCAGGAACCTGGCCCAGATCCTGAAGTCGCGCGCCGGACAAGCGTTGGCCGCCTCGCTGCGCTATCACCTAGCGGCGAAAGGGCCGGAAGAAAACGTCATCTCGCTGATTCCGTACGAGGGCGGCGACTGCAATGCGCAATCCAAAACCGACGGCGTCATGTCGCCCGCACAGTTTGTCGCGTTTTCACCCGACAACCTAGCATGCACCGGCGACGCCGGCATCGGTGCCGGCCTGCCCCATGAGATTCTCTACCATGAGCTCATCCACACCCTGCGCAGCCTTTCCCGGCAGGAGCGCCGCTTCAAGCTGAAGGGCCGCATGGCGCCCTTCACGGACTTCGAAGAGTTCTGCGCGGTCCTGGCAACGAACATCTTCCTCTCGGACGCTACCAACCGTTACAAGTCCAGCCTTCGCGCCGATCACGCCACCACCAATCCGCTTCCGCGCCGGCAGGCGACCTCGTTCGGCTTCTTCACTCTCGGCATCCACGTCTTCAACATGGTGGCGTTGTTCTGCGACGAGAACCCCGGCTATACAAAATCGCTCTCCCGCATCAGCGCCGTCTTCAACCCGATCGCGGCGTTCTACAAGCAT
>CAXSHQ010000429.1:0-3662 GCA_964236875.1 uncultured Acidobacteriaceae bacterium | reverse complement strand
TTTCCATTGCCGCGTGAAAAACATCCCCTCGTTCACTACTGGTAGGTGATTTCGCGGATTCCCAAATCGCGTCGAACTGAAGATCATGAATAGCTTTTTCCAAGTCGCCGCGCAGGAAGCTAAGGACTTCGTTGCGGCGGGATTCGGGTTCGACGGCGAGGACGCCGGTTTCGATCAGGTCGATCAAAGGGCGCTGGAAAGCGCTGAGTTTGAAGAAGAAGTTTTCTTCGGTGACTGTCTCGGTGGGCCGGCCGTCCGGGCCTATGGTGCCGGGAGGGCCTTCGACGAACATCTCTTCCGACACGCAGTACTGGCCGGTGTAGGTGCTGAGATAAATGAAGCCGCGGTTGTAGAGCTCGGTGAACAGGTGCTGGACGCCGCGGGCGTGGTCGGGGTCGGTGGTGCGGATGAACTTGGAGTACGTGATGCCCATGCGGTTCCAGAGCTTCTGGAACTCCGCGGCCACTTGGTCTGCGAACTGCTGAGGCGGGATGCCGGCGGCGGCGGCGCTGCGCTCGATCTTCTGGCCGTGCTCGTCGGTGCCGGTAAGGAAAAAGACGTCGTCGCCGAGGAGGCGGTGGCGGCGGGCGAGGACGTCGGCCACGATCGTGGTGTACGCGTGGCCGATGTGGGGGCGCGCGTTGACGTAGTAGATCGGCGTGGTGACGTAGAACTTCTTGGGTTTGTCTGACATCGCGGGGCAATGTCAGTTTACCTGCCACTGCGGGAAGTGGGCGGGAGCAAGACGCAGATCCCCTGCGGGGATGACAACAAGAAAGCAAGAGCAGAAGCACAACCGAGACAAAGGTAGTGCGCAGGTTCTTGCTGTGTAGCCCGCATTAGGCGACGCTGAGGGGGATTTCGGGTTCGCTGGGGGCTCCGAGGCGGGGTACCAGGAGTTGGAAGATGGCGAGCGAGATCAAGTAGGCGCTGGCGGCCATGGCGAAGACCAGCAGCGGATGGAGGGAAAGGTTCTTCTTGACCACCTGGGTGAAGATGGCTCCGCCCGCCGCGCCGAAGGCTCCGCCGATGCCGACAACAGTGGAAACGGCAGTGGCGGGGAACATGTCCGTGGGGGTGGAGAAGAGGTTGGCGGACCAGCCCTGGTGAGCGGCGGCAGCGAGCGCGATGATCAACGTGGCCGGCCAGGGATTCTGCGGGAAGAGCGTGCCCATGTGCGGGACGAGGACCAGTGGAAGCACCAGGATGGCCATGCAGAGCATGGCGAACTTGCGACCGGAGTTGACGGAGTGGCCGCGGTTCATGCGCCAGCCGGAGAGCGTGCCTCCGCCGATGGAGCCGACCGAGGAGATGACGTAGACAGTGACGATGTACCAGTAGGCATGCTTGAGGTCGAGCCCGTAGTTCCGGTTGAGAAACTGAGGAAGATAGAAGAGATAGAACCACCAAACGCCGTCAGTGAGGCCTTTGCCGACGGCGAATGCCCAGGTGCCGGGGTTCTTGAGGATGCTGACGAGGGGCTGCTTTTCACTAATGACGGGAGCGAGGTTGCGCTGGGTGGTGGTGGCGCCCCGGCGAAGCTTGTTGTAGGGGAAGCTGAGCCAGAGGACGAGCCAGAGCATGCCGAGCGAGCCGGTGGCGAGGAACGAGGCACGCCAGCCGTAGTGGGCGGTGGCGAAGGTGATGAGCAACGGCGCGAGGAAGAAGCTGACGTTGGAGCCGGAGTTGAAAAGGCCGACGGCCTTGGCGCGCTCGGTAGCGGGGAACCACTCGGTGACGGCCTTGATGGCGGCGGGGAAGTTGCCGGATTCGCCAATGCCGAGGAAGACGCGGGCGATGCAGAAGCCGATGACGGAGTGGACGAGCGAGTGGCTCATCGAACTCAAGCCCCAGATGAGGATGGCGAGCGCGTAGCCGGTTTTGGTGCCGAGCTTATCGATGACGCGGCCGGCGATGAGGAAGCCGACGCCGTAGGCGATCTGAAACCACTGGACGACGGTGCCGTAGTTGTTGTCGAAGGTGGGCTGGTGGAGCTTGTCGGCGGCGTGGTCCCAGCCCATGAAGGGAACGTCGTGGAGGAGCGGCTCGATGAAGCTGAAGACCGAGCGGTCCATGTAGTTGATGGTGGTGGCGAGGAAGAGGAGGAAGCAGACGAACCAGCGCATGTTGTTGCCGCGCTCAGGGGCGTAGGTGGTGAAGGCGAGATCGGAGTCGGGGGCGGCGGAAGCGGCGGACATGGTCACCTTCACGGAAGAGAAACGCTGGATGCGACGCAGGCGTGACGGCAAAGAGAGTGAGGCCGGCAGGGCTGGAACGTGTCGCCTGTGAGGATAGCTTGGCGAAGGCAAGGACTGTCAAGGATGCGGTCTGACAGGCTGGCTGGCGGTTTCGCTCAGGAGCGCATTCTCGGTGGTTCAAGATGCAGGGCTCTCTCCACTCCGCTTCGCTCCAAGGGAGATGACAGGCGTACGCAGCGCAAGCAGCACGCAGCAGGCGTTGGGTCAGAGGTTTCGCTGGGTGATAGGCGGAAGGTAGGGGTAGAGCAGGAGAAAGAAGATCATCGAGAGAACCATGAGGTCCATGTAGATGCAAAACAGGACGCCACCATGGTAGAGGCACCAGCGGCGGCGTATGCAGCGAATGGTGTCGGCTGTGCCGGCAAGGGCGACGAGCGCAGGCAGAATGAGCAGCGGGGAAGGCTGCAGGTGCGGGAAGCGCGACAGCGGGATGGCCGCGAAGAAGCTGCCGAGAACCAGGACGTTGGCGCGGATGAGCGAGCGTTGGCGCGGATTGAAGAGGGCCGAAGTCACAGGGGCCGGGGATGGCGTCCGCTGGTTAGTGTACGCCGGCGGGGCTGCTGCCCGGAGGTGGTGGGGTCGCAGGTGGGTTGGGGGCGGACGCAGGAGCAGCAGGTTGCGGTGGTGGGGAGGGGAGCTTGCTGACAGTCGAGGTGGGGATTTCGACCACGCCGTAGCGGTTGGTGGGGATATCGTGGAGGGCTATGCGGAGGTAAGCTTCGCCGCGGGCGGGGGCGCTGACTTCCAGGTGCATGCTGAGGCCGTACTTGAGGAGGCGAGTGTAGTTCTCCGGCATGAGGTTGAGCTGCACGGACTGGCCGGCCACGTTCAGGAGCTTGCCGTCGTCGTCGTAGACAAAGACTTTGAACTCGACCGCACCGGCTCGGGTGCCGTCGGGCTGACGGGTCAGACGTAAGGCGGAGCCAAGGGCGGCGTAGTCGATGTTGTAGCGGCGGTATGGACCCTTGAAGGGGTGAGCAGGATCGGGCTGCTCGGTGGGAAGGAGTGTGGCGTCGGTGGCGGGGGAGACGGGCAGGACCCGCACCTTGAAGAGGATGTCTTCTGGGTTGGGCGCTCCATGAGACATGACCACATGTGTGTAGGCGGCTGCCTTGGCCTCCGCGCCGGTGAGGGCTGGGCTCGTGGAGGCGACTGGCGGAGTTTTGTCGGATTTCCTGAGATCGGCGTAGTAGCCGCGGCGGTAGTAGAGCTTGACGCCGCCAGCGGACGGACCGGTAACTTCCACGTGAATGGAGCGGTACTCACCGTGGGGATTGCGGTCCGTGGGGGTGTAGGCGAGGGTGTAGAAGTTGGAGCCAGTCTCGAGCGCGCTGGCGACCGCTGTGGTGAGGCCGTTGCCGTTGTAGAAAGCGCGTCCGCCGGTGTCGGATGCCATCTGATCCA
>CAXSHQ010000428.1:0-3665 GCA_964236875.1 uncultured Acidobacteriaceae bacterium | reverse complement strand
CGCGCTCGGCGAGCAGCGTGTAGACGCTGAGGGCGAGCGGGGTGACCTTGTTAGCGCCGGAGGTTTCGGGCGCCTGCTTCCAGAGCTTGTCGCCGCGCAGGGTGTAGACGAAGGAAAACACTTGCGCGGAGGCCAGGAAATCGGGCAGATCGCCGGGGCCGCCGAGTAGGTTCAGCGGCACGGCGTGGCCTTCGGCGACGAGGCGCGCGGCGAGCGAGCGGGCAGTGTCGGTTTCCGCGGGCGACGGGGCGTCATTGGTGGCGCCGAGCGTCGCTTCCACAAGCGAAGGCGCGGGGGCTCCCAGCTGTTGGGCGCGTGGGGCGAACAGGACAAGGCCGTAGGCCGTAAGCCACTCGCGGGCGGCGTCGCCCGTGGAAAGGGGATCGCCGGCCTGGTGCCATGCGGTGGAGCGCGCGGCCTGGAGCTGCGCGGCGGAAATGGGTTCTTGCGATGCCAAAGTCAAACTCGATTCTGCAATGCTTTTGCGCGGCGTATCGACGCGCATGGGATGGGGCGCTCTGCTGCCTGCGCAGCCGCCTGTTGGTTATGACGCGTGAACGACAGCGGAAAGCTGTGACGGGCTATGAATATCGAAGCGGGAAACGTGCCTGTCTTTCACGCGAAACAAGTGCTGGACCCTTTCATCAAGCAGGAGCTTGCCCTCGAGATCGCGAACGGTCTGGTGTACATCGACGACGGTCACGCCGTCTTCCTCGTACGTCATCCCGGTCGGCTCGACATGCGGATCGATCATGGACCACTGCATCGTCCAGTAGGCCCTAACGGCTTCACGGCCATGATGGTAGCCTCCGTCCATGCCGTTGGCCCAAACGACATCTTCGGCAAGCATGGAAAGCACGGTGTCCATCTTCCTCGCGTTGAAACCGTCGTATAGCTGCTGGATCAGCTCTGCATCGTTTGTCATTGTGATCGGACTCCGCGCCTCGGGTGTGGCCTGCGCGTTCTGTCGGCAGCGAGCCGCTATCGCGTTTTCCTCGAAAGTGTCGTGATGGCACAGGCCAACGCGGGATCCTTCCCCTTCGCGTGCCCATGGTCAGGATGACACTTGCGCTTGAGCGAGCACTACACCCTGAAGGTAAACGCTCTTGAAGGTAGACGCGCTAGATGCGCCCGAACGCCCGCTGAATGTCTTTTAAAGAATACCGCAAAGCGATGGGGCGGCCATGCGGGCAGCCCATGGGGAGCTCGGTTTTGCCGAGTTCGGCCAGTAGCCACTGCATCTTGGCCATGTCCAGCGGCATGTTGATCTTGATGGCCGCATGGCAGGCGATGGACGCCGCGATGCGCGAGCGTCGGGCTTCCTCGTTTTCGGCCTGCCGCTCGCGCTCGGTCACGGCCAGCACTTCCTCCACGGTGCGCTCGAGCTCCTTGCCCTCCAGGCCCACCGGCGCGGCCTTGATGGCGAGCGTGCGCGGGCCGAAGGGCTCGGCTTCCAGGCCGTTGCGATCCAGTTCTTCGGCGATGGCGGCAAAGGTGACCATTTGCTCGGGCAGGAGGTCGACGAGCACGGGCATGAGGAGGCGCTGACGCTGCACCTTTTCGGTAGTGCGCTCGCGCATGACCTTCTCATAGAGGATGCGCTCGTGCGCGACGTGCTGGTCGACGATCCAGAGGCCGTCTTCGTTCACGGCGAGGATGAAGGAGTTCTGAAGCTGACCCAGGGGACGCAGCGTGGCGAGGGCGTCGAGCGAAAGCTGGTCGATGCCGTCAACGGTGTGAGCTTCGCCTGCGCCGCGCGAGGGTGCATCGCGGACCGGAGCCGCGCTCGCGGCGAAACCGGTGTCCAGCGAACCGGCGTGCAGGCCTTCAGCGAAGCCGGCTTCTTCGTAGCCGACGGCGATGCCGGCGCCGGTAAAACCGAGACGGCCCGGGGAGGGCGGAACGAGATGCTGCCGCAATGCGAACGGCGCGGCCTCCGCGGGATCGATGGCGGGATCGCTTTCGGCCATGAGCCCGGGGTGCGGCTCGTGCAGCGGCTGGTCGAGGTCGGACAGCGGGCTGATATCAACCATGAGCGAAGAGGCGGCCGTGTGGGGCGGATGCAGCGCATTGAGGAAGCTGGCCGACGGGCGCGCGTTCATCAGTGCCGTGCGGGCGGAGTCGCGCACGAAGTCATGCACGAAGGCGCTCTGGCGGAAGCGCACCTCCGTCTTGGCGGGGTGAACGTTGACGTCCACCTCCTGCGGGGGCATTTCGAGGAACAGGAGGACGACAGGAAAGGAGGTTGGCGGGATGATGTTGCGGTAGGCCTCCGTGAGCGCGTGGAGAATGAGGCGGTCGCGGATCAGCCGGCCGTTGACGAAGACATAGACGGAGTTGCGGTTGAGCTTCTGGAGCTCGGGCTTGGAGACGAAGCCGGAAAGGCGCAGGAAGCCGGGTTCGGGCGGCTCGTAGTCTTCGGGGCGCTGCCAGGGTGGGGGCTCAGGGATGCCGGTGCGGGTGAAGTCCATCTCCGCGGCGAGCGGAAGAAGCTGCTCGAAGGTGTCGCGGCCGAAGATCTGGAAGAGGCGCTCGCCGGCGTTGGCGACGGCGGGAGCGGTAACGAGGGCCTGGGTGGCGGAGTGAAGCTCGAAGTGCTTCGTGGGATGCGCCAGCGCGTAATTGGTAACCAGGGAAGCGACGTGGCCGAGCTCGGTCTGCTCCGAGCGCATGAACTTACGGCGGGCGGGGGTGTTGAAGAAGAGGTCTCGGACGGCGATGGTTGTGCCCTGCGGCAGGCCGGCATCTTCCACCCGCAGGATGTTGCCGCCGGAAATATCGAGAGCGGTGCCGACTTCGTCTTCCTGCGCGCGGGTTTCCAGGCTGAGGCGCGCGACCGAGGCGATGGACGGCAGGGCTTCGCCCCGAAATCCCAGGGTCGCAATGGAAAGGAGGTCGTCGGAGGAGCGGAGCTTGGAGGTGGCGTGGCGCTCAAAGGCGAGCAGCGCGTCGTCGCGGCCCATGCCGTGGCCGTTGTCGACGATGCGGATGAGCTTGCGGCCGCCCCCCTCGACTTCAATGCGGATGCGGGTGGCGCCGGCATCGAGAGAGTTTTCGAGTAGCTCCTTGACTACGGAAGCAGGGCGCTCGACCACTTCGCCGGCGGCGATCTGGTTGGCGACCTGGTCGGAAAGGATGTGGATGCGCCCCATGCACAGAGAATACGAGAGGCCGGGACGGAGCAGCGTATGGGAAGCCGGCGCAGGTTGAAAAGCGACCGTCTCCTGCCGGTGGCGCGTTTCGGGTTGCCCGTGCTGGTACCCATATGGGGGTACTATGGTCATCCAAGGAGGATTTTCGAACATGGCACCTATTCAGAACGAAGGCTGGGACGCGAAATACGTTCCCGCACCGGTGAAGGCCTACATGTCTGGGCAACAGCCTGTGATCCAGCAGCAATACAACACGACATTGCTCACGATGGCGTCTGCTCCCGGGAACACCGGTGATGGCGCGCTCGGCTACCTCGCAGGCTATTTTCACAAACGTTTTTCGGGAGACTGGTGCCTGCTGTACCAATGGCTCCCACGCCGGGACGGCAAAGGCAACTATCTTGCGGTGAAGGGTATCGGCAGAAAGAACGGCAACGGAAATAACTACAACCAGGTGATCTAGATGTGGAGTCTCAAGAGGTTGTTCCTAGTCAGTCCGGCGCGCGAGGCTGG
>CAXSHQ010000427.1:0-3677 GCA_964236875.1 uncultured Acidobacteriaceae bacterium | reverse complement strand
GTGGCGGCCCGAGCGCAGGAAGGAGTACCACAGCCAGGTATCGGTGCCGAGCTCCGAGTTAACCCATGCCATGCCGCCGAGATCGTACCGCCACATATGGCGCGGGCGATCGTAGGAATGCATAAAGTCGCCGAAGTTCCAGAAGCCGTACCACTTCCGCGCTTCCACCTGGTCGAGATACAGGGCCAGCACGGCATCCAGCCCGCTTTCATACGCTGCCTTGAACGGAGTTGATGTGTCGCGGACACTCCAGAAACCGAGCGCACGCACATCATGGAAGTATTGCGGCGTGGCCACAAGAAGCGGCATGGCTGTAGCTGCTTTGGCCATAGCCGCCGTTGCGGCTTTGGTGGGCACGTCGCCGGTTGGGTAGAGTGTGAGCTCGCTGGTGCGGCCGATGCCGAAGGGCGTGCTGTTGCCGGGCTGCACGTCCTCATAGGAAGCCTCTAGGCCGTGGGCGCGGGTGTCGTAATGGCGGAGATCCATTGGCTGGGCCTCCGGCGACCACAGCCATGCGGTGAGCTGAGCCGCGGGGCTCGACGCATGCTGCACATGCAGCTCTGCCGGGTAGGACTGCCAGAAGTTTTTGACGCCAATGCCGAAACCGCCGCTGACATCTCCGGCGAAGACGAAGCCGGAAGATCGCCTGCCTCCTTCGGAGAAGAGCCACGTGCTCTGCGGATTGGGCCGCTTGTGTACGGTGAAGCCTTCGGGGTCGAGCTGCACGAGCTTGAAGTCGTCCCACACGGCCCACTGACTGACCAGGGTGCGGCCCTGGTCGGTCATCTCGGCGCGGTTGGGCACCCGCTTGCCTTCGAGCTGGGTGGGGTACACGTCGTGGCCGCTGGCGTCCAGCACGCCGCGCGTGGGACCGGAGCGGCCGGTGAGGGGCTGGATGGGCTCGGACCAGAGGCCATCCTCCGCGCCGGAAAAGCGGACGTGGCGGTTCTGGATCTCCTCGCGCATGGGAATCGCGAAGGTGACGCCCAGGCCGTGGATGAAATCCTTCTCCTGGTCGCCATCGAAGAGGATGGTGTGGACCATGCGGACCGTCGACTCGCCGGTGTAGAAGTAGAGCCGCACGATGAAGGGAAGCCACTCGCGTCCGGAGTGCTCCCCCATGTGGACGCCTTCGAACTTGACGACGGCACGCACCGGGCCCTGCTGTTCCACCGTCACGGTCTTTACCAGACTGACGAACTTCTCCCTGGGCTGGACGAGCTCGGCTTCGCCTTCGGGTCCGCTCTGCAGGATGCAGACAAGCTGCCCGGGACCGGCGACGGTGCGGCCCGCGACCGTCATCGACTCCACCAGGTTCGGTCCGCCGGACGAGGAGATGACACAGGCGACCGCGCCTGTGTCGATCCGGATAAATTGCGCGTTTCGGGTGACGTTCACCCGCCCCGATTCGGGTGTGGAGCCCGGAGTCAACTGCAGCTTGCCGGTGAGGTTCGCCGGAACGACTGTGGCGAAGCCGCTCCACTTGAGAGAGCCGTCTGGCCAGTACGCGAGGGGCCAGGTCTGGAGCGGAAGGCTGCGACTTTGCGCTTCGAGGCGAAACGTGGAGCGGGCCGGTACGGCGCCTTTGGGCCAGGGCACGCCCCAACTCACGCCGGTAGCCCGGAGCGGCGGCTCCGCGCCTAACCAGGAAAGGGTCACAGGCTCAGTGGCGGCCGGGGCTGGGCCGGACGAACCCGTTGCGTTGTGGGCAGGGTTGGAGGAAGACGCGGCCAGGGCCGGAAGCTGCGACGCACCGACGGCAGCCCCGGCGAGGGCAACGTCCTTCAGGAAATCGCGACGTGTTCTCTTGAGCATGCTGATGGCCTTGCAGGGGTTGTTCTCTACTGGCTAGAGGTCGAAAACCCTCCAGACCGCGAGAATGAAATTGAGTGGCATTGTGAAGAAAGGCTCACGCCGTAGTCAACAGAAATTATTCCTCCCGTGAAACCAAGTCGAGCGCATGCACCTGCCTGCCGTGGATAGAGCGTCTCTTCGCTGCTTGCCAAAGGCAGCAGGCCCGGCTAGTATTCCTCTGAAATTGTTCCCTCCATGAAACCGCTAAGACAAAGTAATACGCTGGCCTCTACTGGGATCTCGGCCGCTGTCGCTCACCCGCGATTCCCGTCATCGGAAGGCGCCGCATGAGCTTGTCTATGCCGGGTTCGACCACGCGGCGCGATGTGCTGAAGCGAGGCACCATGCTGTGTGCCGCCGCTGCCGCGCCGGCCTGGGCGTATCGCGGAACGAAGACATTCGATGTGCGGCGGTTTGGGGCCGTGGGTGACGGCAAGACGCTGGACAGTCCGGCAATTCAAAGGGCTATCGACGCCGCGGCCGCGAACCCGGGTGGGGGCAGGGTCCTGGTTCCGGGCGGCCGGCGCTACCTGATCGGGACTCTCCGGCTGCGGAGCGGGATCGATTTCCATCTGGCCGACGATGCCGTGCTGCTCGCGAGTGTGGACCGCGCGCACTATGGTGGCGGCAGCGTGGTGAGCGGGGTGGGTGGAGTCAACGACTCCCGCGTGCCCGATGCGGTGATCGTGGCCGAGGGCGCTACGGATCTGCAGATATCCGGTACGGGACGGTTGGAGGGCCGCGCCCGCGAGTTCATGTCCGGCTATGACAAGGAGAACGAATGGTGGCTGCCTAAACCATGGCGGCCCAAGATGTTCGTGCTGACGGAGTGTCACGATCTTCAGATTCGCGACATCACCTTCGCGGAAGCGCCGCTGTGGGGTCTGCACCTGCTGGGGTGTGAGAACGTGCTGGTCGAGAAGGTCACGGTGCGGAACCTGCTCGATGTGCCGAACTGTGACGGCATCGATCCGGACCACTCACGCCACGTGGAAATCCGCAACTGCGACATCACCGCCGGGGACGATGCGATCGTGGTGAAGGCCAGCCGCCAAGCTCGCGACTTCGGTCCGGCAGCGAACATCCATGTGCACGATTGCATACTTCGAACGCAGGATGCGGGCTTGAAGATCGGCACGGAGACGACTTCCGACATCCACGATGTGCTCTTCGAGCGCTGCAAGATTCTGACCAGCTCGCGCGGTCTGGGCATCCAGCTTCGCGATGAGGGCGATGTGTACAACATCACCTTCCGTGACATCGAGCTGACTTCGCGCTTCTATTCGGCGCCCTGGTGGGGACGGGGCGAGGCAATCTCGATGACAGCTCTGCCGCGCAAGCCGGATGCGCCGCTCGGACAACTGCATCATGTAACGGTCGAAAACATCCGGGCCTCTGCGGAAAACAGCGTACGCATCTGTGGCAGCGCGCAAAGCCGTATCCATGACGTGACGCTGCGCAACATCGACCTCACGCTGAACAAGACGACGAGCTACGCGGGAGCGTTGTTCGACAACCGTCCCACGACGGCCCAGGAGTCCCTGCCGCCACACAGCACGCCGGGGTTCAGCGTGGAGCACGCGGACGCGGTCGCCATTCAGGACTGCCACGTGCAATGGGGGCCGAACAGGCCGGCGTCCTTTGGCTATGCGGTGGAAGCGCTGGACACCACGGCGCTCAAAGTGGAATGGCTTCGCGGTGGACCGGCGCGGCCGGAGTTGGGCGATGGAGTCTCCATACGATGAGCAGGCTCCTGAAGTTCGCAGCACTGCTTTCGGTTGTGCTGACGGCGGCCTCGCACAACGCGGTTGCGCAGGATCAAC
>CAXSHQ010000426.1:2375-3686 GCA_964236875.1 uncultured Acidobacteriaceae bacterium | reverse complement strand
ATACCCTTCGCTACCGTACGGCCAAGTTCATTCGTCGCAATGCGCTTCCGCTTGCGGCCTTTAGCGCTGTCCTTCTCGCCATTGCCGTGGGTGCCGGTGTGGCCTGGCATCAGGCACGCATCGCCCGTGAGCGCTTCGCACAGGTACGCAGCCTCGCCCATAGCTTCGTCTTCGACTATAGCGACGACCTCGCCAAAGTGCAGGGCACCACAGTCGTGCGGGAAAGAATGGTTCGCACCGCTCTCCAGTACCTCGACAATCTTTCCCGCAGCGCAAGCAACGACCTCGATCTTCAGAAGGAGCTCGCTGCGGCTTATGTGAAGATCGGTGACACGCAAGGGAACCCATCGCGAACGAATCTCGGCCACACTGACGCCGCTCTCGCCAGCTACCGGAAGAGTGCTGCCATGGGCGAAGCGATCGCGGCGAGAGACCCTGCCTACCGTCTTGAACTCGGTACCTTCTACGCCAATTTTGCTGTCCTGCTGCTCCGTATGGGAGACATGCAGGGCGCGCGCAAGGCCAGCGACACCGCGTTTCACGACCTCGACCAGGTCGCCCGCACCTACCCGACGGGGAAGCGGCCGAAAGAACTCGCGAAGGCGTGGTGTGCTCTTGGTGATATTGATGAAGATTCCGCTCGCGAGGGCTTCGCTCTGCAGAACTTCAATCGGTGCGACGCGATCGCGCAGGAAATCCTTGCGCAGGGCCGCACCCTGGAGGCTCTCCGGATGGCGCAGCAGGCGAAAGACCGTATAGGCACAGCCACGCTCGCCTCCGGCCGCATCGGTGATGCTTTCACTGTCTTCGATCAAGACCAGTCACTCCTTGAAGAAGAGCTGCACCAGGAGTCCTCCAATCCCGCGTTTCTGCGCGACCTCGCGTTGGTCAATCAATACCGCTCCGAGGCATGGTTCGACGACATCTATCCGAACCTTGGAAATCCAGCGGAAAGTGTCAAATATGCGCGGCTGTATCTCGAAGTGGCTCGCCGAAGAGCGGAAGGCGATGCGGCGGACAACTCGGCCCACTTCAGCTACGCCGTTGCTCTTTTTCGGCTCTCGTTTCCTCTGCAACGCATAGATCCCGCTGCGGCGGTCGAGAGCGCGGAGGAGTCCATCCGCACGTTCGACGCCCTCCTCTCCAAGGGGAATCGCACGTATCTTGTGCGCTCGCGGCGCAACCGTGCTCTTCGCAGGCTCGCCGAAGCTTTGCTCGCCGACAGACGGCCCGATGAGGCTGCGCAGAAAGCCTCCGAGGCGTTGGAATCGCAGCGGGCGTTGATCGCTTCGAATGTGGGCGAGTACGACG
>CAXSHQ010000426.1:0-2365 GCA_964236875.1 uncultured Acidobacteriaceae bacterium | reverse complement strand
TGTTGCTTGTGCGCGCGGAGGCCGCCGCAGCGCTGCACGATCCCGGCCTCGCCATGCGATGCCTGACCGAGGCCGAACACATCATGGCCGTACGTAATGCCCAAAGCCCTACGGAGTTAATGATTGCCGTCCCGCTGTCGAAAATACGGGAGGAGCTCGCCTTGCAATGCGCGGCAAACGGCCAACCTGAGCAGGCCCAGGCGTGGTTCCAGGCTGCCTTGAAGATTTGGAGCGGGCTCCCCGATCAGAACGATTTCGTGCGCAGGCAGATCACGGTTTTGCAGGAGCAAAGCAAGCTCCACGCTGGATGATGTGGCCGGCGCAGGCTATCGCGAACCTTACTGGATGACTTAGCGTCGTTGTGCAGCTTTTGCAGCAGCAGAGTTCGTCGCGCGAGGCTCGGGAGCCTCATGGACGACCCACCGCAAGGGGCCGATCAAACCGGAGGGCAGCAACGGCGAGGTGGGCTTGTAGCTGGTGATGTTGGTTTTTGTGTACGTCTTTGTGACCCCCGGCTGCAGGTCGCCGATGAGGCGGTTCGGCCACAGGTTGGTCACTTCGATGTCGAGTTGATTGCTGCCGGTGTGCAGCCATGGATCCACTCGAAGGCTGTAAGGCGGTGTCCAGACCGTGCCTGCATCGTGGCCGTTCACCTTCACGCGCGCGATCTCATGCACATCGCTGAACTGCAAATACAGCGTTTGACCGTGCTGCACCAGCGGCGCCTCGACGGAGGCGTGGTAGGTCGCCGTTCCAGAAAAGTAGCGAACACCTGCATCGGGCCACTTGGTCCAGCTCTGTAGGTCGTGCACCGTTTGTGCTTCCTCCGGAGCTCCGCGGTCGCGCTGGAATGTGACTGTCCATGCAGGGATGGGAAGGGGCAGGGTGCGTGAAGTTGTGAAGAGTGCAGCTTCACTCGGCTTTGGCGTGAAGACGACAAAACCGGAGCCGAATGGCGGCAGGGTGAGATGCACGCGTGTGCGCCCGTCCGGCAGCATGCGACCGGGTAGCGCGCGTACTTCACCGCTTACGGCATCCCAGAGCTCCACGCCGGTGGCTGCGACGCGGAAGTCGACATTGTGCTCGGTTTGGTGATTTGTCCCATTGCGCACGAAGAAGAAATCCGTGGAGCCCGCGCGACGATGGGCGTAGTCGAACTCCGCCGTGGAGGCGGCAGTCATGAGCCCTGGAGCGGAATCCGCGACTTCGACGTCTGGGGGAAGGTGCATGGCGGCTGCGGCATCGCGTGCAGAACGGTTGCAATATACGACGCCCTTGCCGTAGCCGTGCTGTGTGCCTTCGCGACAGGTTTCACCCCAGATCTGCCGGACCAACTGATCGAAAGCCGCCTGCTGCTCTGCACCCACGAGACCGCTCAGTGAGGTGGGAGGCATGCCGATGAGGATGCCGCCTGCGCGAACGAACGGGTCGATCTTGCGCAGCACATCGGTAGAGACGTGGCCGGACTGCGGCATCATGAGGAGGTGCCAACCAGCACCGGCGTGGCTACGCAAAATGCCGCCGGGCTGCACTTGAAGGCGTGTCAGCAGCGCGTCTTGATTCACCACGTCATAGTCGTAGCCGGGGAGGATGCGTGCCGGATCGTCTGCCTTGTTGCGCACGAAGGCGGGCACGTTATCCCCGTAGAAGTAGAGCAGGTCGTCTACCGGCACGCCCTGCTGCATCATGTACTGCACGCGATTCAAGTATGTGAAGAAGGGCGCGCCTGCATTCCACCAGGTGACCTTCGGGTTGAGATGGGTACCGGCGAAGTACTCCTGCCCCGGCAAGCCGGTGGATGCAGGGCTGGAGGTGAACTCGTGCCAAACCAGGCGGTTCAGGCCCTCTGTCACGGCGGCGTCGAAACTTGGCTTCAGATCCGTCGCGAGGCTTTCCGCCCACTGCACCTGGATGGAGGTCTCACCTTCGCCCGCGACAATACGCTTGCCATAAATGTTGGCTGCGCTAGCGGCTTCTTTCAGGAAAAAGCGCTGTGGGTCCGTGTCGCGATGCGGGTTCTGGCTCCAGAACTCAGTCTGCGGCACGGCGGAGGCGGCGAACGTTTCCAGCGCATCGATGGGAGCGCCGTGTGGGCCGCCGCTTTCGGCTTGCACACCTAGACCGTTCTGCGCGGCCCGTTCGGCGAAGCGGCGATAGTGGTTGTCGGCGATCAGGTCTGCGACCGTGCGGCGCAGATCGGTGAGGAAGCGCCCCGAGGCATCGGGGCTGTCTACGATGCGGCCCGCAACGGCTGGGAGCCAGGGCACGGGATCGTAGCCGCGACGCTTGCGGAACTCATCGGCAAACGTCTCGGTCCAGTTCGTGCCGCCAAGCTCCCAACTGTCAGTGGCGAGGTATTTCAGGC
>CAXSHQ010000425.1:2508-3697 GCA_964236875.1 uncultured Acidobacteriaceae bacterium | reverse complement strand
CGGGATGAAGGACGCAGGACGCAGGACAAACCGACGGCGCGTTCCCTCGTCTGCCGTCTTGCGTCCTGCGTCACTCTCTCGCACGCGATCCCACAACGTCACCAATGCCCAAGCGCCAAACACAATCAATGGACCATAGATCGGCAGCATATAGCGCATCGTTTTGGCGAACTGCGCGCCCTGCCAAAAAAAATAGAAGCTGACCCACACCCACAGCGTCAGCGGCACGAACCAGCGGTGGCGCACGATCCGCCAGCCGACCAACGCCCAACTGATCCAGACCAGAATACCAAGTGGCAGACCCATGCCCCACATAATCATATTCTGGAGCGGGAAGAGGTAGCTGGTGCGGTTCGCCCATTGGACTGAGGGCGGCCAATCGATTGCACCACTAGCAAAGCCTGCACTCTGCTTTAAGTTATCGAGGTAGCGCGGGTCGAGCCTGATATCGAAAAAGCCCCAGCCTTGTAGTCGGTCGAGCGCCGAGGGCGACACGGCAATCGTGGCTGATGGGGGTGGCGAGTCAGGACGCGAGCCAATAAACGCATCGGGTTGACCAATGCGAAATACGAGCAGCGTACATATACCAGCCAGCACAAGCAGTGGTAACGCGTGGCCGAAAAAGCGCCCCAGACCTCGGTCGAGTGTGTCTGGCACTTCTTCGGGCTCGGGCTCGAAGCTACTCGTACCCGTAGGATCATCACCGATCAGTTCTGGCATGCGCCGCGCGACTGTGTGGAATGACGCTTGCAGCGCAGCGACCATCACCACTAGGCCAAGCGTCGCCATCGTAATGCGGCCACCCACAATCGCCAGACCGATGCTCACACCCGCTGCCACATAGCTCTGCCAACCGCCGCCCTGAGCAATCCGCACGCTCCAGTATAGACTGAGCAGCACAAAGAAGACCCCGACCGTATCGACGGTAAAGAAGTGCGATTGCTGGATCGACATCGCAGCCAGCGCCGCGAGCAGTGCAGCGAGAAGGCCTACACGTCGCCCATGCACGCGCCGCCCGAGCAGGAACACGAGCACGATCGAGCCGAGGTCAAACAGCGTCGCCATCGACCGGCCGATCTTGACGATATCGACATTTGGCAGGCGGTCGCCAACCCAGCGCGTCATAGTAATCGGCAGCAAGCCATAGACATACAGGCCGTGCCCCTTGTTGCGCGGGTTGAGCGGTGAG
>CAXSHQ010000425.1:1905-2498 GCA_964236875.1 uncultured Acidobacteriaceae bacterium | reverse complement strand
TCGAAATACACACCCAATGAGGATGGCATCTGGACGTCGCTGGTGGTCTGCTGGAAAAAGCTCTCATCTGGATGAAAGCCATAGCCACCTTCCCAACCGAACAAATTCATGCTACGGAAGTAAGCACCCAGCAGCACAATCAACAGAAGCGCGGTCCATGTGGCCCAGGGAGCGTGCCACCAGCGCGCGACGCGCGGCGGACTTGCAGTTGCAGGTGTGTTCATATTTCTCGCTGCAATGATATAGCGTATGCGGGTTTGACGTCGAGATCCAGTTGAGATCGATGGCAGTCGTGTTGCAAGATGTTCTATGGAATCGACCACGCACCACGTTGCGTATTATACAAGTCTCAGGGGGCTAGGGGCAAGCCGAGATCGATTAAGACATGGTATCATAATGGTATCGTAATGGTAACGTTATTGAGAACACCGCTCTATGACTCCAACAAAGCCAAGCGACGATGAAGTAGCAGCTGCGCTCGCCGCAGTACAATGGTATATTCAAGCGGAAATCAGCGATAACCCATTGCCATCGTGTCCGCAGCGCTCGGCCTGGCGCGATGCAGCATTGCTCGCGGTGCAACATATCGCTTC
>CAXSHQ010000425.1:0-1888 GCA_964236875.1 uncultured Acidobacteriaceae bacterium | reverse complement strand
AGCAACATCGAGCGATTGCGAAGGATGAGCAACCGAGGATAAGTGAAAGAGGAGCCAGCAGACACATTCACCTTGTCGCTTGCTACGCATCGCTCCCTAGATCATATGCAAATCTCACACATCTATTACACTGAACTGCCCGCATCGCTCGAATCCGTGCAGGCAGTGTTGCGTTGCCCCTCGCGCTGGCTAGCACTCCCAAGCGGTGCTGAGCGGATCAGCGAGTTCTGGCGTTGGGGCGACGAACTGTACCAGCTGGTGCTACGCGAGGATGGGGATAGTCTAACATGGATAGCCACGCCCGCAGGTGGGGTTGGTCCGCGTCTGCGGCTCAACGTGATCTTGCGCGACGCGCTGGTTGTCACGCACGCTACATTCTCCGCAATGCTTGACGTGTCAGCTGTGCCGTGGCGGCGTGTAGGTCTGCGACGACAGTTAGAGCAGGGTGTGCGCGACTGTGTGGCGATGCTAGTGGCACAGTTGGGACAAGACGTTGAACGAGAGCGGCACGGGGGCACAGCGACTCAACCAGAGTCAGCTACCCTTCGGAGCACGGCCACCGCACTCCAAACTAGTACACCTGCTGATCTCGTAGCATCTTTGCGCCCACACTATCCGCATACTGTCGCGGCCTTCGAGGCGATGGACGCGCTCGATCATCTCGGGCGGGTCTGGCAGCTTGAGCAGGGCTGGGCGCGTATCGCTCGTGGTGAGTATGATCGGTCGTGTTATGAGGAAGACCAGGGGCAGGCTGTAGAAGGCCGAAGGCAGACGGCAGAGCTTGACTATGATGTGATCTATGCTGGCGGCGGGTTGGGCCTGTTGCACGCCGCAGTGATGGCGCGGCGCTATGGTGGAACATCAGCCACAAGGAGCTGGCCGCACTGGTGGAATTGGGGCTGGCAAGCTGGGACGAGCTGGCTCCGATCATCATGACGACCTACGGCACCGGACTCGTGCGCTTCTACGACAGTCCAGAGAACCACGCGGCGCAGCGTGATCTTTGGCTACCTGGCGTGCTGGATGTGGCACTGGATGCCGGAGCGCTCTTGCAACTGGCTCGCCGCATATTGGAAGCAGCGGGAGGCGTGATCCTCGACCACCGTGCCTTTCAGCGGGTCGTGGTGAGCACAGGTGAGCCGCTACAGGTTGAGGTCGAGTTGAAGCAATTGGTGACGAGTGCGCTTGAGCATTATAGCGCGCGCCTGTTGCTTGATGGCATGGGCAGCACCTCACCGCTGGCGCTGCTCCGCCACGCTGGGCACCCATTCGCTGGGGTCTGTCCCACCGTGGGCACAGTCGCCGAGGGTTTCGCGCAGGATGGCGGCCCGCAGAGCCACGACCCCGCTCTTGGCGACATCCTCGTGAGTGTGGCGGACACCCAACACGGTCAGCAACTGATGTGGGAAGGCTTTCCGGGGCGCGGCGATGAGCTGACGGTGTATTTGTTTTATTACGATACGGTTCCAGCCCCTAATAAGGTGACAAAGCGGCACGATGACAAGGTGGACCCACAGCCTTTGAGCAGTCACCCTGTCACCCTGTCACCCTGTCACGCCTTCAGCCTGCTCGACCTCTTCGAGGACTACTTCGCGCTGCTGCCAAGCTACAAGCGTCCTGGGCCGAACTTTCGTCACCTCAAGCCGGTATATGGTTACATTCCGGCGCGCCACAGCCTGCACCCCCAGGAAGCGCCGCTGTTGCGCGGCGTCTTACCCGTGGGCGACTCAGCGGCTCAGCAAAGCCCGTTGACCTTCTGTGGCTTCGGTTCGCACGTCCGCAACCTTGATCGCACCACTAGCCTGCTTGACTATGCGCTGCGACAGGGGTTGACAGAGGCAACACCTGCGCCAGATCAGCGCGTTCCAGGTCAACGTGTCGCTCAACC
>CAXSHQ010000424.1:2382-3737 GCA_964236875.1 uncultured Acidobacteriaceae bacterium | reverse complement strand
GCCATGACGCCGTTGGCTGCGACCATAAGGTCTTCGATCAGGTGCATGGCGCGGTTCTGCACGACCTCGTGGAGATCCTTGACGCGACCGTCGGCGACGACGGGCTCGGCTTCGGCGCGCTGGAACTCCAGGGCCCCGTTGGCGATACGGGCGGAGTGGAGGGACTGGGCGGCTTCATCCTGGAGCTTGAGCTGTTCGGCTAGCCACGTCTCGGTTAGGCCGGAGGCGGGTTCGATGCCATGGGGGGAGTCGCTGCGGGCGGAGTCGGAGCGGAGTTCTGCGGTGTTCTCTAATGGGCTCTGCGGTGGGGACCCTGCGGGTCTCTCCACTCCGCTGCGCTCCGGTCGAGATGACGCATCGTTACTTGTGCCACCTGCGGTCTTATCGCTTGCACCACCTGCGGCCTCATTGCTTGCACCAGCTGCGACCCCGTTGCTTGCTGCGGCCGCGGCTTGCTGTTCGAGCCACGGGCCTACGCGGGAGTAGGCGAGCTGGGCGCGGTTGCGGACGAGGGCGCGGCTGACCTGCTCGTCGAGGAGTTCGCCCTGCGGGGTGACCGTGAAGCTCATGGTGACGGCCTGACGGTCGGCGTTCTCGTTGAGCGAGGTGAGGCCGGTGGAGAGCTCGATGGGGAGCATGGGAAAGTTGCGGACGGCGGTGTAGATGGTTTGCGTCTGCTCCTGCGCGTGCTTGTCGACCGGCGAGTCCTTATCGACGGCGGCGGCTACATCGCCGATGGCAACGCGGAGGCGGATGCCCTCAGGGACGCGCTCGGCGACTTCGATCTGGTCGAGGTCGCGGGAGGTGTCGTTGTCGATGGAGGACCAGGGGAGGGCACGGAGGTCTTCGACGCCTGATTGCTGCGCGGGCTGCGCGAAGGTCTGCTCGATCTGGGCGATCTGGGCGGCGACGCCGGGGCCGAACTCGGGGTGGAAGCCGGCGTCGTGGAGATCGAGGAGAGCGGCCTCGGCGAGGTCGAAGCCGTGATGGGAGGTGCCGGGGTAGGAGGGAGGCTGATCGTGAGCGGTGTGCGCGGAAGGCGGCTGGTGTTGCGACATGCGTGTGAGCCTATCACCGGGCTGCAACGGAAGGCACGGAAGGACGCTACGGCCGAAGAGGATGGGTGGAAATCGCACGGACCTGCGGCAGGCCGATGGAGTGGGGGCTGTTCCTGGACTTGACTCGGTCCTGAAGGAAGCGGGTCTACACACCCAACTCCGCACGAATGGCGGCAGTGATCGCCTCCGCATGCCGCCGCATCGTTTCTTCGCTCTCCGCCTCGATCATTACCCGCGCCAGCGCTTCTGTGCCAGAGTAGCGAATGACCACGCGGCCGGTCTCGCGCAACTCGTCTT
>CAXSHQ010000424.1:0-2372 GCA_964236875.1 uncultured Acidobacteriaceae bacterium | reverse complement strand
GCCGCGCGGATCGCCGCCGCCACCGCAGGAATGCTTTCCAGCGGCTTCTTCTCGCGCACTTTCACGTTCACAATCACCTGGGGGTAGTTCTTCAGGTCGGCGATCAACTCGCCCAGCGTCTTGCCCGAGCGGTGCACCGCATCGAGCACAACCAGCGCGGTCAGCAAGCCGTCGCCCGTGGTCGCGCGGGCAGGAAACAGGATGTGTCCGGACTGCTCGCCGCCCAGCGATGCGTTCGACTTATTCATCTCTTCCAGCACATATTTGTCGCCGACGGGCGCGCGCAGCATCGTGATGCCGGACCGCTTGAACGCGGCCTCCAGGCCCATGTTCGACATGGTCGTAGCCACCACCGTATCGCCGCGCAACTCACCCCGGGCCTGCATGTCGCGGGCGCATAGCAGCATCACCGCATCACCGTTCACCACGTTGCCATGCTCGTCGGCGAACAGCGCGCGGTCGGCATCGCCATCGAAGGTGAAACCCATGGAAGCCTTGCGCGCTTTCACCTCCGCCGCCACCACATCCGCATGCAGCGCGCCGCAGCCCTCGTTGATGTTGCGGCCATCCGGAGAAGCATGCGTGACCTCAATGGTGCCCTGCAACTGCTCGAACAGCTGTGGCGCCACCGCACTGGCCGCGCCGTTCGCGCAGTCGATCACCACACACCGGTCGTCCAGCGAAATGCCCGGCACCGCCCCCAACAGAAAGCGCACGTACTCCGTCCGAAACGCATCGTTCACCGGCGGCAACTCACTCGCTGCTTCTTGCTCGCTGCTTCCTGTTTCCTGCTCTGCGAGTACGCTCTCGATCTCCGCCTCGATCCCGAGCTCCACCGCATCCGGCAGCTTGTAGCCATCGCCGCCGAACACCTTAATGCCGTTATCGCGCCACGGATTGTGCGACGCGGAGATGACCACGCCCGCGCTGAAGCCATGCTCCCGTGTAAGGAACGCAATGGCCGGAGTCGTGATCACGCCCGCAAACTCCACCTCACCGCCGCCCGCGCGCAACCCGGCGATCAGCGTGGAAGCAATGGCGGGCCCGCTTTCGCGCGTGTCCATGCCCAGCACCACACGAACCGGCTTGCCCGGCGCAGCCAGTGTCCGCGCCAACGCCACACCTACGGCGCGAACCGTTCGCGCATCCAGCGGCGGCTCGCCCGCGACCGCCCGTATCCCATCTGTCCCAAACAGCTTCCGCATTCGAACAATCCTGTACCCCGCCGTCGCGCGGCGGTTCCTATTCGGCCAGCCTTTGCCGCCCCGTTCCATGCTAGCCCAGGGACCGACGGAACCGCGTCCTTCTCGCGAAGCACAGCAACTCTGCCGTTTGCCGGACGTCTTACCTGCAGCATGCGTTTTCACCGGCTTCTTCTCGTCTGCGGTCTCGGTTTGGGCCTGCCCCTCGTTGCGCAAACATCTGTTGCGCAAACACCTGTTGCGCAAACGCCCGCTCCGCCCACGTCCGAGAGCGCCACGCAGCAGTCCGCGCGCCCCTCCCCGAGCGCCGGCACACTTTCCGTGAAGGCGCGCCTGGTGGTTTTACCCGCCGTCGTGCGCGACAGGAAGGGCGCCCTCCTCGGCGACCTGACCAGGGACAGCTTCACGCTCACCGTCGACGGCAAGCCACAGCCCGTGCGCTACTTCGATCGCGACACCGACCTGCCGCTCACCGTGGGCCTGCTGATCGACACCAGCCACAGCCAAAGCGCGGTGCTGGACGACGAGCGCAAGGCCAGCGGCGTCTTTCTGCAAAAGCTGCTCGCGCCGGCCAGCGGCCCGCGCGCTGCCGACAAGAGTTTCCTCATCCAGTTCTCCCGCACCGCCGAGCTGCTGCAGGACGTCACCGACTCCATCCCCAAGCTGCAGCAGGGCCTCAAGGATGTTGACCAGGAGAGTGATCGACCGTCGTTCTCCGGCCGGGATAACGGCCCCGATCCATCTCAGGACAACGGCCCCGATCGATCCCAGGACCCGCAAAGCTCACCGGCTGGCCGCAATCAGCGGGATCCGAGACGCCGCGGCGGCGGTGGCGGCCCCGGTGACACCGGAAGCGGGCGAGCGGGCACCGTTCTGTATGACGCCGTGTTCCTTGCCTCCGCTGAGATCGAAAGCAAGCAGACCAATCGCCGTGCGCTGGTCGTCCTCACCGATGGGGACGACCACGGCAGCAAGGAGTCTCTCGCCCGCTCCATCGAAGCCGCACAGCGCGCCGACACCGTGATCTACGCAATTTACTTCGAGGGTGAAAGCCGAGGAGGCTACGGCGGAGGCTTTCCTGGTGGCGGTGGACGCCGCGGCGGTGGCTTTCCCGGGGGTGGCGGGGGGGGTGGTCAGGGCAGGGGCTACCCCGGCGGCGGTGGGGGTGGC
>CAXSHQ010000423.1:0-3737 GCA_964236875.1 uncultured Acidobacteriaceae bacterium | reverse complement strand
AATACAAGGAAAGGGAGCTTTCCGTTGCAAACCGCAGGGCCAGGGGGAAGGGTTCTCCTGGAGCGGGAAGATTTCGTCGACGGCTCACCTTCTCGACGAGCCTGTTCTTGAAGTGCTTGCGCGAAGCTCCAATGTGCCCCATCCGCTTGCGGCTGGAACCCCGGCTATGGAGTGCTTTCCAACAGCTCTTTATCATGCGGCGGTGGACCGCGTGATCGGCCATCATAGCCGAGTTGCTTTTGCCGTGGCTCCTACAGAAGGGCAGGTTTCACTGAGGCGCTCGCTTGCCGCATGGTTGCACGCGGAGCCAAGTCATGTGATGGTCAGCTCTGGCGGTCAGGAAGCGATCGACCTTCTGGCGCGTTGCCTGATCGAACCCGGTGATTACGCAATTGTGGATAGCCCCACGTATCCGGGGGTCATCCAGAGCCTTCGGGCAGCGGGCGCCCGGCTCATTGCCTGGGATACGAAGTGGAGCCTGGAGGAGTTGGAAGTTCTGCTGCTCCGTTACCGGCCCAAGCTTCTCTTCACCACGCCCACGTTCCAAAACCCGACCGGCAAGGTGATGCCGCTGGCCGTCCGGCAAGGGCTGTTGGATCTGGCCGCCAGATACCACCTGCCTGTGCTGGAAGATGGTGTGTACTCCGAAACTTTTCTAGGACCCTCTCGACCGCCGCAAAGTTTGCTGGCGCTTGACAACCGCTCTCAGGTGATCCACATAGGTTCGTTCTCAAAGATGATGGCGCCGGGTCTCCGAGTGGGCTGGATTGTTGCACCGCTTTACATGATCAAGCAACTCAGTCTGATCAAGATGCGTGCGAATCTTTTTACAGGAGGGCTTACTCAGCTTGTCATGTCTGGCCTTATCGACAGCGGCGCTCTCGAAAAGCACCTAACGTCGCTGCGAGGGTGTCATCGGGCTCTTCGCGACTGCATCGTCGCGGCCCTGCGGCCTGCGGCAGAGGAAGGCCTACTGCGTTTCGCGCCTCCGCAAGGAGGCCTGTACCTATGGTGCAAACTGCCGCCCGGAGCTGTCCTTGAGAACGTCATAACCTTAGCGGAAGAACGAGGAGTGAGCCTCGCATGTGGACCGGCCTTCTTTACAGAAAGTCCAGCACGGTCATTCTTTCGCCTTTGTTACACCGCATCCACCATGGCGCAGATGCAGATCGCTGCAGAAATCCTGACGGGTGTGCTGCGCGATACTAAAGCTGCATCCAGTGGCACGGCTGTGGAAGCCGGGCGATCCGGACATCCTCCCGGCCGCCGGGTGTGGGTTGCAGCACGACCAATGTCTATGAACCGGTTGCGCCTCAATCCTCGACCTCTTCTATCTCCGAACTTCCTGCGTGCTTAGGGTCGGGGGGTGTTCACAAAGTTCTGATCTGGAAGAGAAGTGCTTCCAGCCCGCATGGTGTCTGGAGTCCCTTGCAGAACGACCTCACCTCAGAACGGGAAGCGATCCAGCGCATCGTCGGCGGCGAACACCAACTCTTCCGCGAGCTGGTTCGCCCTTACGAGCGACAGGTATACCTCTCCGCGCTAGCCATCCTTCGCAACGAGGCCGACGCTGAAGAAGCCGCACAGGAATCCCTCTTGAAGGCTTTCACGCATCTGCACCAGTTCCGCTTCGAAGCGAAGTTCAGCACTTGGCTCATCAGTATCTCTATCAATGAAGCACGACAGAAAATCCGTAGCAGCGCCAAGATCCGTACAGAGTCGCTTGACGCCGAACCCGAAGATCAGTCGTTTTCTCCCGCCGTGCTTGCTGATTGGAAGGAGGTTCCGCTGGTTTGCCTTGAGCAGATGGAATTGCGTCATGTTCTTCGCGGAGCCGTCGCAGACCTTCCGGACATCTATAGGGAAGTGTTTACCGCGCGGGACATTGATGGTCTCAGTGTGAACGACACTGCCCAGGTACTGGGCATTACTGCCGCCGCGGTCAAAGTGCGGTTACATCGAGCGCGCATGATGTTGCAGCGCAGGTTGGCGCCGTACCTGAAAAGTACATTCGGCCGGAATAGGAGGCTGCCTTGGTTCTGAAATGCGCACATGTGTGGGACCGCATCTCGGAGTACCTGGATGGCACGCTTGCGCCTGAAGTTCTCGCGGAAGTACAGGCGCACCTGGAACACTGCGAGATCTGTTCGGCCATTCTCGATTCGACTCACAATGTTCTGGTCCTCATGGCGGATGATAGAGTGTTCCATCTGCCGATTGGGTTCAGTGAACGATTGGAGAACCGCATTGACGGCTTTCTGAAGCAACTTCACAACGATGCAGAACATACGTAAAGAATCAAACGCGTTTCGGCGGGCGGAGTCCATCCCCGTCGCCCGTGGATCGAGTCAACGGGTTTACTTGCAATAACACTTCGGCGCTCGCTATCTCGACGGTACGCGCCGTGCGGAGTTCGGAATGACTGAAAAGTTAGCCCCTCAGGAAGAGGCGGCTCAGCAGGTTGAGAGGATTGAGAAGCGCAGCCGGATTCTGGTGTGGTCGAGCCTCGTGTTCGCCTTGCTACAGAGCATTTGCACGGCGCTCGTAGCGCTGAGTGGTGTTCGGACGCTCATCGGGGCCGCCGCTCTTACGCTCTCCAGTACAAACGTCCTCCTGCGATTCCATCAATCTCCCATCCGGCTGCCGATGCTGGTGCTTTCAGTGATAGGCGCTTTGATAGACCTCGGCGTGCTGTGGCAGGTCCGACGTTTGCGTAGTCGCCCCTCTTCACAGTGGCGGCAGAAACCCGTAAGCCCAGGACGGCGACGCGCGGAGACAGCCCAACTCATTCTGAGCGTCCTGACCTTACTGCTGGTAGGGGCGGAGATGATCGCTCATAAGCATCTGCACGGCGTTTTCGTGGGATGAGGCGAGCAAAGAGCACGTCGCGAGGTGTGCAAAGACTTACCAGACCTGGAAGCTCCTTTCTTCAAGGGATCGACTCTGCCT
This sequence comes from uncultured Acidobacteriaceae bacterium, assembly GCA_964236875.1. Taxonomy (GTDB): domain Bacteria; phylum Acidobacteriota; class Terriglobia; order Terriglobales; family Acidobacteriaceae; genus Granulicella. The sequence continues at coordinate 788 of CAXSHQ010000423.1, read as the reverse complement.
TTTGGTGATGGGGTGCGGGTTGTTGTTAGTGATATCCTCCGTTGCTTGTCACAATGCATGGCCACACCTCTGATCGGATCGTCTGGCACACCGAACGGTCCCCGCCATCTGTCGGTACTCTCATCAACCCTCCTGGTGACTAGGTTCTGGCGAGCTGTTTCAACGACGGCCGAAGAGAACTGTCGAGCCAATTGATCGTCAGCACTCGCTGCATCCGACGAACGCAATGCGCGGGACACGGTTGTCGAGCTGTTCTTACCTAGCGCGTCGCGCGAAACGGCCGCTTGAGAGGCATTTGACCCCTTTGGACCCAGATGAATCCTCTTGAAGAGCTAAGTTGTGAAGAAGAATGGTCGGGACGACTAGATTCGAACTAGCGACCTCACCCACCCCAAAGCGCGCGAAGTGCGTGTTTCCAACGACTCAGCACAACCCATATGGACCCAAAACAGCGGAAAAGCACCCATCGCAACGTCATTTGGACCCTTAATGGACCCAGGAATGGACCCACGCTGTCGAACGCGAGATAAACGCGGCACGAACGGCAATGGCGTGGGCCTTGGTCAGAGCTTTAAGTTTCCGAGATGTGCGTCGTCAGATGTCAAGCCACTCCGTCGCTGTCGAACGGAAAACAGCGGCGTTTGTGCCCGAAAATGAGTTCTCGGTATTCCATTTCTGAGAGGGTCTTGCTAGAGTGGAGCGTCACGTTACCTCATGTAACTATCCCAGGCCAGTTGGAGTGCCCGGCTTGAAATGTGCCAGTGGATAAGAGAGACACTGGACAGGGA
>CAXSHQ010000422.1:0-3795 GCA_964236875.1 uncultured Acidobacteriaceae bacterium | reverse complement strand
GCGCCCACGTCTTGCCGCCGTTGGTCGACTTGCTTTGGCCCAGGCTGTAGCGGAAGGTCACGGTATCCTTCTCGCCGAACTGCCGGTCCAGCCGCACCGTGCCATTCCAGCTGCTGCTGGGCGAAGACACCACGCCCTGCACGGGCGCCGCATTCAACGCGCCGTCCAGCACGGTAGCGTTGACTGGCGAGTTGTCATCGCTCTCATTGGCATTGGCGGACAGGTCGAAGCTCGTCTTCTTTCCGAGCGGCCCGCTGACATCTCCGAAGAAGCGCTCGCGGTGGTAGCCCGGCTGCGCCCCTGTGATGTACGGATTGCGCGTGTTCAGCGCGTCGGCGTTGCCATTCAGGAACATGTACCCATGAAACTGATTGCTGCCCGGCTTGGTAAAGATCTCGATGCGCCCGTAACCCTGCTGGTCGTATTGCGCGGAGTATGGGTTCTGGTTGATGCGTATCTCGCGAATGCTCGACTTCGGAGGAAACTGCCCGTTGGAAAAGCCGTCGATGAGGAACTGCGGCGGCAAGCTGGGGTCGCCGCCCGCAAGGGCTGTGAGTTGTTGCTGGAGCACCGTTGTGTCGTCGGAGAACACCTGCAACTGGTCGCCCCGGAACACCAGCGCGCTTTTGTTGTCCGCCGGGTCGGTGCTGGAGTTCGCATCTGAAGGCACGTTCACCACCTCGGCCTGTACCGCCACCAGCAGCTTCACCCTGAGGTCGATATGCTGCCCCGCATCCAGCTTCAGGTCCTCGCGCACATAGGGATCGAAGCCGGGTGACTGCACGGTCAGCAGGTAGGTTCCGCCGGGCAGCGTCAGCAGGAAGTGTCCGGTTGCATCCGCGGTCACATCGCGGCTCGGTCCCCCGTCCGGAGCCAGGCTGGTGCTGTTCCCTGCACTCCCCGGCGAGTTCGCACTCCCGCCCTTCACCGGCATCATGGCCTCGGCATGCACCCTGGCGCCGGCTACCTGCGCGCCGGAAGGATCCACGACCGAGCCCTTCACCAGCGCCTCGGTTGCCGACGCAGATTGCGCCACGATCCGGCCTGCGCACAAGCCACAGATCACCACCCACGCGAAGAGACCGCGCTGCTGCCACATCATGTACACATCCAGAGGTTTGGGAAGAAGGAGGAAGGCCCGACGATACCGCTTGGACTCCGCGCTGCGGCGGAGGTGAGAACACAATGCGCTCTTTTTTGTATACGTTCAAAGCCGCTGAACGAATGCAGGATTTCAGTCTCCCCCATGCCGAATATGCGCTCCTGCACAGGGCCACGTCGTATGCCATAACCTGTTTCCGAATCGCGCACGCCGCAATCCATCGCCGGTTCTCACCGTCCATTTCAATTTCTGCGTTCACTGTGAGTATTCGGAGCCACATCTCACAACCACTAGCCACTACCCACTACCCACTACCCACTAACCACTTCTCACTTCCTCCTTCCTCAACTGCTACCATCAAGCTGTGCAGGCGGCCGGACGATCGCTGCCGGAGGCGAGCGCAAGCTTGTCCGATGGGGGAGGAAAGTCCGAACTCCGCAGGGCAGTGTGCCGGATAACGTCCGGGACGCGGGCGTGAAGGCCCGTGGACGGCCAGTGCAACAGAAAACAAACCGCCAACCCCGGGGCGCAAGCCACGGGCGGTAAGGGTGAAACGGTGGGGTAAGAGCCCACCGCGCGGGCAGTAATGTCAGCGGCACGGTAAACCCCACACGGAGCAAGACCAAATAGGCAGGGAGACCGCAGCCGCTTTCCAAGGCGCGGTCACGCAGCGGCCCGCTGCGGCAAGGCGGAAAGAGTGCGACGCCCGACAAGGGCCGAGCGCAGCCGGAACCTGCGGGTAGGTTGCTGGAGCGCGTCAGCGATGGCGCGCCTAGAGGAATGATCGTCTAGAACAGAATTCGGCTTACGGGCCGCCTGCACAATTTCTCGCCCACCACCGGTCCTTCCAGAGACTCCGGTGCGTCACATGCAAACTGCTTCGAACGCGCACGCCGGCTGAAAGGCAGACGGGTAGCTTGAGAAGCACCACAGAACTCCCGTCTCGAAATGCTCCTGTAACGTTACGTTATCCGCAATCGTGGAGTGCTTGTGTCGCTGCTATCGGAACGGCTGGGTGTGACGTATCGAGGCTTGCGCGGCTCGCCGCTGCGAGTCTGGCTGACCATTGCGGGCTTCCTGCTGCTGATGGCCATCGGCGTTGGGTTGGTGGCGTCGGGCATCATCCCGGGCGTGCCGGACCTCCCGCAGAAGACGGTCAGTCTTTACAGCTCACCCCAGACGGACACTTCTCCGCTGACCCTATACCTGCAGCCACCGGCTTCGACGCTGGAGGTGGGCGCTGCCGGCCAGGTCTTGGCGCTGCAGTTCTCGAACCGCTCCACAAACGCGGCGCAGCTCAGCCAAGTGATCGCAGAACCGCACACCTGCTTTGCCCTGCGTCCGCTGGAAAGCCAGCCTGGCGTGCTACCGGCGGGCAAAACGGTGGTGTCGCTTTATCGCCTGACGGTGCCTGGCGGCGATCACGGAACAGACGCGCCAATGGAGTGCCACGCGCAGGAAGAGCTCACGCTGCGTTACAGCTATACGTGGTCTGCGCAAGCCGGCGCAGCCGGACAGGCGCGGGGAGAGGGCTTTATCTCGACCAGCCCCATCAGCATCACGACTGCACGCCAGCTGTGGTGGGAACGTGTGTTCCGCATGGCCGGACTCCTGGCAGTCCCGCTGCTACTGGCGATCGTGGGCTTCTACTTTCAGGAGTTCCAGACGCGCAAGGCCGACCAGCAGAAGGACGAGTCCCTGCGGCTGGAAGTGTGGAAGATCGTTTTTCCAATCGTGAACGGATTGAATAACAAGTACTACGTTCAGATGGCCCGCAAGGCCGGCTATGCCAAAGCCGAAGCCTCGGCGGCGAAGCCGAACGGACGGAGTGTGACCGCGGCGCTTGTGCTGCTGCGGGCCGCGAACCTGGCGCTTTACAAGGAGCAGGGTGGCTTCAGCTTCAGGAACCTGCCTGCGGAAGACCTTTGCTATGCGCTGTCGCAGCAGTTGTGGGGAATCTGCCAGGGCATGCTCGATGAAGGCGACCAGCTGTACTTCGATGAGTTCGCCGCCTGTGTGCTCCGCAGAGATACGATCGGTGAAGCCGCCAACAAGCTCGACGCGCGCGCAGCGCAGGATGCGGAGCTGCGCAAACGCCTGGAACTCTTTCAGCAGACGGTGATCCTGCCGATACAGCAGGGCATCGTGATCAAGCTGCTTGATGCTTTCGGCGCCATCCTCGAGTTCGAATGCAACACTCTGCTGTACCCGGAGTGGTATCAAACACCGCCTGTGCTGAACTTCAGCAAGTTGTCACTGGAAGGCATGGAGTTCCAGGACAAAGAACGGCAGGAACACCTGGCGGTGGTGGGGCAATACAAGAAGCTGCTGCCACGCGAATGCCGCGGGTAGCGAGTGCGGGTTTGTAACGCGCGGAGGAAACGGAACGCGCGTCCGGAACTCCGCAGACGGAGACCGAACGCGCATTCTGGAGCTTCCTGGGAACGACTGGAGCTACATGATCGTGAAATTGACGTCGATCGTAAGGTCTACTTTGACAGGCTTGCCGTTCATCATGGCGGGCCTGAACTTGTACTGGCGGACGGCTTCGACAGCCTTCTCGTCCAAACCCATGCCGATACCGCGCGAGACCTTGATGTGGGTCGGGTTGCCGTTCTCATCGACGATGAGATAGACGAGCACGTTGCCGGAGAACTTCGCCTTGCGGGCTTCTTCGGAGAACTCAGGCTCGG
>CAXSHQ010000421.1:0-3804 GCA_964236875.1 uncultured Acidobacteriaceae bacterium | reverse complement strand
GACTACTCACGCGCGGCCACCTCGCTGAAGTGCGTGCGCGCCGGCGGCAAGCACAACGACCTGGAGAATGTCGGTTTTACGCGCCGCCACCACACCTTTTTTGAAATGCTCGGCAACTTCAGCTTCGGCGACTACTTCAAGAAGGACGCCATCGCCTACGCCTGGGAGCTGCTTACTTCGCCCGATTGGTTCGGCATCGATCCGTCGCGCTTGTACGTGACGATCTTCGAGGGCACAGAGAGCGTTCCGCGCGTCGAAACCGGCGTCCCTAAAGAGCGCATCTTCGAGATGAGCATGAAGGACAACTTCTGGCAGATGGGCGATACCGGCCCCTGCGGCCCCTGCTCGGAGATTTTCTTCGACCTCGGCGTGGAGGCCAGCGAAACCGGCGAAGACAAGCCCTTCCCGCAGGATGACCAGCGCTACATGGAGATATGGAACCTCGTCTTCATGCAGTTCGACCGTGCGAGCGACGGCACGCTCACGCCGCTGCCCAAGCCAAGCATCGACACCGGCATGGGCCTGGAGCGCATCTCCGCCGTGCTGCAAGGCAAGCTTTCCAACTATGAGAGCGACCTGTTCACGCCGCTGCTCGAAGCCGCCGCGAATCTCACCGGATTCACCACTTCCTCCTCAGACGTGTCATCTCGACCGGAGCGCGAAGCGCGGAGTGGAGAGACCCCTGTATTTGGCCCCGGCGAGATTGACCAACTCGCCCTGAGTGATGCCAAAGGCGCGGCTTCGTTGCGCATCATTGCCGACCACGCGCGTGCCGCAACGTTCCTCATCTCCGATGGCCTGCTGCCTTCGAACGAGCATCGTGGTTATGTGTTGCGGAAGATTCTTCGTCGAGGAATTCGCCACGGACGTCTGCTCGGGCAGGAGAAGCCCTTCATGCAGCAGATGGTCTTCGCCGTGCGTGACGAGATGCAGGCCGCCTATCCGGAACTGAACGAATCAGCAGAGCGCGTGAGTAAAGTGGTGCTCGCGGAAGAGCAGCAGTTTGCACGGACTATCGGTCAGGGGCTACAGGAATGGAATATTCGGAAAAGTGAGTACCAGACCGACCGAATGTTGCAAATCGAATACAACCTAGTTCATGAATACCCTGGTTTGGAAGAAGACCTTACTAAGCTGCTTGACAAAGTCCGAAAGAATTACCTTTTCAAAGGTGAAGACTTTTACAAGGGTGTTCGGTCTCTCGTGGGAGCCGTGCGCGGGGCAAAGTTTGCAGCTGACTATGAGGAAGTGTTGAGATCGTCACCTCCTCTACGTGGAAGGGATGCCTTCGATCTTTATCAAACGTTCGGCTTGCCACTCGACTTCATGATCGATTTGGAACGAGATGCTGGCAACGGCTTCGATACCGCCGGATTTGAAGTAGCTATGCAGGAAGAGCAGACCCGTGCCCGCGCTTCCTGGAAGGGCGGATCACAGAAGTCCGCCGCGCCTGCGTACCGCGAGTTGTCAAAGACCGAGTTCGTCGGATACGGAGCCACACGCCTCGAAGGCGCGCGTGTTCTCGCCCTCGTGAAGGAGGGCGTCGGAGTGGACGAACTGCAGGCTGGCGAAACAGGCGAGGTGGTCCTCGACGCCACCAGCTTCTACGCTGATTCCGGCGGCCAAGTCGGCGATGTGGGCTGGCTCTACGCGGGCGATCACATAACCTCCATCGCTGAGGTGAGCGGATGCCGCAAACCAGTGCAGGGTGTCTTCGCGCACCAGGTCACGGCGAAGCACACCATCGCGATTGGCGACTTGCTGGACACTGTCGTGAACGCCGGTGTGCGCCACGCCACCATGCGCAACCATACCGGCACGCACCTGATGCAAGCGGCGCTGCGCGAGGTTCTGGGGCGACACGTCAAGCAGGCCGGTTCGCTCAACGACGCACATCGTCTGCGCTTCGACTTCAACCACTTCTCCGCCGTGGCCGATGAGGAACTCGAGGAGATCGAGTCGCTGGTGAACACGCAGGTGCTCGCCAACACGCCGGTGCAGACGCTGGTCGATGTGCCCATCGATACCGCGGTACACGAGCTCGGCGCGACCGCGCTCTTCGGCGAAAAATACGGTGAGTTCGTCCGCGTGGTCCGCATCGGCGACTTCTCCACCGAGCTCTGCGGCGGCACGCACACGCTGGCCACGGGGGAAATCGGCCTGCTCAAGCTCGTCGGTGAGAGCTCCGTCTCCAGCGGCGTACGCCGCGTGGAAGCCGTCACGGGTACAGGCTCGCTGCAACTCTTCCGTCGCGACGCCGATGTGGCCCGCGTGGCCGGGCAGGTGGTCGGCGGCGATCTGAGCGCGGACACGCTCCAGGCCAAGCTGGCGCAGAGTGACGAAGAACTGAAGAAGCTTCGCCGCGAGCTGGAGCAGATGCGCATGAAGTCGGCCTCCGCGGCCAACGCCGATGCGGCGGCAAGCGCGGTCGAGGTGAAAGGCATCAAGGTGCTTGCCCGGCGTGTCGACGCCTTGGACAAGAGCCAGATGCGCAACCTTGTCGATGAGCTGCGCGGCAAGCTCGGCTCCGGCGTCGTGGTGCTGGGCGCGGCCACGGCCGAAGGCAAGGTCTCGCTCATTACCGGCGTCACCAAGGACCTCACCTCGCGCGTGCAGGCCGGCAAGATCGTTGGGCAGGTTGCGCTCAAAGTAGGCGGCAAGGGTGGCGGGCGCCCCGACCTCGCGGAGGCCGGCGGCAGCGATGCGTCCGCGCTGGACGCTGCTCTGGCCGCTGTGCCGGACACCATAGCAGAGCTGATCGCCTAGCGAAAAGAAGCGGCGGCCTAGCCGGCGCGCGGGTACCGAGATGAGTACCCGCAGCCGATTCACAAGCGTCGCAGGCGAACCAACTCCCTAGACTGAGAATGCTATGGGCTCGCCTCGCCAGCTTGGTGTGATCGCTTGCGCGTGCGCCGTCTGCTGCGCATTCCACGGAGCGGCAGGCATCGCGCAGCGCACCGCAGCGGAGCCATGGACCGCCGCTGTGGCGGAGCGGCAGGCGTTTGAAGACGAGCCCGCCGGCACCCACACCAGGCTCGAGTACACGCGCGTGATGGATAGCTTCCGCGCGATCTACCACGGCAATCCTCGCGATGCGCACGCTGCCCGCGCGGCCGAACAGGTTGCAGACCTGCTCGCTGAAGAAGGCCGCGAGCTCAACGACCGCAAGAGCCTGCGCGATGCCGCGGGGCAGTATGTCTTCGTGGCTCACTCCTATCCAGGCGGCAGCCGCGCCGCGCAGGCGCTGGTGCACGCTGCAGAGCTGCTGGGGCCGAAGGGCGCTGACGATCCCGCCCAGGCGCGCGCCGTGCTGGACGAGCTCGCGAACGACTACCCGCAGGACGCCGTCCGCGTCGCAGGCACGGCACCGCCAACGCCGGGCAAGCCTATTACTTCCCCTCGGGCAAAGGCCAGGCAGGATGCGTCAGAACCGCAGCCCTCCACGGCGCAGACCACGCCCGTGCCTGCGCCTGTTGTACCCGCCGCAAAGCAAGAACCCGCGCCAGCGGCAGTGAACAACCCTTCGGATTCGCCAGCCTCGGCGGCCGCGGCGGCGCGGGCGCAGGTCACCGGCATTCGTCACTGGTCCACCAGCAGCTACACACGCGTGGCCATCGATCTCGGGGGCGACGTGCAGTACCAGGCCGCGCGCGTGGAGAATCCCGACCGCATCTTCTTCGACCTCCACCACGCGCACCTCGCGCCTCAACTTGCGGGTAAGAGCTTCGCGGTCACCGACGATGGATTCCTCACCCGCATCCGTGCCGCGCAGTACTCCGACGACGTGACGCGCGTCGTGCTCGA
>CAXSHQ010000420.1:0-3822 GCA_964236875.1 uncultured Acidobacteriaceae bacterium | reverse complement strand
CGTTATCGATCCGAAGGACTTCAACAAGAGCAAGGCCGCACTCATTTATGGACAGATGACCGAGCCGCCGGGAGCGCGTCTGCGCGTGGCGCTCACGGGACTCACGGTCGCTGAGTACTTCCGCGACGAGGAAGGCGCGGACACGCTGCTGTTCATCGACAACATTTTCCGGTTTACGCAGGCTGGCTCGGAGGTTTCCACGCTGCTGGGCCGCATGCCGAGCGCGGTGGGGTACCAACCCAACCTCGCGACCGAAATGGGCGAGCTGCAGGAGCGCATCACGTCGACCAAGAAGGGGTCGGTGACTTCGGTGCAAGCCGTGTACGTGCCCGCCGACGATCTGACCGATCCTGCGCCGGCGACGACGTTTGCTCACCTGGATGCCACGACCGTACTCTCGCGGCCCCTCTCCGAGCTTGGAATTTATCCGGCTGTAGACCCGCTGGCTTCGACCTCGCGCATCCTTTCGCCGCGCATCGTGGGCCAAGAGCACTATGACGTGGCGCAGGGCGTGAAGCGCATTTTGCAGCGCTACAAGGACCTGCAGGACATCATCGCGATCCTTGGTATCGACGAGCTTTCGGAAGAAGACAAGCTCACCGTATCGCGTGCGCGCAAGGTGCAGCGCTTCCTTTCGCAGCCGTTCCATGTGGCGGAAATCTTCACCGGTATCCCCGGTGCCTACGTGAAAATCGAGGATACGGTGCGCAGCTTCAAGGAGATCATTGACGGCAAGCACGATGACATTCCGGAGCAGGCGTTCTATCTGAAGGGCGGCATCGAAGATGTGCTCGCGGCTGCGGAGAAGATGAAGCAGAACGCTTAAGAACGGGACAGGGATGAGGGAGCAGGGACCAGAAGACCGGTTCTTGCGCTCTCGACCCACTTGGGTTGGGAATGGCTGAGACACAGAATCACGATGGATTGCTCGCAGTGCGGCTGGTGACGCCGGACCGCGTGCTGCTGGACGCGACGGCGGCCGCGGTGGAGTTGCCGTCCATGAGCGGCTATATGGAGGCGCTGTATGGCGCGGCGCCGCTGCTGGCAGAGCTGAGCGCGGGCGAGGTGCGGCTGCATGGCGGCTCAGCCGGGGAGCAGACGTTCTTTGTGGCGTGGGGCTTTGTCGAAGTGCTGCCGGAGCGGGTAACGATCCTGGCGGAGACGGCGCTGCATCCGAACGAGATCGACCAGAACGAAGCACAGCAGCAGTTGCAGCATGCGCAGGAGCTGTGGAACCAGGCGGGTGATGACCAGGCCAAGTACGACGAAGCCAACGCGGAGACGCGGGTGGCGGAGGAGAAGCTGGCGTCCGCGCAGGGCAAGCATTAGCGGCTGATTCGTCCTTTGAGCAGAGGCCCGGCTAGCGCCGGGCCTCTGCTTTTGTGCTGTGTGAGAAGAACTTCCGCCACCTCTAAAAAATTGAGAGCTACACCTCAAAGAGAAATCCTCTAGAAAGTGCGAGGCAGAAGCAGCCCTTGGCGGCGCGACGGTAACGTGACCGCTGTGGGAGTGTCCCTGCTACCGAAGTGCCATTCAAGTCAGGACGGGAGTTGCCGATCATAGGGACAGGAGAAACCAATGTCCCCGTTACGTGGAGAGATCGGCTGCGAGCAGGAAAACGGTGGATGGAAGAGCGGCGCGAGCTTGCTGCGCAAGATGCTGCTGCGCTGTGAGGGCGGCCAGTCGCTGGTGGAGTTTGCGCTGACCCTGCCCGTGCTGCTGCTGGTGATCACCGGCCTGATGAGCTTCGGGGTGGCGGTGAACAACTATGTGCAGCTCACGGAGGCCACCAACGTGGGTGCTCGCCAGTTGGCGATCAGCCGCGGGAACACGACCGATCCGTGCTCGACCGCGTCGTCCGCAACGATTGCCGCTGCGCCGTTGCTGAAGCAGGCAAGTCTCACTTTCAAGTTCACGCTGAATGGAACCGCCTATACGGGGACTTCGTGCAGCAGCTCGAGCACGAGCACAGGCGCGGCGGGAAACCTGTCGCAAGGCTCGACGGCGACCATGCTGGTGACCTATCCCTGCAACCTGAAGGTCTATGGGGCGACTCTGGTGTCCAGCTGCGTACTGACTTCGCAAACCGCGGAGATGGTGCAATGAGCTGGGCCGGGAGAGTACGCAGCTTCCGGAATTTTCGAAGCGACGAAAGGGGACAGGCGTTGCCGGTCCTCGCGCTGATGATGGTAGCGCTGCTGGGCATGTGCGGCATCGGGGTGGATGTGGCCCGGGCGTTCTATGTTCACCGGCAACTGCAGGCTGCGACGGATGCCGCAGCGATGGCGGGCGCGGCGGATCTGCCGGACAGCTCGGCGATCACGACAGCAACGCATTTCAGCGCGGTCTCCGGTGGCCTGAATGCCCGAACCAGCCTGACCGGCGCGGCGATGGTGAATGGGTATCCCAAAGTTGTATGCCTGAACAAGCTGCAGGACGAAGGGATTGCGTGCGCGACGCCAAGTAACGGGAACGCGATCATTGTGAAGGAACAAATCACGATCAACCTGTTCTTCCTGCGCGTAGTGGGACTGAAGACGGTGAACATTGGAGCGAGCGCAACCGCGGCTATGCGCGGAGCGAGTCCCACACCGTATAACGTAGCGATCATTCTGGATTCGACTTTGTCGATGAACCAGTACGACAGCAACTGCGGCGCGACGCAGATGGCCTGCGCGCTGAGCGGCGTACGGGTGCTGCTGCAGGCGCTTTCACCGTGTGCCGCGAGCTACTCCACCTGTGTGATCACGAACGGGGTCGCGAAGGACTCCGTGGATCGGGTGGCGCTGTTTACTTTCCCGAACATCACGGTGGGCACGGTGGGCATCAACACCAACTGCACAAGCCCGATCACGAGTTCCGCCTCCAGATCGTACGGGTACTTTTACAACTCCACCTATGGCTACTACTACTCCATGCGCAACCAAACAGCGTGGAGTGGACTGGCTTCCGCCACGGGTTACACCTATCCAAGCACGACCGCTACCAGCTACGCGCCGTCCGGCTCTTCGACAGGCACTTACCAGGTGACCAAGTTCCTGAGTGATTACAAGACATCGGATAACGCGAGCTCCTTGAACCAAAGCTCCGACATTGTGCAAGCGGCGGGCGGCGCCAGCAACTGCGGCGGCCTGGCGCCGCCAAACTACGATGGAGATTACGGAACGTATTATGCCGGTGCGATTTATGCGGCGGAAGCGGCGCTTACCGCGCAGGCGACGGCGTATCCGGGATCCCAGAACGTCATCATCATCCTGAGCGATGGAGATGCGACCGCGCCGCAGTCGGTCACAAGCAACAACACAACTGTGTCATCGATGCCTTCCCCGGCAGACAGCAGCGGAAACTACCCTTCGTACAAGAACGAGTGCATGCAGGGGTACCTGGCGGCTCAGTCAGCGACCAATGCGGGGACGAGGGTTTATACCGTGGCGTATGGGTCTTCGACCAGCGGGTGTGCGAACGACAGCCAGTACTATGGCATTACACCGACTCCGTGCCTGGTGATGTATTACATGGCGTCGGCGCCGCAGTACTTCTACTCCGATTACAACCAGAGCGGGTCGAACAGCACGTGCTATTCCAGCGCGCAGTCGGTGAGCTCGCTGAGCGGAATTTTTACATCCATCGCGGCGGACCTTACGGTCGCGAGGCTGATCCCGGACAACACGACCTAGGAACTGGCTGGCTGGTATCCTCATGTGTTGCCGGAAGGTAGCGCGGAGGCGAAGAGTGGCGCAGCAGCGGGTGGGCGTGGTGGGCGCGGGGACGATGGGCAACGGGATCGCGCATACATTCGCGCAAAGCGGGTTTTCGGTTCGC
>CAXSHQ010000419.1:3463-3826 GCA_964236875.1 uncultured Acidobacteriaceae bacterium | reverse complement strand
GTTGCCCGCGCGCTCGCCGATGCCGTTGATGGTGCACTCGACCTGTCGCGCGCCGCCTTCGATGCCGGCGAGCGTGTTCGCCACGGCCATGCCTAGGTCGTTGTGCGCATGGGTAGAGAAGATGACGTTCTCGGCGCCGGGAACCTCGGCTTTCATGCGCCGGAACAACGCGCGATACTCGTCGGGCGTGGTGTAGCCGACAGTGTCGGGGAGATTGATCGTGGTGGCGCCCGCGCGGACGGCGCCAGTCACCATCTGCAGGAGGAAGTCGGGGTCGGAACGCGTGGCGTCTTCGGGCGAGAACTCCACGTTGTCCGTGAAGGTGCGGGAACCTTGGGCGGCATCGCGGTGGGCGCCAGCGCC
>CAXSHQ010000419.1:0-3453 GCA_964236875.1 uncultured Acidobacteriaceae bacterium | reverse complement strand
ATACTCGACGGACTGCGCGGACGCGTCGAGCGCCTGGGCGCGCGAGATCTTCAGCTTGGCTTCGAGATGGAGGTCCGAGCTGGCCAGGAAGACGTGGATGCGGTTCTTTTCCGCGGGCTCGATCGCCTTGGCAGCCGCTTCGATGTCTGGGCGCGTGCAGCGAGCCAGCGAGGCGATGCGCGGCCCGCGCACCTCGCGCGCGATGCGGCGGATGGAATCGAGATCGCCCTGCGAGGCGATGGCGAAGCCCGCCTCAAGCACGTCAACGCCGAGCGCCGCCAATTGGTGCGCCATGCGGAGCTTCTCTTCGTGATGCATGGTGCAGCCGGGGCTCTGCTCTCCATCGCGCAGCGACGTGTCGAAAAAGATGATCTGCTCTTCCGTTGATGCCGTGTTTTCCAATGCGCGACCCCGCCTCCGTGCGAGCCTTTCCCGCGAGCTTTCCTTGCGGAGAAGGATAACTCACCCTTATGCCGTGGCGACTTCCTATCAGCACTTCTAATGCGGCCATTGCGCTGGAGACAGTCCTCACGGGTGGACATCCTCGGCCAAAGCCTGCCGGCGGTGGGTTCGCATGCCTCGCAGGTGGCATGGCGCGAGGGCCCGGGCAACAGTAGCCTGCAAACGGCGCGCTATGTCGAGACCCGCTCTATTCCATCATGAACAAAACGACCGCATGCAATTGGGCGGGGCGGCCGTGTGGACCGTGCTTGGGATGGCGCTGCTAGCCAGGCTGATTCCCTTCTTTTCGCTGGTTGCCCGCTCGTCCGCGACGTGGATTTTTGGCCGCGGTCTGGAAACAGGCTTCGTGGCCCATGCGCTGCTTACGGGGGAGGGATTTGCCTCGCCGTTCGGCGGCCACACGGGGCCTACAGCGCTGATCTCGCCGGGGTATGTGCTGCTCGTGACCGCCGTGTTTCGGCTGTTTGGCGACGGCTCGACTGCGTCAGCGATCGTGATCATGCTCGTACAGATCGCGCTAGGTGTTCTGAGCGTATGGTTCGTGATGCAGCTTGCGGAGCGCCTCGCAAGCCGTGGGGCCGCGCTGCTCGCGGGGGGCTTTTTCGCGCTTTGGCCGCCGCTGCTTTGGGTGCCGACCATCTTCTGGGACACCTCGCTCACGCTTTGCCTGATGCCTGGGCTGGTGCTGCTGGCTCTACGGTTGGCGGAGCGGGCCGGCAATGCAGGGAGCGGGCGCCGCCTGTGGGTCGCCTTTGGCGCGCTCTGCGGCTTTGCCGTGCTGGTCAATCTGGCGCTCTCGCTCACCGTCGTGGCGGTGTTCTGCTGGGCGGCGTGGAACGCCGGTCGACGGCGGCGGGATGTCGTATTGGCGGCGTTGGTCGCGCTGATGATCTACGCGCCGTGGCCCATGCGCAACGCTCGGGCGCTGCATGCGTTCATCCCGCTGCGGACCACGGTGGGACTGGAGCTGTGGATGGGCAATCGCGTCGGCGCAACTGGCTATCTGGATGAAGCGGTGTTCCCGTTCTACAACGCGCAAGAGATGCGGGAGTACCTTCGGCGCGGCGAAGTCGGCTACATGCAGGACAAGACGGCCACGGCGAAGAGCGCAATCCGCCAGCATCCGGGTGTATTCGCGAGCCTGACTGCCAGGCGCGTTGTCCGGTTCTGGTTTGGCACCGGGACGCGTGGCGGTGCGGCGCTGTATGCCCTCGGTGCGGCACTTACCACTCTTTGCGGTGTGGCGGGATTTGTGGGTCTTGCTCGCCGACGCACGTGGAGCGTGGCGTGCCTTTACGCGTTGCCGCTGCTGCTGTTTCCGCTGCCCTACTACATCACGCACGCGGAGTTCCGGTACCGGCTTGCGCTGGATCCGCTGCTGGCCGTGCTGGCGGCTGGGTTCGTGGCGGCGCTGGCGCGGACGCAGGATCAGCGTTCCGCAGCCTTCGCGCAGCAGGCGAGCGCGCCGGCCGCGGAGGACGCGGTGGCGCATGCTTGAGGGAGCGACCCTGGGCACCACGCCAGTGCAGGCGAGTGCCGGCAGGCGAGGCGCGCTGGTGTCACCTCGATCCGAGGCTGAAGCGCGCAGCTTCATGCTGCCGCTTACGCTGTTTGCTCTCGTGATCCGGCTCACGGTGGCGCTGGTGATCGCGAGGACTTCGTCCGCGCAGTGGCTGTTCAGCCAGGCGACAGAGCTGGGCTGTATGGCCGACTCGTTCAATCACGGGTACGGGCTGAGCTCGCCGTTCTGCGGACATACCGGGCCTTCGGCATTTCTCGCGCCGGGATACCCGCTGTTTGTCGCTGCCGTTTTCCGCGTCTTCGGTGCATTCACCATGCGGGCCGCGGTGTGCATCGTGTTCACGCAGGCGCTGCTTGCCACTGCCATGGTTCCCGTGGCCATGTCGGCCGCGCGGCGCGCCTTCGGGCAGCGAGTCAGCAACCTGACTGGCTTGCTCTGCGCCATCAATCCCTGGCTGATCGGATTGGAAGCCGTGCTTTGGGAGACATCGCTGTCCATTCTGCTAATGAGCGCTCTCGTGGGCTTTGCCATCGCGCTTCAGCGAAAGTTTTCGCGCGGCTGCCTTTACGGCGCATGCATGGTGCTTACGCTGGCGGGTTGGGTCAATCCCTCGCTGTTGCTCGCGGGCGTGGTGCTGCTGCTGGTTGCCTTCTTGCTCGGGCCTCGGCAGCATCGCTCACGGTGGATACTGCCCGCATTGCTTTTTTGTGCGGTGTCTTCGCTCTGGCCTGCGCGCAACTTGCGTGTGCTTCATGCCTTCGTTCCCATGCGCAGCAACATGGGCTATGAGCTGTGGCAGGGCAATCATGCCGGTGCCGACGGGTTCTTTGAGGCGAAGCTGCACCCGAATGTAAATGCGCAGGAGTATGAGCACTACAAGGCTCTGGGTGAGATCGGCTATATGCAGGAGAAATCCATGCTCACCAAGGCGTGGATCTGCCAGAATCCGGGCCGATTCTTGCAGCTCACGTTGAAGCGTGCCGCCTGTTTCTGGACGGGCGTGGGTCGCACGCCTTCCGGTCTGCTCATCCTGAGTACGGCGATGCTGTCGATGGCTGGGCTCGGCGCTTTGTTTGTTCTGCTCCGCGCCAACTGGAAGTTGGCTGCCCTGTTCGCCGTGCCCTGCGGCCTGCTGCCTTTGCCTTACTACCTGGCGCACCCGGACTTCCGCTTCTGGTGTCTGCTGGCGCCCACCCTCAGCATGCTTACGGCATGGTGGGTACTTAGGACCCGGGGGAAGGCGAATTAGATAGCTAGTAAGCGTGCTCTGTCGGGCGTGTAGAGCTGCTGAGGTTCTTCTCTTAGGATGTGCTGGCAACTATGTGTCGCGCTTTCAAGTGGGGCTTCTCGATGTCTGACTCTACCTAGGCTTTGCCCGGCTGCTCTGGTTCACGCAGGCAGCGCTAGGATGCACACTAGAAGCGGTCTCATAAACGTCTGAGGAGCATGTGGATGCAGGCGAGTTGAAC
>CAXSHQ010000418.1:0-3826 GCA_964236875.1 uncultured Acidobacteriaceae bacterium | reverse complement strand
TCAACACAACCGAGATCTCCAGCTATGAATGGATGAGATAAAGGGGGCAGGTCACCACAACCCCGGGTACATCGAGTCACGGATACAGACGACGCCGAGTTCATCGGCCTTTTTGATTGCTGAAGTCCTCACATAAGGGCGTTCCGGTGAAGAGCACGCAGCCGTTGGATATCGGCTTGTTCAGATCTACTTCAGGTGATGGGAGAACCCTTGTCTCGATGACACGCTTTGTCGCGCCAAAAAGGTAACCTGAGATGAGGCTGTATGACGGGTCCGCTTCACGGCAGCAATCCGGCCATCTCTTCTGAATTGGCGCTAACAGGCCAATGCACTCATCTAGATCCGTCACTGCTAGGTGCAGGAGCTGCACCCGTCGGCCTCTGCATTCAGAACTCGCGTACTGGCCTCTTCCCCGGCAGCCTCCAACCTTCTAGGGACGAAAGATGCCTAGTCTGCTTGCCTGTGTGAAATCGGGAGATCCGGCGTCTCTTCATTGCAATATCGAGCGTCAATCACCTGTTTCACCCCGACTGCAATCGAGAGTTGTGTGCCATCTGTGAATCGCACCAAGACTTCCTTGCCGTACTCATCGTCCTCATATACTGACAACTCTGCGACCAGTTTGCCTGCGACTTCAGGAAATTCGAGTTTCGCTTCCGCCATTGTCCTCACGCCTGTATCAGATCGATCCATGATGTCCCTTATTAGGGGATCGGGTCAACCGTTCACCACACTTCAGATGTGGCAGGAAAAGCGAAACCGGAGGCTCGGAAATCTCGGAAGGGGCGCAGTCCCGCCATGAGAGATTACTACGCCGGAGTCTTGGCGAAATTAATTTCTGCTCGACAGGAAGCGGGCCTGACACAGCGTGAAGTTTCACTGCGGCTGGGCATGGCTCATTCGTTTATGAACAAGTGCGAGTCTGGCGAACGAGCAATCGATGTTGCCGAACTCTGGGCGCTGTCTGGGATCTACGGCAAACCACTGAGCTTCTTCGCCCCGGAGCGCTGAAAGCGGCCGCTACTCCCGCAGTTGCCAGGCCGCCTTGTCGAAACTGTCACACCCCAACCGAAATTGCTGAGTCATCGCGCGCCTGACAATTATGCCGTCTCTGAAGTTCTGCCGCCGCGAAGTCCGTGGATTTTGCGATCCATCTCCAGCGGGGCCGGCACGCTCTGTGGCGGCTTCTTCACCTGTGATATCCGCCGCATGAATGCGCGGGCGAACTCACTCACAAGCTTTGAACGGTTCTCAGCCCGCGAAGCCAAGCACACCTGTAGCTGTAACTCTTTATCAGCCAAAGGACGCACTGTGACACCGAGCTGCCGCACCTTGAGTGCCCCCGCCATGGATACGAAGGCGACACCCAGATTCTCCGAAACGAGTTGAGCGGCGTCTTCTGCAGTCAACACCTTTTGCCCATCTCGGATGACGATTTCTTCCTCTTCGGCTCGGCGGAGAATGGAGTCATATACCCCAGGATGCGCTTTACGCTCGAACAATATCCAAGTCTCTTCCGCCAAATCTGCCAGCGTTACAACGTCCTTCTCCGCTATCGGGCTATTGTCCGGCAGGATGACGTAAAGCGGTGCCTCGCTTACCTTGCTTGTGGTGAGCTTGCGATTGGGGCCGGGGTTGGCTACCAGAGCCATATCGAGCTTGCCGACGAGAAGAGAATGCACCAGTTCCGGCGCGAAATCGCTGTGCAGGCTAACCTTCAGGTTCGGGTATAGCGGGAGATGAATCGAGAGCAGCGCCGATGTTAGAAATGGATCGGCGTATGGAGATCGACCGATAGTAAGGATCGACTCTTGCCCCTCCGTTGCTGCCCTTGCGGCTTGCATTGCGCGCTCGTTGTGCAGAAGGGAAAGGCGGGCTTCCTCTACGAAAACTCTTCCAGCCTCGGTCAGCGTCACGTTGGCGTTATTACGCTCAAAGAGCTTGATCCGGTGCTTCTTTTCGAGTGCCTGAACCCTTCGACTGAGGCCTGATTGCGTGATGCCGAGGCGTTTGGCGGCACGGGTAAAGTTCAGCTCCTCGGATAGCATCACGCTCGCCATCCTCCATCTGAGCCTCGCCCCACCACGCGCGGAGCTGATCCAGCTGCTCTAAGCCAGGGCACTCATCGGCCCGCCGCCGGCCGAGGCGATCTGCGCGCTGCACCGACAGCCCGCGATACACTAGCGCCAAGTGGCCCGGTAGCTCAGATGCATAGAGCAGCGCACTCCTAACGCGAAGGTCGCAGGTTGGACTCCTGCCCGGGCCACCACCAACTCCAATTATTACAGTAATTTACGGGGCGATGCTTATTCGCGCCAATTCGCGCTATCTGAAATTGGGATACTTTTGGGATACTTTGCACTATTTTCAGTTGCAAGCGTCTGCAATCCCCTGCGGTGGTCGCGACACCGGGTTGCGACCTTGCTCCGGTCATGTAACAGCCGCCGCATAATCGCACGAGAGCCGCAGCTCTCGCCGCGGCTCGGCGGTTACGGGAAACGAATACGCCCGAACCTTATCAGCCCACGAGTCGCCTGTGATCGATCCGGGCGTACCGTTGCAGTTCTGACAGTGGAATCAGAACCCGCGAGCCAATACGGCGGACGTTCAACTCGCCATGTGCCAGGAGGTAATCAAGGCTCCGTTGGCTAATTGACAGGTACTGGGCTGCATTGCGCCGGTCGATCAGGAGGCGCTGATCTGGGGGGATTACAGCCCTCTGGACGGGCTTTTTCCGGGTGGGGTCTGGCCCTGTCGCTAACGACTCTTTAGTGTCGTGCCGCTGCGCCTCGTTTACTGCAGATGTATTGGAAATTTGACCATTCGACGGCATTTCAGTTCCCCCGTAGCGCTAGGGTTCCTCATCCGTACGGCTCGTGTCCAATGACTTTCGCGACCTGCATGATGACCCGTACGCATAACACGCGACGCCTCGGACGGGCATTAGATGGGAGAGACTGGGAGGCGGATGCCAGCGTGGCAACCAAAATTGTGTCGGCAGCCTCTACTTAGTTACATCGCGGCCCAATCGAGGGACTCGATGGACACGCACAGATGTACCTTCCCTTCGGGTGGAGGTCGGCCCATGCAGAGATGGATTGATGTTCGGACCGGCACTGCCTGGGTTCAGGTAGAGGACGCCGTTGCTGGTCTCGATGCTGGGCTTGTGGGAGTGGCCGTAGATCACGACGGAGACGCCGGCGGCTTCCGGCTTGATGTCCAGGTCGTTCAGGGCGTGGACCATGTAGAGAAGCTGGCCGTCGAGCTGCACGGCTTCCGTGGCGGGGAGAGCGGCGCAGGGGCCGGAGTGGTCGATGTTGCCGCGGATTGCGGTCACGGGCGCGAGCTTGCGGAGGGCGTCGAGGAAGGTGGGGTCGCCCAAGTCACCGGCGTGGAGGATGTGGTCGACGCCACGCAGGGCGTCGAGAGCTTCGGGGCGGAGGAGGCCGTGGGTGTCGGAGAGGACGCCTATGCGCATGCGCTTCGTTCTTTCTGAGTTTGGGCTGCACCTGTGGGCGTCGGTGATTCTGTGGACTTGCTCGTGCCTTCGGCCCTCGCTTCGAGAATACAGGGGTCTCTCCGCTATGCGCTTTGCGCTCCGGTCGAGATGACAGGCTGCAGAGGTAGACGCTTGACTCTAGGGAGGCTCTGATTAAGCCTCGGCTGGGCCAGCGAAACGCAGATTCCCTTCGGGAATGACAAACAAATAGCGCTGCGAGTGGCATAATGCGGCTTAATCAGACCTTCCTCAGCCCGCTGTCTGGTTGCGGGGGTCCAGGAGGTCGCGGAGGCCATCGCCGACGAAGTTGAAGCTGAGCACGCATAG
>CAXSHQ010000417.1:1809-3836 GCA_964236875.1 uncultured Acidobacteriaceae bacterium | reverse complement strand
ACCGCTCCCGCGGCGTCTTGTGGACTACTTTTACACCGGCACTCTCAGCGACGAGCGCCGCCGACACAAGCAAGGCTGCAAGCTCGCAAATCACGATTCAACCTCCACCTGTCCCCACGGGCGTTTGGAGCAGCGTCGGCCCCACTGGGGCAACTGACTCGATCCAGCTGGTAGCGGACCCAAGCACCGCACAGATCGCCTACGCAGCCCCGATTCACGGGGGCATCTACAAGACGACGAACCTCGGCGACACATGGACAACGATTCTCAAAGCAGCAGGCTACCCCTACTCACTGATCATTGGGCCCTCCGGGGGAACTCTCTATGCCCTTTCCGAGAAATCTTTCCAGACAAGTACGGATGGCGGGAAGACCTTCTCCTCCACCGTTGCATACCCAAATGCGTTGGACACCGAGAAGACGGCTATGACGGTTACCGTCGATCCGAAGAACGACCGGATTGTTTACATCGAGACAAGCACTGGCCTCCTCCGTTCGAGCGACGGCGGAGCCACGTGGACCGCACTCACCGCCCCGCCCAACCCGTATCTCGCCGACGGAGTCCAGTCGCCCACATTGGGGCTATTCGCCGTCTCACCGCAGACCTCGTACGTCCTCATGAGTGCATCGACCAGAGGGTTTGCGGTGTCGAAGGATGGCGGAACAACCTGGCAGTTCCAGAACACGGGACTCGACCCGAACTTCTCGTACCTCCGTCAACTGGTACAAGACCCGGCCAACCCTGACCGGATACTGGCACTGGGCTCGTACTCCGGAACGACAGGCACTTCGCCCGCCGCTTACGTTTACGTCTCGAATAACGACGGCACCACATGGACACACGTTGGAAGTATAGGTGTGTACGACCGGTTGACGCCGAACCAGACTGGCCCGGGCATCTACGAGATCTCGGCAAGCGGGCTCTTTGCAACGTTCGATGCCGGCGTCAACTGGAAGAACATCGCCCCGGACTCTGACCGTAGTGGCTACAGTGCCACTGTCTCTGCTCTCCCTCCTCTGACCGTGTTCTATCAAGGGGCGAACGACCTCCACGTTTCTTTGGACGGTGGGACCACATGGGCGGTGAAGCAAACCGGCATCAATGGAAGGGTGCTCGGCCAGATTGCTTATTCAGCTAAGAGCGGCGCCCTGTATGCGGCAACACTCGCTCCGGGTTTCAGCAACTACAGCGGGAACTTCGCCCACATGTGGAGCACAACCAACCTTACCCTCCCATGGTCGCTGCCTCTTCCCGCCGAGTCGGCGATCCCCGTCCAGGCCTTCGACGTCGACCCGCAGGACGGACGGCACTTAGTAGCGGTGGAAAGCAGCCCAGGTTCATCAAGCGCGATCAGTTCCGATGGCGGTGTCACTTGGACAACGATCCCCCTTGCGGCGGGCATGCAAGGCGGATTCCTACCCTACAACTATTCCGTCGTCCGGTTCGGAGCGGCCGGCACCAACTTCGCCTACAGCTGTGGGCCATTCGGTGTCGCCCGGCTCTCCACCGTAGTGAACTCTTGGACAATCATCAACAACGGTATCCCTACTGGAGCGTCATGTGCGGCTGTGGGCGTAGACTACGCAACCGTAGGCACCGTCTACGCCGGGACATCCGCAGGTATATATAAGACGATTGATGGCGGCAACAACTGGTCCTTGATTCAGGCCGACATCGGCCCGTACACGTCCATCCTCATCGATCCCAAGAACAGCAACAATGTCTTCCTCTCCCTTGCTCTCGGTTCGCCGGGAACAAGTCGGCGCTCCACAGACGCAGGCAAGACGTGGACTCCTATGTCTGTTGATGGGACGCTTGCCATTCACCCATCGTACTCAAACATCATGTACGCGGTGGATGAAAACACCCTTCGCGCCTCGTCCGATGCGGGACTCACATGGGCAGTCATCCCCACGCCAGTACCATTCCTCGAGGACCTTGCGGTCACTGCATCAGGAATCCTAGCTATCACCACCTTCGGCAACAGCGTGGTGACGTTCACGCCAAACTAATCACTGAACAGAAAC
>CAXSHQ010000417.1:0-1799 GCA_964236875.1 uncultured Acidobacteriaceae bacterium | reverse complement strand
CATTCAAATCGACACCTCTTGCAGCAAACACTGCCAGAAAGTTCGAAATTCGCCCCGAAGCGACCCACCACTTGGAATTCTGGGCCGCATCGCAACCTGCGAGAGCGGCTCTTTGACTGTAATGGTTATAGTTTTGCCGCTTGCCGTCAGGTTCGAAACAACATCCTCCAACAGATCGCGAGATTCGGTAGAGAGACCAGTTTCATACAACAGGGATGCGTGCTTGATGAGTTCGAACCTTCGCTCTACGCTGAGCATTTCATCAGACTGGCCGATCTCGGCTCTTGCAAGCTTTTGCTCCGCCTCGCAGCGCTCCATCATGAGCGCTGCTTTTCTTTGCTCAAAGTCGGCCTTGTCCAGTGCGCCATCCACGTATGCATCGGTGAGCCGGTTCTGCCGCACAGTTAAGCTTCCGAGCGTGAGCTTGGCCGCATTCCCCTGGGCATCCGCAAACGTTGATGCCTTCGCGCGTTCCTCAGCTAGGATTCCCTCAATGCACTCAATCTCCTCTGGCGCAACGTGAAGTCCGACAAGCTTTTCCTGAATGGCAGACTCGACCTGTTCTTCTCTCACGCTTGCACCCTTGCATCCGCGTTTATGGCAGCGGTAGTAGACGTGTCCCTTCTGGCGTTCTCCAGTCAATGAGCGACCGCAGTTCTCACACGACATGAACCGGCCGAATAGGTAGTTGTGCTTCGATACTCCCCGCACAAACTTTCCTGATGCTATCTCTTGGACCCGTTCAAAGAGAGACGGCGCAATCAGAGGCTGGTGGACACCCTTATAGGTTTGGCCGGAACCGCGCAGGAAGAGTGGCGTGCCCGATCTTTTGTGCCGTTGGATGAGTTAGTGTAGCGCAGCTGTTTCTGAGTTCAAGTAGCCGCCGTCGGGGGTGTGGAGAAGTGGGAAGCGCGTAGCGGTTTCCACTTCTCCATGCCCCGTGTTGGAAGTCAGCCACGCCTCCGGTGCCGGTGGTCGGTAGCCCAGCGAAGAGTGTGGCCGGATGGTGTTGTAGTGGACGCGCCAGCGTTCGGCCAGCACGCGCAGTTCTTTCATCGAGTAGAAGATCTCGCCGTTGAGGAACTCATCTCTGAGTTTCGAGTTGAAGCTCTCGCAGTAGCCGTTCTCCCACGGAGAGCCGGGTTCGATATACAGCGTTTTGGAACCTGTCTTCTCAAGCCATTTGCGGAGGTCTTTGGCCACGAACTCCGGCCCGTTGTCCGAACGAAGATGTTCCGGCACGCCCTTCATTACCATCACGTCGGCTAGTGCGCTGATGACTCGAGACGACGACCATCGGCGTTCTGCACGCACCAGCAGGCTCTCTCTCGTATGTTCATCGATCAGGTT
Organism: uncultured Acidobacteriaceae bacterium; assembly: GCA_964236875.1. Taxonomy (GTDB): domain Bacteria; phylum Acidobacteriota; class Terriglobia; order Terriglobales; family Acidobacteriaceae; genus Granulicella. Next base: position 449 of record CAXSHQ010000417.1, on the reverse strand, counting down.
GAGGAGCCGGACGCTGCGGCCATCATGTGTCCGCGCGCTGACGAAGTCGTAACTCCACACATGGTTCCGCCGCTCTGGCCGGAGCCGCACGCACGATCCATCGTTGAGCCACAACCGGCCCCGTGGCTTCTGCTTCTGCGGAACCTTCAGCCCTTCGCGACGCCAGATACGCTCCACGCGGTCCTTGCCTACCCGCCAGCCAGCCCGCTTCAGCAGCGCTGTGATCCGGCGATACCCATAACGGCCGTACTGGCTGGCAAGCAGGACGACCGCCTGCGTGAGCGCATCTTCGTCTTCCCGCCGGACTACCCGGTAGCGCTGCGTGCCGCGCGGCTGGTTGGCCAGCCGGCATGCCCTGCGCTCCGTCATCCCATGCTTCTGCTGTGCATGGTCTGCTGCGATCCGCCGTCGCTCAGGGCTTAGAAGTTTCCCGAGGCGAAGTCCTTCAA
>CAXSHQ010000416.1:0-3838 GCA_964236875.1 uncultured Acidobacteriaceae bacterium | reverse complement strand
CTGGGGGAGCTTGAGGGTGAAGGGGCCAGCCTGCGCAATGAGCCTGCCGAGCTTGGGGTCGGCGGCGGCAAGGGCCGCGGTGGCTTCGGCGGGGTCGTAGGGAAGCTTGCGGGTGCGAGCCTGGGGCATGCGGAAGTGTAGCGCGGACGCAGCCGTTCCCTCCGAGGACCGAAGGCGGCCCCCATCGGCTGCGTGACGCGGAAAAGGTGCACGCCGAAGCGCTGTTCCGGCTCCAGGCGGAAACGCGGCGCGGGCCAGACAGGAAACACTGCGCGGTCGAGCGTCCTATATGATTCAACCGGCGGTGACTCGCCTCTCCCGCCGCGCCGTTCCGGAGTGCAACCATGCAGAAGACTTTCGACTTTCGCGGACCAGGTACCTATGTCGATGCGGTGGACTGGGTTCGCAGCAACGTCATCCTGAAGAACAATGTGAAGGGGTCTGTGCTGGAGATGGAGGTCCTGCTGCCGGGCGGCACGGTCCATCTCTTCATGGACTCAGCCAATCACTACATCATGGGATTCCGCGGAGCCGACAAGATCTACATCCTGCAGGACGTCAACAGCACTGCCTTCGAGGCGGCGGTCAAGACGAACTACAAAGACGCGAAAACTGAGATCCTGGCGGGCCTCAGTGTGAGTCATGGGGCTGCCGGCCTGGGAACGTTCGTGAACAGGAAGGAGTTTGAGAAACGAGAGCTTACCGACGCGGTAAGAATTTCGCGGTACTCCAGCAAAGGCACGCACACCTTCGAAACGCTGAAGCGGCCCCTTTCGCTTCTGATCTTCATGATCTCGGAAAGTGCCCGCATGCCGATGCTGCAGCGGGACTTCAAGAACATGTACCTCGAACGGGATTACTCGGTTTCTGTGTTCGTCGACGATGCGGTTCAGGCTTACGACAAAGCCAAGTTTCTCATCGGCATGGGTGCGAAGTGCTTCCCGCAGTACCCGCCGGCATTAGCGGTTGAGAAGCTGGAGAAGAGGGTAGCCGAGCTCAAACCGCTGCTCGCCAAGATCGCCGAGACGAGCAAAGTCGCGAATCGGCAAGCCATGATCAACGACATTCTTCAGAAGCGCCCGTTGCCTAGCGAGCTGGCGGTAAAGCAGCACGTGGAGAGAGTGCGGGACATGTGCAGCGAGTTGCAGATAAGCGATGCGGCGGAGCTGACGAAAGTCATCGCGGTTAGCGAGAACAGCAACGCTGTACGCGCCGCGAAAGAAGGCGTAGCTATCCCGCCTATCGGGCTCTGAAGGGCATGGCCGTCTACGTCACGCCGTGAGGGTGGGGCCGAGCGATAAGTCTGCCGAGCTTGGGTCGGTGGCCGCGAGGGCGCCGGGGGCTGGGGGCGTAGGGAGCTTGCGGGTGCGGGCCGGGGGATGGGGAAGTTCTACACCGGCGTGAAGAAAAGGGAGGCCAAGACGGCGGGCTTGGCGGTACCATAAGCATATGGTCGCGCGTTTGGAAAAGACGCAAAATGGCTTCGCGATTCCGCTTACGGCGGAGATGGTGGAAGCGTTGCAGCTGGCGGAAGGGTCGGCTGTTGAGGTGTCGCCGGTGGTCGCGCCTGCGGAAGAGCCGCGTTCGCAGGTCCGTTATGCCAGCGTTGAAGAAGTGCTCCAGGCTTTCCATGAAACCTTGCCGGAACACGAAGCCGCTTACCGCGAACTGGCAAAGTGAAGTGGACCTTTCTCGACGTAGCGGCCGTCGAGGCATTACATAGAAAACAGATTGAGATGTTCGGGGGCTCGCATGGCCTGCGCGATGCAGGACTGCTGGAGTCAGCGGTGCTGCGTGCCGAGCATAAGGCGTACTTCGAGCCGGAAGCGGGTGTGGCTGCACTGGCCGCCTCACTGGGTTTCGGGCTGATCAAGAATCACGCCTTCATCGACGGCAACAAGCGTATCGGCTTGTCGAGTCTGGTGGTCTTTCTGAAAGTGAACGGATATCTGCTGGACGTCACGACGGATGAGCAGACCATGATCGTGCAGCGGGTGGCGGCCAGCGAGATGAGCGAAGACGAGTGGACGGCCTGGGTGGAGCAAAGCGTCCGGGCGGACACTCAGCAGACGCTTTAGCAATCCTCAACGAACTCGGACAGTTGTGGACGGAGTTGACGAAGCGTGTACGCGCGCTCCAGGGCGGCCATAACCGCATGGCTATTGTGTTGTCGCGCGTTGAGTTTCCGATGGCGCCAACAGAGCGGTCGATAATCGCGGGGCTCTTCGACTATCGAACGGGAACCGGGCCGTGGACGCTGGCGCACGACATATCCACTGCTATACTCAACTTTTCGTAACCGAAGTTTTCGGGCTGGCGGCCTGGGGCACGTGCAGCCGCCCTTCATGTCAGGTCGTTCGCAGCCGTGTAGTATGCGGGTGGCGGCGCAAGTGTCTACGCTGTACCTGTTTGGGTGTTTTGCGACAGAAGAGGAAGCAGGAACTTACTCATGGCGCAAGTTTTTGACCGCAGTTCGAATGCGCTGGCTCGGGCGAGCCTGGTGCTGACGGGCTTAATTGTGATCGCGCTCGGAGTCACGCTGGACCAGCTGCAGCGCTCGCCGTGGGTGACGCGCCAGGGCCAGCGGCCGGACCAGCCCGTGCCCTTCAGCCACAAGCACCACGTGCAAGGGCTGGGCCTGCAGTGCCAGTACTGCCATGTGTCTGTGGAGAAGAGCTCGTATGCGGGCATTCCGCCCACCAAGACGTGCATGAACTGCCACTCGCAGATCTGGACCAACGCGCAACTGCTGCAGCCGGTGCGGGAGTCGTGGGCCACGGGCCGCTCGATCAACTGGATCCGCGTACATGACCTGCCGGACTACGTGTACTTCAACCACGAGATCCATGTGAACAAGGGCATCGGGTGCGCGAGCTGCCACGGCCGTGTGGACGAGATGCCGCTGATGTACGAAGAAAACACGCTGCAGATGGAGTGGTGCCTGAACTGCCATCGCAACCCGGCCAAGAACCTGCGACCCACCAGTGAGATTTACAACATGGCCTGGGCAGGGCCCAGCAACGACAAGCCGGTGTGGTGCGCCGTGACGCAGGACACCGTGCGGACCGGCATCCCGACAGCACAGGGTGTGAGCTGCGTGACCCGGAAGCCGGAAGGAGCGGAGCTGGCCATGCTGCAGAACGGCAGCGGAACCGGCACCGGGCAGGCAAGCGGAGCGCAACCCAGCCTGGATCGCGGCATGGTGCGTCCGCAATCCGGCACGAACCTGGAGCCGAATGCCATCAACGGGCAGGGCCAGACCGTGAGCGATATGCCGCAGACTCTGCTGCCCGCGCAGTACAAGCCGTTCACCGACCACTGGCTGATGGACAAGTACCACATCCGCTCGGCGAACGAGCTCTCGAGCTGCGAGGTGTGCCACCGATGAACAGCCGAGTGAACATGGAGCAGGAGAACGGCACTGTGCAGGTTGTGACGACCATCGCGCCGGCGGGGCAGAATGCGGATTCCTCCGCAGCGCTGCGGAATGACAACCCAACGCGGATTGATAGCCCAAGAGGCGCAGGCCGCAAGAAGCTGACGCTGGCTGACGTGCGCGCGAAGCTGGATGGGAAGACCGGCAAACGCTACTGGAAGAACCTGGATGAGCTGGCGGAGACGCCGGAGTTCCAGGAGATGATGCATGAGGAGTTCCCGCGGCAGGCCGGCAGCGGCGAGTGGGTCGACTCCGTTTCACGGCGCAGCTTCATGAAGGTGATGGGCGCGAGCTTTGCGCTGGCCGGGCTGGCCGGCTGCACCAAGCAGCCCGACGAGCCGATCTACCCGTACATCAAGCAGCCGGAGGACCTTGTCCTCGGCAAGCCGATGTTCTTTGCCA
>CAXSHQ010000415.1:0-3847 GCA_964236875.1 uncultured Acidobacteriaceae bacterium | reverse complement strand
GGCGCGGGAACGACCAAATTCACACCCACCGGCGGCGGCGGACAGAACCTCAAAACGCAGGCTCGCGCCACGTACTACTATTCCGTTGGTCTTCAGGACGAGATCATCCCGCATTTCGGCGTCCGCGCATCCTTCCGCCAGGCGTTCTTTCTCGCTCCTGACTTCGGTCAGAACTACCTGACCATCAACCAGCACACCTACACCTCCGAGCCCACGCTCGGCTTCTACGCTCGGTTCTGAGCCCGTGCCCATGTTGACTAGACATCTCGACGAAGATGATGACGCCATGCTGCCCCCGCGCCGCACCGCGGAACGCGAGATGACGCTCGGTCCCGGAGCCATTCTCGGCATCTTCTTCGGTCTGGTCCTGCTGCTCGGAGCCTTCTTCGGCTTTGGCTACAAACTCGGCAGCAGCTCCGCCAAGACTGCGGGTCAGGCCTCGTCTGCGGACGCTTCCGGTCCTGCGGCGCAAACCAGCTCGACCAACTTCGGCGCCTTCAAACCCGCCGCGGGTTCTCCCGCCGGCTCCGCGCCGAACATAGTCGTTCACGACGGCAGCCCGGTTCTCACCACCCCGGTATCCGGCTCAGCGCCGCGGTCGCCCCAAACATCTGAAAGCGCAGCACTGACCCCGGCCGAGCCAGCGCCGCCGAGCGCGCCTCTCACTCTCTCCCGCACCGCCCCAACGCCGCCCGCCCCCACTCCTGCCGCCCCGCTCCCCGCAGCCGTGCCCAATGGCTCCTTCGTTGTCCAGGTCGCTGCTGTCTCCCACCAAGAAGACGCCGAGCTCCTTATCAACGCGCTACATGCGCGTGGCTACTCCGTAGCCGCCCGCAGCGAACCCGGCGATAAGCTGGTCCACATCCAGGTCGGCCCCTTCGGCAGCAAGAAGGACGCCGAAGCCATGAAGGCCCGCCTCAGCGCCGACGGCTACAACGCCTACATCAAGTAGAAAGAGCACCAGCGTTAGACCGCTGTCATCTGGACTGGAGGCCGCACTTCGCGGCCGAAGTGAAGAGACCCTTGCATTCGCCGGCGCGCCGCTACGGCCGTGAGCCGTCCACTCCAGCCGCTCCCACCGCCCCGTCCGGCCCCGCCTCCAGCGCCGCCGCGATCCTCTCCCGCACAGCCTGCATCAGTTCCTCGCGCGACGCAAACGCCGCCGGCTCCACCGCCGGTAAAAACCGCACCAGGGCCTCGCCCGGAACGATCTTCAGACTTCCCTTCCGCATCATCTTCGCCGTCCCGTAGAGCGCTACCGGCACCATCGGCGCCCCCGTCTCCGCGGCCAGAAAGAACGCACCCTTTTTGAACGGCAGCAGCCTTCCATCCAGCGACCGCGTCCCCTCCGGGAAGACCGTGATGTGCAACCCCGCCGCGAGCGCCCCCTTGGCCGCCTCCACGCTGCGCACGGCATCCTCCCGCTGATGCCCGCGCGCCACCGGCACATACTTGCCCATGCGCATCGCCGTGCCCAGCAGCGGGATCTTCATCAACACCTTTTTGATGAACACGCTGGTCATCCACGGCACCTCCGGCAGCAGCACCGGGGCGTCCATGTTCGACACATGATTGCTCATGAAAATGCACGCCTGCCCGGGCGGTATGTTTTCCTTCCCGATCACCCGCACGCGCACGCCGGCGGCCCGCAGACCCAGCCGGATGATCCCCATCCCCCAGAAATACATCCTCTCGAAGTTGCCCCGCAGTGCCGACCACGTGATTCCCACAATGGCCGCAGGCACGCCCAGGGCAATCCAGACAAACAGCAATCGCAGGGCCGGGAACATAACTAGCCCAGCATACCTCCCCCCACGCGTGCGAGCCTACCCACGCGCGGCGATAGCCTCCGGCAGCTTCTCGTAAATCCCGCCGAAGCCTCCATTGGAAAGAATTGCCACCACATCGCCCGCCCGCAACCTCGGGCTCATCTCCGTCACAATAGCGTCCGCATCGGCGCACAACACCGCAGGCTTGCCGGACTTCACCAGCGCCGCCACAACATGCTCCGGCTCCAGCCTCTCCTTCGCAGGAATGGCTTCGCTCTTGAACACGGCGGCGAGCACCACTTGATCGGCAATGGCCAGGCTTTCCACCAGCTCCCGCTCGAACACATTCCTCCGCAGCGTATTCGACCGCGGTTCCAGCACCGCCCACAGCCTCCGCCCCGCATACGCACTCCGCAACGCGCGCAGTGTCTCTTGTATTGCCGTCGGATGGTGCGCAAAGTCGTCGATCACCGTCACGCCCCCAACCTCCGCCCGCACCTCCAGTCGCCGCTTCACGCTCTTGAACGTCGCCAGTGCTTCGACAATCGACTCCGCCGCCACACCCTGCCCCGCCGCCAGGGCCGCTGCCGCCGTGGCATTCATCGCGTTGTGCGCGCCCGCCATCGGCATGCTCAATCTCGCGAACTCCACGCCCTTGCGCAGCAGCGTCCACGTCGAGCTCATCCCTTCCTGCCGCAGGTCCACCACCCGCCACATCGAGCTCTCCGCAAACCCGTAGCGCTCCACCGGGCAGAACGCGCGCGCCACGCACTCGCTCACGTTCTCGCTGCCGTCGAAAGCCACCACCCGCCCACGCGCCGGCAGGAGGTTCACCAGCCGCTTGAACGCTGTCTTCACTGCTTCAAGGTCCGGGTAGATATCCGCGTGATCGAACTCCACATGCGTCAGGATCGCCGCATCCGGAAAGTAATGGAGAAACTTCGGCCCCTTGTCGAAGAACGCCGTGTCGTACTCATCGCCCTCCAGGCAGAACGGCCCCGACTCCCGCACCCGGAAGCTCGTCCCAAAGTTCTCCGCCACGCCGCCAATCAAAAACGACGGCGCAAAGCTCTTTCCACTTCCTGCTCCCTCATCCCTGCTCCCTGCTCCCTGCTCCCTATCCCCTGCCGTCTCCAGAATCCACGCCAGCATGCTCGTGGTGGTCGTCTTCCCATGCGTGCCGCACACCACCAGCCGCTCGCGTCCCTGCAGAAACTCGTCATGGATCAGCGCAGCCATGCTGGTCATCGGGATGCGCTCCTCCAGCACCCGTTCCAGCTCCGGATTGCCCCGCGAGATCGCATTTCCCACCACTACCAGGTCGGGCCTTGCGTCCAGATTGCTCGCCGCATACGGCTCCAGGATGGCAATGTCCATGGCCCGCAGTTGGTCGCTCATCGGCGGATACGCCGCCTGGTCCGAACCCGTTACCACATGCCCATGCTCGCGCAGCATGCCCGCCAGCGAAGCCATCGCCGTCCCGCAAATCCCAATCAGATGTATTCTCTTGCCCACTCCAACAACCGCCTTCTCCGCGCAATCTGCGCCCAAAATCTGCGTACTCTGCGTTTCAGCTCTACCCCACCACCAACTCCGCCGCGCGTCCACACCGCAGCTCTGCCCAGCCCCCCAGCCGCAGCGATCGGTTGCCGCCATCCACATGCCCGCACCGCAACCCAATCGCCACCGGCCCGTCGAACTCCCGCAGCGCATGCAGGCAAGCCTCTTGGAGCCTCGGCATTTCCTCCGCTTTCACATTCGCGCTCATATCGCCCAGCACCACCCCGCGCACATGCCTCATCGCACCGGCAAACCGCAGGTGCTGCAGCATGCGGTCCCACTGGTACGGCTTCACGCCAATATCCTCCACGAATAGCACGCAAGGCTCATCCACCTGCATGGCATACGGTGTGCCCAGTCCCGTCTCCAGCAGCGCCAGACATCCACCCAGCAGCCTGCCCGCAGCGCGCCCTTCATCATCTGCCCCGTCTTCGAGGAAGGCCGCGTCCGCGAGCGCATGACCGGGCAGCCCGCAACACTGCCCGCCGCCGCTGAGACCCGCGTCTTGGCCTGGCAGG
>CAXSHQ010000414.1:1507-3893 GCA_964236875.1 uncultured Acidobacteriaceae bacterium | reverse complement strand
GCCTTGTCCCTGCCCATACGCGAGCTCTTCCCCCCGGCCAGCACAAACCCATGCACCGGCAGCGTCCGCTCACCCGTGCCCGGCCTTTGCTCAAAGCTGGGAAACTCATAGCTCATAGCTCGTTCCGACCTGCTCCCGCCCAGCTTGCTAAGCCGCTCCCACCAACTCCAGGAACCGGACAATCGAAGCGATCCCGCGATGAAAGTTCAGCAGGTGAAACTTCTCATTCGGCGCATGAAGGTTGTCATCCGGCAGCCCGAACCCCATCATCACCGTCGGCACCCCGAGCTCCCGCACGAAGTCGCCCACAATCGGGATCGACCCGCCCCCGCGCACATACACCGTGGCCTTGCCCCACACATCCTTCATCGCCGCCGCCGCCGCACGCACATAGTCGTTGTCGGTCGAGACCACAATCGGCTCGCCCGAGTGGATCATCCGCGCCTCACACGTCACTCCACGCGGACACGCCTCTTCTACGAACGCCTTGTACCTGGCGAAAATCTCCTCGGGTTTCATATTCGGCACCAGCCGGAAGCTGATCTTCGCCAGCGCCTTGGCCGGGATCACCGTCTTCGCGCCCGCGCCGATGAAACCGCCCGGCATGCCGTGCACATCCATCGTCGGGCGTGACCAGGTCCGCTCCAGCACGCTGAACATCGTCTCGCCCGTAAGCTCCGGCGAGCCCACCTCCGTCTTCCGGTAGTGTTCCTCATCGAACGGCAGCGACCGCCAAGCCTCCAACTCATCCTTGGTCGGCTCCTCGATCTCGTCATAGAACCCCGGAATCGCAATCCGCCCGTCTTCCTTCTTCAGCTTCGCGATGATTTGCGCCAGCGCCACAAACGGGTTCGGCGCCGCCCCGCCATACATCCCCGAATGCAGGTCTTGCGCCGCGCCCCGCACCTCCAGCTCCGTATAGATCATTCCGCGCAGCCCCACGCACAGCGTAGGCAGCTCCGGCGCAAACATCTCCGTGTCCGAAACCAGCGCGGCATCGGCCTTCAGCACATCGCCATGCTCCCGCACAAACGCCGCAATGCCCTCACCACCCACTTCCTCCTCGCCCTCGACGATCACCTTCACATTCACCGGCAGCGTGCCATTGGCGCTCATCAAAGACTCCAGCGCCTTCACATGCATCCACATCTGCCCCTTATCATCCACCGCGCCGCGCGCATACAGGTTCCCGTCGCGCTCGGTCGGCTCAAACGGCGGCGACTTCCACTCGTCCAGCGGCTCCGCCGGCTGCACATCATAGTGGCCATACAGCAGCACCGTTTTCCTGTCCGCGCCCGCATGCAGCCAGTCCGCATACACCAGCGGATGCCCCTGCCGGGCCGCCTTGGCGCCTGCAGCCTCCGTAGACGTCTCAATCAGCCGCACGTTTTCCAAGCCCGCCTTGCGCAGCCCCTCGGCCACAAACTCCGCAGCCCGCCGTACATCCCCCGCCCGCTCCGGCGTCGTCGAAATCGACGGAATCCTCAGCAGTTCCTTCAACTCTTCCACGAACCTAGTTCCGTTTTCCTGCGCGTACTTCACCGCTTCGCCTGCACTCATTCCCCTGCCTCCTCCACGCCTCGCATCAATGCAAGCGTACACACTACAGCGAGCGCGCACGGCACCGCCAGCCATCCGATCGCCCCCGCATAGCCGCCCGTCCGGTCGCGCATCCACCCCACCCAATAAGGTCCCACAAATCCGCCCGCCACGCCGCCCATCGTCAGCATGGCAATCGCCACGGCAGCCGCCTCGCCGCGCAGCAGCAGATTCGGCAGCCCCATTAGCGGCCCCTGCATCGCGTAGTAGCTCGTGATCGCCACGAGCAGCGCAGCCACCGCGACCCACCCAAGCAGGTGCAGCCCCGCCGCCGCCAGCGCACACACCATCAGCAGCGTCGGCACAACGATGTGCCACCGCCGCTCCCGCCGCCGGTCCGAGCTTCGCGCCAGCAGCAGCATCGCCAGCGCGCCCGCCACGCCAAACAGGGCCACCATCCACCCCGTCCTCCCCGCGCTCCTGTGCGTCAGCAAACCCAGCACTGCCGGCAGCGAAAACGTGACCGCATAAAAGCTCCCCAGCGTAAAGAACAGCATCAGGCTAAGCGCCCACGCGCGCCCGCTCCGCAGCGCCTCCCGCAGCCCTCCACCGGCCTCGGCGTGCCGCACCTCCGCGGCCTCACCCGCCACGGCGCGCTGCAACGCACTGCGCAGCCTCCTGGCTTCGGCGATGTCCTTCGGCGAAGCCTGAGCCTCGGACACAGTGAGAGCGTCGATTCGCGCGAGGTGGTCGGGAAGGATGTTCGGTGCGATGGTGTGCTCGACGTACCGCTCGTGGAAGGTCAGTCGGCGTTCCTCGCGCACCGCGAAGCTTCGACCCATCACCG
>CAXSHQ010000414.1:0-1497 GCA_964236875.1 uncultured Acidobacteriaceae bacterium | reverse complement strand
CGTCGCCTCTGCCGGCCCGCTCGGCAGCAGCGCCCACACCGCAAAGCTCAACCCGATCGCTGGCAGCGCTTCCACCAGGAACAGCCACTGCCACCCATGCAGCCCACCCACGCCGTTCAGCCGCAGCAGCGCTCCTGCCGCCGCGCCCATCACCGTACTGCTCAGCGGAAACGCAATATAGAACAGGCTGATGGACCGCGCCCGTTCCGAGCTCGGAAACCACTGCGAAAGATAGAACAGCGCCCCCGGAAAGTACCCTGCCTCCGCCACGCCCAGCAGCAGCCGAAACCCATAGAAGCTCCGCGCCGAGTGCACAAACATCATGCAAGCCGCGATCAGCCCCCACGCCAGCATGATGCCACCCAGCCATCGCCGCGGCCCCAGCTTCAGCAGCATCCGGTTCGCCGGAATCTCACAAAGCGCATAGCTCAGAAAGAGCAGCCCCGCCCCCAGCCCATACTGCCGGGCCGAAAACCCAAGGTCGCGATTCATCGTCTCCGCCGCAAAGCTGATATTCGCCCGGTCCATGAACGCCACCAGATAGCAAACCGCCAGCAGCGGAATCAGCCGCACTCGAGCCTTGCGCAGCGCAGACCGCAGCGCACCCGCGTCATGCATTGAAGAAGCGCTTTCGCTGGCAGGCATCTACCGGAAGCATATCGAACTACTCCCTGCTTATCTTTGCCGCGCCTCCGGCTTCCCACTGCGGCACAAAATCGCTCGCCGCCAGCCACCGCACCGGCTCGATCAGGCTCTGGATTGCCGACGTCATAAACGGCACGTCCAGGTGCGCAATGTCGTCGTTCGCTTGGTGGTACGTCGGTACGGTACCCCAGCCTGCGGCCGTGTGCGCCACAACGCCCACCAGGGCCAGCGAGTAGTTATCGCTGCGCTCGAAGAAGTGTTGCTCCGGATACGGATCGGGTCCCAGCAACGCTCCATGCTGCTTCAGCGTCGGCCCCAGGTTGGAGCGCTCCCAGCCCGTCAGCAGCATCACGCCCTTCGGCATCTTCGGGTCCTGCGCGCCGATCATCTCGAACTCCAGGTTCGCCACCATCGTCTTCAACGGCACCGGTGGGTGCTTTCCAAAGTACGTAGATCCCAAACCGCCAAGCTCCTCGCTTCCGTAGCAGACAAACAGGATGCTGCGCCGCAGCTTCGGCCCGGCGGCCAGCGCGTGCGCCAACTCCAGCACGGCCGTCGTGCCCGAAGCATCATCATTCGCGCCATTGAAGATGTTGTCACCATCCGCGCCTCCGGAACCCGCATCCCTCGTTCCCGCATCCCTCGTTCCCGCATCCCTCGTTCCCAGATGGTCGAGGTGCGCGGTCAGCAGAATCGTTCCCGCCGCCGGGTCCGTGCCCGGAAGATAGCCAATCGCGTTGAAGGTCTTGCGATCCGTAGGCGTGTCACTCAAGCGCACGCGCTTCCGCCCATTCGCCTCCACAACAGCCACGTCCGCACTCTGGATGTAGCCCGTCATCCCCGGCGCGGTCG
>CAXSHQ010000413.1:0-3909 GCA_964236875.1 uncultured Acidobacteriaceae bacterium | reverse complement strand
GCGGAAGGCCACGGGCAAGCCGTTCTCATCGGCCAGCAGGTGGATCTTGGTGCTCGTCCGCGTGTAGAGCTCGACAGCGGCGCGCCGTCGACGCGTCGCAATGTATGCAGCCAATCCTCGACGTCCTCAGCGTGGACGTCAGCGACGAGCGTCTTTGCCCAGCGAGGCTCGAAGTTTGTCCGAAGGAGCGAATCGACCGCTTCTCTCGTTGACTTCGCCAGCCCGGGCAGATGCTTCTCCCGGTACTTTTGGAAGAGGTCGGCCATTGTGGGCGGGGGCGCCAATGCACCGCCAATATTCATGAGTTTGACTCGGGTCTCGAGGTGGGCCCAGAGCTCCCGTTTCGTGGGAAACGCAGATGCGTCGAACGTCTCCTGCTTCATCACACCCTTAACACGGTAACGCCACTCCCACACTTGGCGACCCTTGGCACGCTTGACCTTCCTGATCGACCCCTTTTGGTATGCTTGACTCATGTCTTTCCTCGTTCTCCCTAATACCGTGGTTTTCTCAACCACAGTGCGTGTGGGGTTCCGGGGTTTGCTCGAAAGTCTAAGTTGTTGAAAAGAAAAGACATGCGGGAGTAACTCAGTGGTAGAGTCACAGCCTTCCAAGCTGTTGGTCGCGGGTCCGATTCCCGTCTCCCGCTCCAGATTTTAAGGTAGTGGCCGGCATGGCCGGAGCTTTCTCCAGGAGTTGCAGCAACCGATGTACCAGTCTGAACAGGCCACAATCCCAGTCGCCGATCCGCAGGCGTTCGACGCCGTGCAGGGCGCCATCGACCAGTCGTTTTCTTCAAACAAGGTTAGCGAGTTCCTTCGCTCGCTGGAGAAGCGCAAGCTGCGGATTCGCGATTTCGAAGATGTGCTGAAGGCGGGCAAGCTGGGGGCGAACGCGGCTGCGGGTTATGAGAAGCTGGGCGACGGAGACCAGGGGATGATTCGCGAGCACTACCTGGCGTGCCTGGAGAAGGTGCCGCTGGAGCTGCGGGACAAGCACTTCAAGCTGTACGCATATTACTGAGCGGATCCGCAGGCAGGGAGTCGGTCGATCGGCAGCGGGCGAGTACGACTTCCGTTTTCCCGGCGAATCGTGGATAATAATTGAGGCACGGCGTGGCCTGACCGCCGCTTGCTTCGCTGTACAACTCAGGATTTGGCAGCAGGGGCCACCAAGCCCTGCGTCGCGGCGTGCCGGGAGCGATCCCAGCAAGCTGCTTGCCAGCCGAGGTGGCTGGCCACACGAAGGAGAATACTCATGCGCGAAATCGTCACCTTGCAGTGCCCGGTCTGCAAGAACCGGAACTACTCCACGACCAAGAACAAGAAGACCACCACGGGCCGGTTGGAGTTTGCCAAGTTCTGCAACACCTGCCGCAAGCACACGGATCATAAAGAGACCAAGTAAATCCGTGGCGGTGCTGCGAGCTCTGCATTAGTTCAGGGCTCGCCCCCAATCGGGGGAGTAAGCTCAACGGTTAAACTGTCGGTCTCCAAAACCGAACTTCTCGGTTCGAATCCGAGCTCCCCTGCCAAATCTTGAAAGAGTGCAGCAAGCCGACGGTCGGACGCGACTGCGGCTCCATTGGAAGAAAAGGTTCGTGATGGCAGATACCGCCGTAGTGGAAACCAACGAGCAGGGCACAGGGATTCAGCGGGCGACCGCCGGGCCGGAGCGGCTGCTGCTGTTCCTGAAGGATGTTCGCCAGGAGATGCGCAAGGTGGTGACGCCTTCACGCGCAGAAGTGCAGACCAACACCATTGTGGTGGTGGTGACGGTGTTTATCTTCGCCGCCTACTTTGCGCTGATCGACCTGTTGCTGGGCAACACACTGGACAAGTTTTTCGTGCACCTGACCAAGCATTAATCGCAGTACCTTTCGAAAGCAAGATGACACAACTCATGGCAGACGAGAACATGCAAGACGGGTTGACGCCCGACGAGAGTAACGAAACGCCGGCGTTCGACGCCGGTACCGTCGAGGGCGGCGAACCGACGGCCGAAGCGGCTCCGGCCCATAACGAGAACTTCAAGTGGTACATCATTCACGCGTACTCGGGCTTTGAGCGCAAGGTGAAGGAGTCGCTCGAAAGCCGCGTGCGCGCCTACCATCTGGAAGACCGCGTGGGACGGATCGAGATCCCGACCGAGCCGACGACCGAGCTGCGCAACGGCAAGAAATACACGATCGACCGCGTGTTCCTGCCGGGGTATGTGTTCGTGGAAATGGCGCTGGATAACGAACTGTGGCATGTGGTGAAGAACACGCCGCGCGTCACGGGCTTCCTGCAGACCGGCGACCAGCCGAATGCGCTGAGCGAGGCGGAAGTGAACGCCATGCTCAACCGCAGCGATGCAACCAAGGAGAAGCCGAAGCTCAAGCTGAAGTTCTCCAAGGGCGAGCAGGTGCGCATCACCGAGGGGCCATTCGCGAACTTCAACGGCGCGGTCGACGACGTGAACGAAGACAAGCAGACGCTAAAGGTGATGGTGTCGATCTTCGGAAGGCCGACGCCGACCGAGGTGAGCTTCGGGAGCGTGGAGAAGGTGGACGAGTAGTCCGCTGGCTGCCCGGAAGATTGGGCGGGGCAAATACGGGGATCCTTTCCCTTCGGCTTCGCTCAGGGTCAGGATGACACGTAGATGGAATGACAAGTTTTCGCGAGGGAACAGCCCGGGCGCTTCACCGGACCTTCTAGCCCTTGCAATGCAGGACGCAGTACACATTTCGCGAGCGGATCGCTCGCTGACTCTGAAGGGTTAGAACAAACATGGCACCGAAGAAAATCAATGGGTATGTGAAACTCCAGATTCCGGCCGGCAAGGCAACGCCTGCGCCGCCGATCGGACCCGCGCTGGGTCAGGCGCAGGTCAACATCATGGAGTTCTGCAAGCAGTTCAACGACCGCACCAAGGGCCCGGACATGGCCGGCTACACGATTCCGGTGGTGATCACCGTGTTCGCGGACCGCACGTTCTCGTTCGTGACCAAGACGCCTCCTGCCCCGGACCTTCTGATGAAGGCTGCCGGCGTGCAGAAGGGTTCGGGCAAGCCGAACTCGGACAAGGTGGGCAAGGTGACCGAGAAGCAGATCATGGACATCGCCAAGCAGAAGATGCCGGATATGAATGCGGCGTCAATCGAGGCGGCGGCGAAGACCATTCGTGGCACGGCACGGTCGATGGGGCTGGACGTGGTCGCGTAGTTCTCTACTGTGCGTACAAGCGGAGCGCCTTCGGGCGCTCCGTTTGCTTTTGTCCAACACTCACACGAGTACCTGAAGCTTCTTCGCTGTGGTCACTAGCACCTCCAGCGCGCGGTCGATCATTTCGCGGGTGTGCTCGCTGGTCATGATGCAACGGATGCGGGCTTTGCCTTCCGGGACGGTGGGGAAGGCGATACCGGTGGCCATGATGCCCTGCTCGAAGAGGGCGCGGCTGAAGTCCATGGTTTTACGGCCGTCGCCGAGGAGGATGGGCGTGATCGGGGTTTCGCTCTTGGGTGTGGTGTTGCCGCCGATGTCCAAGCCGGCCTCGGCGAGCTGCTGCTGGAAGTAGCGGGTGTTGGACCAGAGGCGCTCGATGCGCTCGGGCTCGCTCTCCAGGATGTCGAATGCGGCGATGCAGCTTGCGGTGACCGCGGGCGGATGCGAGGTGGAAAAGAGGAACGGGCGGGCGCGGTGGTAGAGGTAGTCGATGAGATCGCGTGAGCCGCAGACGTACCCCCCCAGTGCGCCGATCGCTTTAGAGAGCGTGCCTACCTGCACGTCGACGCGGTCTGTGCAGCCAAAGTGATCGACGCTGCCGCGGCCGTTGCGGCCGAGAACGCCGGAGGCGTGGGCGTCGTCCACCATCATGATGGCGCCGTACTTTTCGCAGAGGTTGGCGAGCTTATCGACAGGACCGATG
>CAXSHQ010000412.1:0-3915 GCA_964236875.1 uncultured Acidobacteriaceae bacterium | reverse complement strand
CAGCACAAAGATCAGGTGCGACTGCACCCCGCTGCCGATCCCCGCAAGACTCAGCAGATACGCCAGCACGCCGCCCTGCACCACGCCGTTCGCCAGCACCGCGGAGGGCGCAATCATCAGCCCATAAATCCACGGCCGCGCATCGCTCCCCGCCTCATGCGCCGCCACTTCCGGCACTGACTCCTGCTCCGCCACACTTCTTTCCGGCATATTTCCCTGAAGCTACCACGCCCCTCAGAGCTAAACGCCGAACAGGCGACTTCTAATTGTGCGCGAAGACAACATCGATGGTGGCCTCGACTTCGATCGGCTGATTATTCAGCAGGTACGGCCGGTAGGTCCAATGCTGGACAGCAGCCAGCGCAGCTTGTTGCAGCAGGGCGGGTCCCGCTGCAGATGGCAAAGACCTTGCGTATCAGCGGGCCAGGCGATTGCTGAACGATACATATCAGCCTTTATCGGCCATTGCCCTGCAAGCTGGCTTCACCACGGCGCGAAGGATGAGCGCGGCCTTCGTAGCCCTGTATGGCCGGACACCCTCCACCATGCAGAGGGCGTCCGCATCCCGCTTAGCGGGCAGGCCAGTGGATGCTTTCAAGGATTCTGCAACGGCTGCGTTGCTGATGGACTGTTCCCCTCCTTCGGCAGCCGTGAACGGCGCGCACGAACTTGCCACACCTTGAAGACATCCATGGGGAATCTATATGAAGACCGGATCACACTCGTACCGCGTAGGCAATGCGACCATCTCAAAAATCCAGGAGATGACAGTCGATGCCCTGTCTGCCAGCGAACTCTATGCGGGCATCGACCAGGCGGTTGCCGATGAGCAGATAGCGAAATGGAATGAGGCCTCCGTCGACAAGGGGAACGGACATCTCAAGCTGGGCTTCCATGCGTGGCTGGTAAAGACCACGTCACGAACCGTTCTCATCGACACCGGCGCGGGCGCTGGGAAAGAACGCCCAAGCTCACCCATGTTCGGCCATCTGCATGAGCCTTTTCTCGCCCGGCTTCAGTCCCTTGGAACGAGTCCGGCAGAGGTTGATGTCGTTCTGCATACCCATCTGCACGTAGACCATGTGGGATGGAACACGTACAAGAGCGGCGACCGATGGGTTCCGACATTTCCAAACGCGCAGCATCTCTTGTCTGCACGGGAGCACGCCTACGTGAAATCGACCGTCGAGAAAGACGGAGGACACGAGGCGATCCGTACCGCCGCGGGGCTGGGGCAGATGGCACACTTACCGGCGGTTGATTTCTACCAGGACAGTCTGCTGCCCGTCATCGAAGCAGGCATGACGCGCGAAATCGAAGTCGACGGCAGCGAAGTGATCGAGGGATTTACGTACCACCCTCTCCCCGGACACAGCATTGACCATGCAGGCATCAGCTTTGTGTCGGAAGGGGAGCGCGCGTTTTTCTGGGGTGACGTCGTACACCACCCCATTCAGTTCGCGCTCCCAACCTGGAACTCAGTCTTTTGCGAATTTCCCGATGCAGCGGTTCAAGCCAGGGCATGGGCAATTTCTCATGCGGCAGAAACTCAGTCTCTCGTCTTTGCAACGCACCTTCCAGACACATCCATTGGCCGCGTATCTCGAAAGGCTGACGGCTTCCATTGGGAGTTCTGCTCCTGAATGAGAGCCGTTCTCCTCCACGCATAGTGCTTCCTCCACCAGGGAACCTCTGAACAAGTCTCCGTTTCGTCAGGGCGGGGCTTCAGCCCCGCCGTAAACGCCGCAAACTCAACGCGGCTTTAGCCGCTGAGGGAATGCTTGCGGACTTGATCAGACCTTCCTTAGAGCCGTTCTCCTTCAGGTGCAAGGCTCGCTCAACCACAGGTGTCATCCTGAGCGCAGCTCAGGATCCCCGCATTCTGCTCGCAGTGGCACACAGCTAGAGGAGAACAGCTACAGAACTGGCAAGCTGTTCGTTATCCCTACGGCGCTGTCGGCACCGATAAGGTCGGCGTCATCGTCGGCGTTGCCAGCCCAAAGAACATCACTAGGTCGTTGTTAAAGAAGTTCGACACCCAGAGATTCCCTGACCGGTCCGGCACCACCCCATACGGCTCCACCAGGTTCGCGTCCAGCCCCAATCCGCTGTTCGGCGAAAGCGCCGTGCCGATCGCGGGCTCACCAGTCACCGTGCCCGACGACAGCGCCGAAATGCTCGACCCATGGTAGTTCGCGATCCACACCGTACCACCCGCGTCCACGGCCAGCCGTGACGGATATGCGATCCCCCCGGCCGTCTGGCTCAGCCGCGTCGTCCCGAAAAACGAGACGGCGCTCACCGACGAATCCAGGTAGTTCGCCACCCACACATTCCCGGCCGCGTCCGTCGCCAGCCCATCCGGAGAAGCCCCCGCAACCGAATTGCTGGAGCTCCCGTTCGCCAGCACATGCGTCACGGTGTTGGACGAGTTGTTCCCCAGCCACACCCCACCGCGCCCGTCGGCCGCCCCCACCAGCGGAAGCGCCGCATTTCCCTGTCCCAGCAGCGTGGCCACCGGTGCATTTGTCACGGTCGAGTACTCCGTCGCCGCGCCGCTGTGGTAGTTCACGATGTACACGTTCCCGACCGAATCCGCCGCCACGTCATACGGAAAGTCGATCGAGCTGTCGTAGAAATTCGTCCCGCCGTTCCCGGCAATCACCGCGCCCGGCGACGTCATCCCGCCCCCCTGGAACTTCGACACGCTCCCAAACGCGTGCGGCGACGACTCTTCGTTCGTCACCCACACATAGCCGCTCGTGTCGATCGTCAGTCCAAGGCTTTCGCGCAGCACGCCCTGCCCATACCCCTCGAATTCAGCAGCGCGCCCTGCGGTGTCACGGCATTCAGCACGCCATACAGCCCCGCCACCCACACCGTGCCGCTCGCATCGATGTCCAGCGCCGTCGGCCCGGCCAGCTGCGTTCCCGAGCTCGGCGCCGCCAGCGGCATCGTCGCCGACATCGTCCAGTCGTTGGGCGCCTGCGTCAGCGTGGTCACAAACGGCGGCGTCGCACCAATCGTGTTCCACACCGCCGCCACGTTGTGCCCTGGGTTCTTCACGATATCCAGCGCCGCCGTGATCGTCTCTGTCGGCGCCGTTCCGCCCGCCGGCGTCGCCGCGCTGAACAGCGGCGAGCACGCCGCGCCGGTCGAGTTGATGCACGAAGCCAGCGCATCCGCCAGCGCCGTCACCTTGCCGCTCTCGATCACCAGCCCGTTGCTGCTCGTCGCCACATTCCCCGTCGTCGTATTCGCCAGCAGCCCCGCATCCAGAAACGCGTTCCGCAGCCCCTGCGAGTTCGTCGCACTCGCCCCCAGGTTCGCCGGCCCGGTCATAAACGGAGCCAGCGCCCACGCCGCCGCCACCGTCGTAATCTCGTTCATAAAGATGAACCGGTTCGCGCCGCTTGCCAGCAGGTCGCCGCAGTTCCCCAGCGCCGCCATCATCGCAATCGCCGAGTTGTTCTGCCCCACGCCCGGGTTCCCGCCCAGCGCCACCATGTACACCTGGTCCGTCGAGCTCGCACAGCTATAGTCGCCCGTGATCCCAAAGAACCCAAACTTGTCCGTGCTCACCGGCACCGTCAGCATGCTCGTCGCCGCCGACCCATTGCCGCTCTTGCCCGCGTTGTAGAGCTTGATCGTCGCGCCGGCGACGCCCTGCTGCCCGCCCATCACGCTGCCATTCAGCGCCAGCGGCCCGGCCACCGTCGTATCCGCCACGCCGGCCCCGCACCCAGCCACCAGCACCGCTGCTAGCAACGAAAACGACAGCAACCCCGCCGCACGAACGCTACGTACCCAACCTTGCATCATCGGAAAGCTCACTCCAGAGCCGCTCTGCGCAGAAACTCTGTCATCTCGACCGGAGGCCGCGCTTTTGCGGCCGCAGTGGAGAGACCCCTGTAT
>CAXSHQ010000411.1:2167-3917 GCA_964236875.1 uncultured Acidobacteriaceae bacterium | reverse complement strand
ATCCTTGGCGGTTCGTTCGGCGCAGGGCACTATGCGATGTGCGGCAAAGCCTACGACCCGCGCTTCCTCTTCGCCTGGCCCACGGCGCGCTACGCCGTGATGAGCGGCGCGTCGGCTGCGAACACGCTCGTGGAGGTCCGCGTGAAGCAGCTTGAGCGCGCGGGCAAGACGTTGTCGCCCGAGGACAAGAAGGCGATCTACGACGAGATCAAGGCGACCTACGACTCGCAAGCGGACCCTCGTTACGGCGCGGCGAGGCTCTGGATCGACGCCATCATCGACCCGGCGAAGACACGCGACGTGCTGATGACGGCATTGGAGGCTTGCGCGCTGAATCCGGAGGTGCCGAAGTTCAATCCGGGGGTGATGCAAACATGAAGACTCCACGAGAGTGTTACTGCGGATGTAAGAAGATGACCAAAGGAGGAAAGTTTTTACCTGGTCATGACCAGGGCTTTCGCACACGTTGTGAGAGGGCGGTTGGTGGCCCGGAGAAACTCCGACTCCTCGTAGAGACTCACCTCGGAAGCACGTTAGAAGAGGCAGAGGGGCGTGATGAGGCTTGAGCGCTAAGCGGTGTTGCCGGGACGGAGAAAATACGGGGATCCTTCGCTACGCTCAGGATGACGCCGTGGAAATGGTAGGTCGGTAGGGTGGTAAAGATCATCGAATGTCCGCGCGATGCCTGGCAGGGGCTACCGAAGGTGCTGCCCGCGCAGGTCAAGGCGCAATACCTGCGCGCGCTGGTGGACACCGGCTTCATGCACATTGATGCGGTCAGCTTCGTGAGCGAGCGCGCCGTGCCGCAGATGGCCGACTCCGAGCTGGTGCTCGACTACCTCGACCCGCCGGATGACGTGGAGATCATCGGCACCGTGGTGAACGCCAAGGGTGCGGAGCGCGCGGTGAAGACCGGCGCTGTGGCCACGCTGGGCTTTCCGTACTCCATCTCGCCCACGTTCCTGGACCGCAACCAGCGCCAGACGCCGGAGGAAGCGCTGGAGCAGTTGGAGATGATCGGCGAGCAGGCTTACAAGGCCGGGCTCGATGTGGTGGCGTACCTTTCCATGGCGTTCGGCAATCCGTATGGTGACGCGTGGGATATCGATGAGGTCGTGAGCGCGGTCGACTTGCTCGTCGATGCCGGCGTGGAGCAGGTCTCGCTTGCCGATACGGCGGGTGGAGCCTCTGCCAGCCTCATCGCCGATGTTCTGCAGTGCGTACTTGGCGTGCACACCGGAGTGGAGATCGGTGTGCACCTCCACACCCGGCGTGAAGATGCTGCCGAGAAGATCAAGGCGGCCTACCAGGCCGGTTGCCGTCGTTTCGATGGCGCTATCGGTGGCCTCGGCGGCTGCCCGTTCGCGAGCGATGAACTGGTCGGCAACCTGCCCACGGAGGTCCTGCTCGCAACACTCGCGGGGCTCGGTGCAGAGCTGCCCGACCTGCGCCCGCTCGATGGCTTGCAAAGCGCCAGCGCGGAGATCGCACGGCGTTACGGACAGGCGGTGCAATAGCGATGAGCAGCGTGATTGTTGAAGACGCGGGCGGCATCCGCACGGTCACGCTGAATCGCCCGGAGCGCCGCAACGCGCTTATCCCCGCAATGCAGGATGAGCTCATCGCCGCCTTCTCCGAGGCCGAAGCCATAGGTGCGCGTGCGGTGGTGTTGCGCGGCGCGGGCGAAGCCTTCTGTGCGGGGCTTGACATCGCAGTGCTGCGCGAAATGGCGGACCGCAGTGCCGAACAG
>CAXSHQ010000411.1:0-2157 GCA_964236875.1 uncultured Acidobacteriaceae bacterium | reverse complement strand
GTGGAGGCCGAGCGTACTGCGCGCATGTTCCGCGCCCTCTACGACTGCGACGTGCCCACGGTCTCCGTGGTGCAAGGCTCCGCGGTCGCGGGCGGCACGGGGCTTGCCACCCTGTGCGACCTCACGCTCGCGGCGCCGGAAGCGCGCTTCGGCTACACGGAAGCGCGCATCGGCTTTGTGCCCGCGCTGGTAAGCGCCTACCTGCGCCTGCAGGTTGGCGAGAAAACCGCGCGGGGCCTTCTGCTTAGCGCACGGCTCTTCGACGTGCGGGAAGCGCTGCAACTCGGGCTCCTCACCGAGGTCGCGGAGCGTGAGCGACTCGACGAGCGTACAGCAGAAATCATTGCCGAGCTCCTGCGCAACTCACCCGAAAGCCTGCGCGCCACCAAGCGTCTTGTGCGTGCGCAGAATCGCGCATGGCTCGACGCAGCGCTCGAACAAGCCATGGAGGCGAATGCGGCGAGTCGCGAGACAGCAGATTTTCGCGAAGGCGTAGCCGCATTTCTGGAGAAGCGCACACCACAGTGGCGCGCTTGAGTTCCTGGCGCTCTACACTGAAACCATGACAGAAGACGGGCGCTCCGAACCCAGCAACCAACACCGCAACTGGCCCCAAAACTTGGCCGAAACTCGCGTGCGCGTGCGCTACGCCGAGACCGACCAGATGGGCGTGGTCTACCACGCCAACTACCTGGTGTGGTTCGAGGTCGGCCGCGTCGAGTTCATCCGCCAGATGGGAATGGACTACCGCAGCATGGAGCAGGAAGAGGGCGCAATGATTGCGGTGGTGGAAGCCAACGCGCGCTACAAGGCACCGGCCCGCTACGACGACGAGCTCATCGTGCGCACCACGCTCGCTGGTGTGCGCGGCTCCATTGTGCGCTTTCGTTATGCCATCGTTCGCGCTGAAGACGAACTGCTCCTGTGCGAAGGGGAGACCGTGCACATCGTGGTCGGCCGCGACATGAAGAAGCGCGACATGCCGGAAAAGTATGCCCGCCGCTTCGCCGAGCTCCTGCATCCTCAGCCGCGCGCCTTTATTGCCGCAGCGCAGTAGCCGTTCCGCAGAAACGCCTCAGGCGGCTTCCGTTTCCTTCTTCTGCGCAGCGCTAGCGGCTGCGCGGGCCGCGTGCGCCAGCCGAGCTTTGCGCCGTGACGTATCCCACGCCTTGGCGTACTTCCAGCTGGTGTACGTGGCGTGGTAGAGGTGCAGCAGCAGGCCCTCGCGTCCATCCAGGAAGCCGAGCCGGAAGAAGTAATTCCACTGGAACGTAAGCTGCGGCACCAGGAAGACATTGAACAGAAACGCCGTGCGCGAAGCGCTCACGCGGCCCTTGCCAATCAGGATTTCGCATCCCAGGCTCGAGTAGCGATCCATGTGCTCGATGAACGTCGAAAGCGTTGGGTACGCATGATGGATGAGATCAAAGTCCAGCG
Organism: uncultured Acidobacteriaceae bacterium; assembly: GCA_964236875.1. Lineage (GTDB taxonomy): Bacteria > Acidobacteriota > Terriglobia > Terriglobales > Acidobacteriaceae > Granulicella. Next base: position 720 of record CAXSHQ010000411.1, on the reverse strand, counting down.
TATCGGCCTGCCCGCTGAACGCGATCGTTTCATGTACCGGCCGTTCTTCAAACGCGGGCGTTGGGGTAAAGTCCGCGGCGGAGCGACGGAACAGGCGCAGCTTGGGATCGGGATAGAAGCCGCCATGCTTGATCCAGCGGTCGAGAAAGATGTTGCGACGGCGCAGGTAGAAGCCGTCGATAGGAGGGCGGGTGGGCAGCAGCCTTTGAATCTGCTCCTGAAGCTCCGGCGTCAGTTCCTCATCGGCATCGAGCGAAAGGATCCATTCACCGCTGCACTGCGCGATGGCGAAGTTCTTCTGCGCCGCGAAGCCCGGCCACTCCCGCTCGTATACCTTTGCGCCAAAGCTGCGCGCGATCTCCAACGTTCGGTCGGTGGAGCCTGAGTCGACCACCACGATCTCTTCCGCCCACTCCACGCTGCGCAGCGTGCGCGCAAGGTTTTCTTCCTCGTTGAGCGTGATGATGGCGACGGAAAGAAGCGGCATAGGCGGCGGCTCGAAGCTCAGCGCACGGCGATGGTGTCGTCGTCGAGTTCCTCACGCAGCAGCCGTTCGGTCAATGTGCGCAGGTCTTCGCCCGTGCGCGGCAGCACAAAGGCGCTCGCGGCTTCGTTCCACTCCAGCTTGAAGCTGGTCGATTGCGCCGAGATCCAGACCTGCCGTACCGGCGTGTTGGGGCTGAACACGAACTTCGCGCGGCCGTCTTCGAACAGTACGTT
>CAXSHQ010000410.1:0-3944 GCA_964236875.1 uncultured Acidobacteriaceae bacterium | reverse complement strand
TAAACCAGAAAACACACGCGGCCAGCAGTCCCAGCAGGTTACCCACCCGCCTCTGCGTAAATCGGAACACGCCGATCGTCACCGCCCACCCTGCCAGCATGCTCGGCAGGCGGGAGTCGAACCACCGCGGCGCCGCCAGGGTAAGGGCCCAGCGCTGGAACAGGTAATGCATGGGCGGGTGAAGATCGATCTCGCGCGCCATCCACAGCATGTGGCGCACCGTGGGCTGCTCCGCGATATGCACCGTGTACAGCTCATCGTTGATCAGCAGCTTGCTCTTGGCCTGCAGAATCACCACCGGCACATAGCAAACCACCATGATGGCCACGCAGAGCCATGTCCGCCCTTCCAGCGCCTCCCCGGCGGCCGAAAGCGCGCCCAGCAGAATGGCTGAAAATGTCCCGCTCGCGCCCTTGCTGCGGCTCCCCGGCAGCGTCGGCAGCACGGTGCGTGAAGCGTACTGGATACGGCTGAATCGCTGCCAGGCCACCCGGCCTGCCGCCGCCACGTCAGGCACCGGAAGCTCATACGTCCACGCCCGAAATGTCGCCACCGCGCCCAGCGCCAGCAGGCACAGTAGTTGGATCTGCCCCGCCAGCAGGAACGTACCGTTACCCAGCAGGGCCAGCGGTAGCGTCAGCAGCAATCCGCTGCCGAGCGCCAGCAGGTCCGCGCTCCGCACGTCGGCCTTTTCCGCGTGCGCCGAGCGCAGCATCCCTGCAGCCAGCAGGGCGATCGGCAGGTACAGATGCACCAGAGTGTACTCATACGAAACCGGCGGCAGGATCACCGTCGCGATGCTCAGAAACATCAGCCGGTTCAGGAATGGCTTGGTCCTCACCTTCAGGAACAAAGCCACAAACGCCACGCCCACGATCAGGTAGTAGAACTTCGACCAGTGCGTCGGCACCATGTGGCCAAGCAGCCCCGCCAGCTTCAAGGGAGAAAACAGCGAATGGTCGAAAATCATCTCCACTGACCGCGACGTCTCGCCGTTCGCGTGCTTAAAGTACAGGATGTTCTGCACGGACCCACGCAGGGCAATCGCCACCGTCGGCCCCGTGTACCAAAGCGCGATCAGGGTGCTGCCGACAAAGGTCGCCACACCTGCGAGGCCGGCCTTGATTTCTCGCCGGTTGGCCAGGAACAATCCCAGCAGCAGGATCGGATACAGCTTCAGCGCCGCTGCCAGTCCCACGCAAACCGCCGCCCAGTAGAGCGCTTTCCGGAAGTATAGATACGTGCCGAGCGCGATCAGTATCCAGACAAACAGCTCGATGTTCGCCCGCTCCGCCAGGAACACCGCCGGGAAGCTGAAGCAAACGACCGAGAGCGCTGCCAGCACCCGCGTCAGCACCGAGCCCGCATACCCGCTCAGCATGCGCGTGACAAAGGCGCTCATCGCCATCGTCCACAGGCCCGACAGGATCACATACAGCGAAACCGGGTCCTGCAGCCAGTACACGACGTTGTAGATCAGCGCATCGACGGGGGGATACGCGAACAGCGAATAGCCCGGCAGGTCCTGGAAAAACGCTTCGCTGTGGTACAGGAAGAAGCGGGTGTTATAGATCCCGATGTCCTGGAACCGGGGAAACTGCTCGCCCAGCCGGAAACCGCCGCCATGGTGTGCCACCACCAGAAAGGTGACCACCGAAACAATCCACACAACCGCCGACAGCAGCGCCGTCGAGGAGAGGAGCGTAACGATCTGTGGGTACGCCGAACTCCGCTGGCGTCTCATTGATTCTACAGGCATTTACACCAGTGTATCGCTCCGCCGCTGGTCCCTGGCTGGCGGGTGTGACACCTGCCGCAAGTGCAACAAAGAGCTTCTCTTTCGTACATTGTTGGGCTGTCTCGTTCTCTTCGACGTATTTGGCCCGGCGAGGTCTACACGCCTAGTACCGGACCGGGAGAGCGTACCCTGCCGCTCACTCCCATTTTCTCATCCGCCTCCGTACACTTTCCCCATGGACAAGTTTGTAGTACGGGGCGGCAATCCGCTCCTGGGCACCATCAAGGTATCCGGCGCCAAAAACTCCGCGCTCCCCTGCATGGCCGCCGCCATCCTCACCGAAGACGAGCTCATCCTCGAAAACATCCCCCAGGTCCGCGACATCGAAACCGAGCGCAAGCTGCTCGAATCCATGGGCGCCCGCGTCGAGCTCGGCTACGGCCGCGCCCAGCACCGCACCTCCATCCAGTGCGCCGTGCTCTCCGATCCCGTCGCCAAGTACGAAATCGTCAAGACCATGCGCGCCTCGTCCCTGGTCCTTGGCCCGCTCGTCGCGCGCACCGGCATGGCCCGCGTCGCCATGCCCGGCGGCTGCGCCATTGGTGGCCGCCCCATCGATCTCCATATTAAGGGGCTCGAATCCATGGGCGCGCACATCACCCAGGAGCACGGCTACCTCGAAGCCAGAGCCGACCGCCTCAAAGGCGCGCACATCGTCTTCGACAAGATCACCGTCACCGGCACCGAAGACCTCCTCATGGCGGCCGCCCTCGCCGATGGCGAGAGCCTCTTCGAAAACTGCGCCCGCGAGCCTGAGGTCACCGACCTCGCCGCGCTGCTCAACGCCATGGGCGCGCAGATCGAAGGCGCCGGCACCTCCACCATCAAGATCAAAGGCGTCGCCAAGCTCCACGGCGCCCGCCATCGCATTAACCCTGACCGCATTGAGGCCGGCACCTTCCTGATTGCCGCCGCCATGACCGGCGGCGACCTCAACGTCGACGGCCTCAACCCCCAGCATCTCGGCTCGCTGCTCAGCAAGCTTGAGCAATGCGGCGTCAAGCTCGACATAGGCAAGGAAAGCATCCGCGTCCACTCCGGCGGCAAGCTCGTCGCCGCCGACATCACCACCGAGGAGTACCCTGGCTTCCCCACCGACATGCAGGCCCAGTTCATGGCCCTGCTTACCCAGTGTGAAGGCACCAGCATCGTCACCGAAAACATCTTCGAAAACCGCTTCATGCACGTCAGCGAGCTCAACCGCATGGGCGCCAACATCTCCGTAAACGGCCGCTCGGCCACGATCCGCGGCGGCTCCAAGCTCCAGTCCGCCGCCGTCATGTGCTCGGACCTCCGCGCCTCCGCCGCCCTCGTCCTCGCGGCCCTGGTCGCCGACGGCGAGTCCATCCTCGACCGCGTCTACCACATGGATCGCGGCTACGAGCGCATGGAAGAAAAGCTACTCAATGTAGGCGCCCAGATCCGCCGCATGGGCGAAATCTTCGGCAAGAAGTAACTGGCCTGCCGGGTCCGCGCGGCGCATAATTTCAGCAGAGGTGTAGGTATGGCCACCGCTCCCGCACTGCTCTCCATCGACGAGTACCTGCGCACCAGCTACAAACCCGACGTTCACTTCGTCGATGGAGAGATCGAGGAGCGCAACGTGGGGGAATCCAGTCACTCCAAGCTGCAGGGACTTATCACGTCCCTCTTCATGTCCAACGAAGAGCGATGGGCCATTGATGCTCTTGTAGAGCAGCGTATTCGCATAACCTCTGCTCGGGTCCGCATCGCCGATATCGCGATCGCCAGCCATGATGCACCTTGGGAGGAGGTTCTCACAATCCCGCCCACTATCTGCATCGAGGTCCTTTCCCCCGAAGACCGCCTCGCCCGCGCCGAGCTTGTGATGGCCGACTACCGCGCGATGGGCGTCCCCAACATTTGGCTGATCGACCCCATCCGCCGCACCGCCTACACCTTCGGCTCCAACGGCGCTGAACTCGTCTCCGGCACGCAACTCAGCGTTCCCGGAACTTCGATTGTGCTCGATCTCCCCACCCTCTTCGCGCAACTAGACGCTGCTATCGCCCGCCGCGGCAAAGCTTAGAGCCTCAGACTCGACGCGAAGCGTCGAGTCGGGTCTACCGATCCGGCACAGGCCGCGGAGCCAGATACCCATACGAAGGCGACATGGGCCTCGTCA
>CAXSHQ010000409.1:3176-3955 GCA_964236875.1 uncultured Acidobacteriaceae bacterium | reverse complement strand
TGTGCTCCTTGTTCTCGTTTGCAGAGCCTGCGGCGCTCGGCAGAGGACGCGGCGTAGTTCAGGCCCGTGCGGAGTGGAGCTTGGCGATCACGGCTGCCTGGATGGTGTTGTCGCTGCTGCGGCTAGCGCAGCTTGGCGGGAGTGCGTTGCGGCTCAGGGTGATCGGCCGGCGTGCGGTGCCCGTGGAGGCAGAGGAGGCCGTGAGCGCGCTCCTGCAGCAGGGATCGCGGTACGTGACGCTTTGTGTGTCGGCGGACGTAAGCCGGCCGAGTGTGGCCGGGTTTTTTCGGCCGAAGATCCTGCTGCCCGCGGGGCTGCTCGAGGAGCTTTCGCCTGTGGAGCTGGAGCATGTGGTGCTGCATGAGATGGAGCACCTGCGGCGGCGGGATGATTGGACGAACCTGCTGCAGAAGCTGAGCTTGGCGTTGTTTCCGCTGCATCCCGCGCTCGTGTGGCTGGACCGGCGGCTTTGCCGGGAGCGGGAGCTGGCCTGCGATGACGGCGTGCTGCGGGTGACGCGGGCGCGCAAGGCCTATGCGACCTGCCTGGCGCGGCTGGCGGAAGACTCTATGGTGCGGCGAGGGCTTTCGCTGGCACTGAGCCTGCTGGGAATGGGCGAGCGCGGCTCGGAGCTGAACGGGCGGGTGCATCGGATCTTGCGCAGCCCGGCGGCCGAAATGGGCCGCATGCAGGTCATAGTGGCAGTGGCGCTGTTGAGTGTGGGAGTGCTGGGCGGGTCGGTGCTGTTGGCGAGGAGTCCGCGGCTGGTGAGCTTTTCG
>CAXSHQ010000409.1:0-3166 GCA_964236875.1 uncultured Acidobacteriaceae bacterium | reverse complement strand
TGAGGGCATGGACCCTAGCCTTCGCGCGGGGAGCGTACAGGCGCCAGCGGCCGCTCCACAGGGGTCTGGAGATGTTGTGGCGAAAGCGGTTGCGGTGAAGATGGTGGCGCCGTCGGCGACGCAGCCGGCACCGCGGGTTGTGAAGGCGGTAGCGATCGTGCCGAAGAAGCACCGTTCGCCGCTGCAGCGAGTTGCACTGGCTCGTCCGCAGGATGAGGAGCCTTTTTTGCCTGCGCCGTACGTGGTGTTTACCGCGTGGCAGCAGCAGGTGGAGATGGCGCACCTGACTTTGGCTGTGGCACAGTACACCACCGATTCACAACCGCACTTTGCTGCAGTTGCGGTGCGGGGTGGATGGATTTTGATTCAACTGTGAGGATGTCGGGGAGCAGGGTCTTAGCGAGCTTTGAGCTGTGAGGTTTTCGAGCTATGAAGGAAGGCAAGTGTTGTAGCGATGGGAAGAGTGCTCGTTCTTCTGGATGGGCGGGAGCGGAGCCCACACGTGACGGTAAAGCTGTCACGGGTGGGGCACCCGGAATGAGGAGTGCGCGGGTTAGAGCTTTCGCCAGCGAACCGTTCATCATCACCAAAGATCAGTCAGCAGCAACAAAATCACCAAAGTCAGTCCACAACGCAATCATCAGAGAGTAGTCATCAATCAAACGTCCCAGGAGGGTCGCAGTATGTCAGTAGCAACTAATGCATTAGTGGCAGCCACACGGAAGTATGTTGTGCCTGTTCTGCTTTCCACTACGGCCGCGCTGGGAGCGGTGGCCCTGTTCAACCATACGGGCGTTCATGCGGCCATGACGGCTTCAGCGCTCGATGACCACAGCGTGGCGGCGCTGACTTCGCTGGACCAGGCGATGGAAGCGCTGGCGGCGCGTGTGACGCCGGCAGTGGTGAACATCGCTGTGACCTCGACGCCTTCGGCAGACGAGATGGAAGAGCGGGGCTCCGGTAACGGTCAGGGAAGCGGCGGGGAGATGCAGGGCATTCCTCCGGGACTGGAGCAGTTCTTCGGGCCAGGTGGACCGTTCAGCGGGAACGGGCGCGGCGGTATGCGCGTTGTGCCGCAGCAGCCGCAACTGGAGCATGGGATCGGCTCGGGTGTGATCGTGTCGGCGGATGGCTATATCGTGACTAACAACCACGTGGTGGAGGGCGCCAAGGACATCAAGGTGACGCTGAGCGACCGGCGCGTGCTGAACGGCAAGGTGGTGGGCACGGACAAGCTGACCGATGTGGCGGTCGTGAAGGTGAATGCGAAGGACCTGCCGGCGGTGTCGTGGGGTGACTCGAACAAGCTGCAGCCGGGGCAGACGGTGCTGGCGTTCGGCAGCCCGTTCGGGTACTTCCGGTTTTCGGTGACGCGCGGCATTGTGAGCGCGATCAATCGCGACAACCCATACAAGACCGACGCGCGGCAGCCGGGCGGCTACATCCAGACGGACGCGGCGATCAACCCGGGGAACTCGGGCGGGCCGCTGGTGAATGCGCATGGCGAATTGGTGGGCATCAACACGTTCATCATCTCCAACAACGGGGCGTTCGCGGGCGCGGGCTTTGCGATTCCGGCGCAGATGGTGCATGCGGTTTCCGAGCAGATCATCGCGCACGGCAAGGTGGAGCATGGGTACCTGGGCATCAGCCTGAACGATGTGACGCCGGACAATGCCAACTTCTTCAATCTGAAGACAGCGGAAGGCGCGATCGTAGCGCAGGTGACGCCGGATTTGCCGGCGAGCCGCGCGGGGCTGAAGCAGGGCGATGTGATCACGCAGATGAACGGGCAGAACATCCCGAACAGCAGCGCACTGCAGGTGCAAGTGAGCCAGGTGACACCGGGCACGCGGCTCTCTCTGGGTGTGATGCGCAACGGGCAACGGCAAACGGTAGACGTGACTGTGGGCTCCTACGACAGCAAGGGCACGCTGGCGGCGGAGAACGAAGGCAACGGCAAGCCGCAGAGCGGCAAGCTGGGGCTGGCGGTGGCCGACCTGACGCAGGACGCACGGCAGCAGTTCCGCGTGCCGGCGGAGGTGCGCGGCGCGGTGGTGGAGAATGTACGTCCGGCGAGCCCGGCGGACGATGCCGGGCTGCAGCCGGGGGATGTGATCCTGGAGGTGAACCGCAAGCCGCTGGGTTCGGCCGAGCAATTCGTGAATGCGGTGCACGGCGTGGCGAACGGGCACGACCTGCTGCTGCTGGTGTGGTCAAAGGGCAATGCCAGCTACCGGACGGTGCGGGCCGGGGAGAACGGGTAGGTGGTTCGCCTGGAGCATGCGGCTGAAGTGCTGCGACAAGCGAGAAGCAGATCCTCCCGCTTTGCGGAAGGATGACAACTAAATGTTGCGGAAGGATGACAACTAAGTTGTTGCGGAAGGAGGCAAACTAAGTTGTTGTGGAAGGATGACAGCTAAGTTGGTCAAAAGGGCCGTTGCGGTAATCCGCAGCGGCCCTTTCTGCGTTCCATAGAATGAAGCAGGCACTCGCGAGTGTGTGCTCCTCTCCAGGATGGAATCGATTGTTTCCGAAACCGGTGTGTTGAAGCGTCGCGTGCTGCTGCGCGATGGGCTGGTGTTCGCCGTGCTGTGTGCGGTGGCGGCGGCACTGTTTGGCGTGACGCTGTGGCTGTTTCACTCGTTTGAGGAGCATCGGGAGGCGCTGGGGAGGGAGTGGTCGGCGCGCGGGCGGCATGCGCTGAAGGCGAACCGGCCGGAGGAGGCGGTGGCCGCGCTGCGAGTGGCGCTTTCGTACCAGCCGAATGAGCGCGGCGACCAGTTCGCGCTGGCGCAGGCGCTGGCCGGTGCAGGGCATGCTGACGAGGCGACGAACTACTTTCTGACGCTGTGGGAGCAGCGGCCAGGCGAGGGGATTACGAACCTGCAGCTGGCGCGGCTGGCGCGCAAGCGTGGCGATGCGCCGGAGGCGGTGAACTACTATCGCGCGGCTATCTTTGGAAGCTGGGAGGGGGATGGTGCGCTGCGGCGGCGCGAAACGCGGCTGGAGCTGGCGGACTACTTCAAGCAGCGGGGGAACGAGGCGGGCGCCCGGCAGGAGCTGCTGATTGCGGCTGGCAACGCGCCGCCGGAGGAGTTTCTGGAGGTGTCGCTGGGCGACCGGCTGGAGAGCATCGGCGACCCGCAGGATGCGCTGCAACTGT
>CAXSHQ010000408.1:0-3963 GCA_964236875.1 uncultured Acidobacteriaceae bacterium | reverse complement strand
ACCGTGGCGATGATGGCCGCCAGGAACATGGTTCCCTTGGGCGACCAGCCGTGTGCCTGCAGCGCGGGGCCGAGCAGGAGGTCGAGGCCGAGAGCGGCGCCGAGGAATTCGGCGAGATCGGTGGCGACGGCGGAGATTTCGCCGCATACCCAGAGGAACCAAGTGGTGCGGCGGGGGAAGTGCTCGCGGATATTTTGCGGCAGGGTTTTGCCGGTGACGATGCCGAGCTTGGCCGAAAGGTACTGGATCAGGATGGCCATGGCGTTCGACCACAGCAGCACCCAGAGCATGCGGTAGCCGAACTGGCTGCCGGCGACGATGTTGGTGGAGAAGTTGCCGGGGTCGATGTAGGCCACGGACGCGACGAAGGCCGGGCCGAAGTAGCTCCAGATCTGGTCGCGCTTGAAGGCGGTACGGCGCGGGGGGCGCTCGCGCCCGAACTCCGAAGCGCCAGCCGCCGCAGCGGCGGGCGAAAGGCCCGCCTCTTCACGGGCATCGGGGGCGTCGGGCAAAGTACCCTGCCAAGCCGTCTGTGTTGGGTCCGGCACTGGACTTCAGTATAGCGAGCCGTACGGGTGGGTCTGAGAGGACCCGGTCAGCGTCGAAGGCGAGCCGCCGCCGTGCCTGGTCGACAGGGCGGGAGCGAACCCACCCGTGACGATGAAACTTGCCACGGATGGGGTACCCGGAAGACATTCCTGTTCGGTCTGTTCGTGCAGCCGTTCGGCTTAGCGGAGGGTGACGGTGCTGTTCGCATCCGACGCGGCCACCTGGAACTTCGTGGGCCCGTCGATGTGCTGATCCCACGGGCTGGACACCTGCACGGTGCTGCCGGGAGCGATGGACAGATGGACGGTGCTGCGCGCCGGCACGGCGAAGGTGTTCTCGCCGATGGTGACTTCGCGGCCGCGGAGGTTCTGGTTGTAGAAGCTCACGCGGATCCACTCGGCTTTGTGCGCCGGGGAGGAGAGCTTGGTGTGGGAGTCGGTGGGGACGTTGGGCGCGGCGAAAGCGGTTACAGACGGAACGGCCAGGGCAAGAAAAAGGGCAAAGGAACGCATGGGATCTCTCCGGGATATGAATTGTTGGGAGGAGAACTCTGCCATGGTTCAGAGCTGCTCGTCACACAAAAGCACATACGTGCAGAGCCATGTGGTTGGTTCCAATTTCTTTGCTTCGGGAGTGATTATTTTTGTGGCTCTATGATGTGCGGATGATTCGAGCGCTCGTTTGCACCGTTGCCCTTGCGATTGCCGTGGCTGTTCCCGCGGGAGGACAGACAGGGCTCGGCGCGCTCGAAGCACGTGAGGTCCAGGGCGCGAGTGGCAGGCGACCACGCCGCGAACGCTTATAGCAGTTTTCCTTCAAGTGTGGTGCCGCGGCGAGCAGAATGCGGGGATCCTGAGCTGCGCTCAGGATGACACCATGATTGAGCGAGCATCACACCTGGAGGGAAAGGCTATAGGTGAGATGAGGCGAGCACGGAGCGCATCGTCGCGTATGTAAGGGAAATCAGCCTCGCAAACGCAGAAGAGCCCCGCCGCGGCGAGGCTCTTCATGAAGCGGAAGACTATGCGGCGGCTACGGGCTCGGAGGCGGCGGCTACTTCGATGGAGACGAAGCGTCCCTGCTGGCCCTTGTTCTGGAACTTCACAACGCCGCTGACCTTGGCGTAGAGGGTGTCGTCAGAGCCGCGGCCGACGTTCTTGCCGGGCTTGAGCGGTGTGCCGCGCTGGCGGACGAGGATGGAGCCGCCGGTAACGGTTTCGCCGCCGAAGCGCTTGACGCCGAGCCGCTGTGCGTTGGAGTCGCGGCCGTTCTTTGAGCTTCCCAGACCTTTTTTATGTGCCATTGCTTTCCTTCTTTCGCGGGCCTAACGCCCTGCGCGTGTGTTGGTCTGCGCTTCGCCAGTGTGGGGGCTTAGGCCTTGAAGCTCTTGCCGTTGACCTGGATCTCGTTGATCTTGACTTCAACGAAGTTCTGGCGGTGGCCCTGCATCTTCTTGTACTGCTTCTTGCGCTTGAAGTGGAACACAAGAATCTTGTCGCCGCGGCCTTCGCCGACGACGGTTGCGAGCACCTTGGCGCCGCCGAGTTCCTGCTCGAAGCTACCGGCTTCGCCGCTGACTGCGAGGACGTCGGAGAACTCGAGCGTGCCGTTTTCGTGCGTGGCCTTCTCTACCCGGAGCGTGTCGCCGGGCGCCACGCGATACTGTTTGCCACCTGTCCGAATCACTGCGTACATCGTTATTTCCTCTCGAATGCTGCAGATGGAGCGCAAAAGGCTTTTTCAAGCCATGGGCCCGCCGATCCACAGGATTCCCAGAATGTCTTGCTCAGAAGGCGGCTCACCCGCCGGCCTGGCGGCTCGGAAGCGCTCTGCGCCTGTCCGCACCGGCCTGCGTTCGCCCCTCGTGTCAGGACAGGGCACACGCATCGCCAAACCATGTAAGTCTATCGTCAAGTGGGGCCGGAGGTCAACGGCACTCCTCAGAGGAATCGGCCCGGGCTCGAGGGTCCGGTAATCTCCTTGCATGCGCCCGCCGATCAGGCCGCGACTTCGATTCCGTGCTCCGCCGGGGATCTTCTGGACGGCGTTTCTGCTGCGCGCGGTTGTGATTCTGGTGGGGCATACGTACCGGATACGGCCGGACGACAATCATTTCAACTTTGGGTTCGAGGCGGGGCGCATTGCGCAATCGCTGGTCACCGGGCATGGGTATGGCAACCCGTTCAACGGGCTGAGCGGGCCGACGGCGTGGCTGGGGCCGCTGTATCCGCTGCTGATGGCGTTCGCGTTTCACCTGTTCGGCGTGTACACGAACGGCGCGGCGATCTTTCTGCTCCTGTGCAACAGCCTGTTTTCAGCGCTGGTGGCGCCGGCGGTGTATGAGATCGCAGCGCGCTGCATCGATGCGTATGGGTTTGCGCAGCGGCGCTCCGGGCTGCTTTCGCCGGTGGCGACGTGGGCGGCTTGGTTGTGGGCACTGTACCCCGCGTTTCTGCAATATGCCGTGCACTGGATATGGGAGATGTCGCTTTCCACGTGCCTGTTTACATGGGCGCTGGTGATTGCGCTGCGGCTGCGGCGGGTCGGCGAGCAGGCGTCCGCGCCAAGGCGAAGCTGGGCGTTGTGGCTGCTGTTCGGAGCGCTGTGGGGGGAGGTGGCCCTGTCCAATCCTTCGCTGCTGCCGATCTTTCCGGTGACGATGCTCTGGATTGTGTGGCCGCATCTGCGCCCGTGGAGGGCCGCCTCTTCGCGACGCTGAACGGCGCGCTGGTGGCGATTGCGGCGTTCGGGCTGGCGGTTTCTCCGTGGGTGCTGCGGAATGAGCAGGTGCTGCACACGCCGGTGCTGACGCGCGACAACTTCGGCGTGGAGCTTTGGCAGAGCGCGCACTTCTTCTGGTACGGCTTTCCGTGGGGCGGAGCGATGCCGCTGGACCCGAACGATCCTGAGTTTCGGCACTATGTGGCCGTGGGCGAGGTGCAGTACGCGGCGGAAAAAGGCGCGGAGGGACGGGCGAGGATCGCGGCGCATCCGGAGCTGTTTCTGCGGAACAGCCTGTTCCGGTTTCAGTTCTTCTGGGTGGGGGTTCCGCACGCCGAGGACAAGCACCCGTTCAACGAGTGGCTGCGGATGCTGAACTACGGCGTGCTTTCGGTGACGGGGCTGCTGGGATTGCTGCTGGCGGTGCAGCGGCGGGTGATTGGTGGACGGCTGTTTGCAGCGGTATTCCTGCTGCTGCCGCTGGTGTACTACGCGGTGACGGTGCAGGCGCGGTTTCGGCATCCGCTGGAGCCGTTGATTGTGGTGCTGACTGTGTATTTATTTCGGTCGGCGGAGGGGCGAGTGCGACGGGCTCCGGCGCTGGCTCGCGGCTGAGGAGTTTGGCCGCGTCGTGTGGGAGAGGGCAGTAGAATGCCGGGATGGCTAGCCGCCGTACTTTCCTCGTAAGCTTCG
>CAXSHQ010000407.1:3683-3963 GCA_964236875.1 uncultured Acidobacteriaceae bacterium | reverse complement strand
CCCGTCAGTTCCGAGGCCTACCAGGCCTACCTGCGCGGACGCTACTTCTGGAACCGCCGCACCGAAGACGGTCTGCGCAAGAGCATCGAGCTTTTTCGCCAAAGCATCCAGGCCCAGCCCGACTACGCCCCCGCCTACGCCGGCCTCGCGGACTCTTATGCCCTGCTCGCCTCCTTCTCCGTCGAAAGCGGCCGCACCGCCACGCCGGATGCACGGGCCGCCGCCCTCAGCGCCATCCAGCTCGACCCCACCCTCGCCGAGCCCCACGCCTCGCTGGGCA
>CAXSHQ010000407.1:2242-3673 GCA_964236875.1 uncultured Acidobacteriaceae bacterium | reverse complement strand
GACTGGAATGGCCCTGCCGCCGAAGCGGAGTTCGAACGCGCTATCGCCCTCAATCCCAACTACGCCACCGCCCATCACTGGTACGCGCTGGACCTCGCCGCCATGGGCCGTTTCCCGCAGGCGCTCTATGAAATCCGCAAGGCCCAAAGCCTCGACCCGCTCTCCCTCATCATCGACACCAACGTGGGCTGGATCGAATACCTCGACCGCCAGAACGACGCCGCCATCGCCGAGTTCCGCAAATGCCTGGAGCTCGATGGGAGCTTCGTTCGCGCACGCACGCGGCTCGGCACCGCAGAGCTCCAGGCCGGCAACGCCGCGGCGGCGGTAGCGGACCTCCAGGCCGCGGAGAAGGCCTCCGGCGACCCCTACGTCAGCGGCCTGTTAGGCGAAGCCCTGGCCCGCGCCGGTCAAACCGCCGCCGCCGAACAGGTGCTCCGCGACCTTCAAACCCGCAAGGCCACCAAGTACGTGCCCCCGTTTGCCATCGCGCTGGTCTACCTCGGTCTAAACCGCAAAGCGGAAGCCCTGCAGGCACTCCAGGAAGCCGCGGACGACCGCTCCACCTCCATGGTCTACGCCAAGATCGACCCCTCACTCGATCCGCTGCGCAGCGATCCACGCTTCGCCGCCATCACCGCCAAGATGCGCTTCTAGCGCGTTCTCGGAGCCCCTGTGTCGCGCCGCAAGGGTCCGCGCCGGCATCCCTTGGTTGTCATCCTTCCGCGAAGCGGGAGGATCTGCATTTAGCCCCGCCGCTACCGCATAGGTCGGGTCGTCTCCGCATCGCCGCGGCTCTCCGCTGCACAACTCCCCACATCGAACAGTGCCTTCAACCCGCAAGGCGAGTTGAACATCTTGTCCCCATCGTGCTCCACGCCCTCGACATCCCAAAGCCGCTGCGTCAACGCCGGATGCCGGCTCTGCAGATACCGGAAGTAGTTATGCCCGCGTACATAGCGGAACGCGCCCTCATCCTCCGCAGAGCATGTCTTGTCCAGCGCTGGATGCTCCGGATCGATATCCTTCGTGCCCAGCAGGTAGATCACGTCGCGCGTGATGAACCGCGTCTCCAGCTTGTCGAACGAAGCTGAGCCCACATAGGGCGGTGGCTCTTCTGTGCCGAACTTCCAGTGGTTGTAGCGCCCGAAGCACGTCTTGCGCGGCATGCCGAAGCTGCCATCGTCCAGCGGCCGCTCCGGCGAAAAGTACAGGTACGACGAGGGGTTCGCCACCACGTAACGCGTCGTAATGCCTTCCGCGGCCAACCGCTCCGGAGCCTTGCCCACCACCGAGTAGCGCTGCACCACCTGCCCGCCGCCCGAGTGCCCCGCCACCACGACCGTCTTCAGCTTGGGAAACAGTTTCCGGTCCGCCAGATGCGCAAGGATCGCATCAATGGCGTCGAACGAAGAGATCGCCGCCGGCGCT
>CAXSHQ010000407.1:0-2232 GCA_964236875.1 uncultured Acidobacteriaceae bacterium | reverse complement strand
GGGATCCCACGCCTCCGAGCCTGGCGCGGGCCGCGTCAGTACCATACGCTCGGCGTAACCCCCGGCCAGCACGCGATATCCCATAACGGCGCGCTGTTGCATCGTCGCCGCCCATCCACGCCTCCGGCGCCCAGCGCAGCACGTCACCCGGCAGGTGGAACGCATCGACATCCTGCTGCGACAGAAACTGCGGTGTGATCAGCAGCGTTGTGCCGCCCGCCTTCGCCGTAGCCACGGCCGTCTCGCCCGAGCGGTTATAGTCGTCCGCATTGCGCAGCTTGCCATGAAACACCAGCAGCGCTCGCATGACCTGCGGCTGCGGCTTCGACCAGTCGGCCGACACATACAGCGGCAGAATCCCACTGGCGCCGTTCTTGTCCACATGCAGCCGCGCCGGAGCAATCGCATGCACCGGCACACTGCTGCTGGTGCGATCCGCCGTCGCCTGCGCCCACACGCAGGGCGTTGAGGCCAAAGCAACCGCGCACACGAGAGAACGAAAGCTTGTCATCAGCAAGCCGCCTATTGGATGATCAGCGTATACGACAAAGTCTGCACCGTGGTGCTGCCGGAACTGATCACCACGTTGAAGTTGTACGTCCCAGCATTCTGCGTGGGCACCGACGATCCACACCCGGAAAGCGCTCCCGCTCCCAGCGCCGCGAAGCCGAGCAGCAGGAGCAGCCGCACGGCAAGCCGCCGTCTTCGCCCAAGCGCCACGAGCGCCAGCAACCCACCGGCAAAGAACACTGGCGCGCGCCCACCCTCAAAGGGTGAATGCATCGCCGCTGTCGCGTTGGAGTTCGACACCAGCAGCGTCACCGTCTGCGGCCCACTCAATCCTGCCAGCGCCAGAGTGGACGGCGCAAACGTGCAGGACACCTTCGCCGGCAAGCCCGTGCACGAGAAGCTGAGCGTATCCGTGCGCCCGCCCGGGTTGATCGTCAGCACGCTCTGCGCCTCTTGGTAGCCGTGCGGAAACGTGAGCGACGTCGACGACGCACCGGCGCCGAACGCCACGCCCACCGTGATCACCACCGTGTTCGAGGTCACCCCCGCAAACGCGGTATCGCCGCCATACACTGCCGTCACGTTGTCGGTGCTCACCGGCAGCGCTGTCGTGATCAGCGTCGCCACGCCCCCGCTCACCGTCACCATGCCCAGTGACGTCGCGCCGGAGTAGAACGTCACCGTCCCCGTAGGTGTGCCCACATTGGAAGTCAGCGTCGAGGTAAGCGTGACAGGCGATCCGCCAAAGGTGCTGGTGGTGGACGCCGTGAGTACATTCGCCGGTTTTGCGGCCGTCTCCGTAAGCGTCCCATTCACGAAGGTGAACGTGTAATTCACCGCTGTCAGCGTGCCCTGTGTGATCGTGATCGTGTAGTTGCCCTGCGGCGAAGCTGCCGTTGCTGTTGTGGTTTCGCTCGGCGCTCCCGTTGTCGCGGAGGCCTGCGTGTCGTTGTTCACAAACCCGGTGATCGTGTACGTGAACGCCGGGTTCGCCGCGCCGAACTGCCGCGACGTGCTCGCCGCCGTCACCGTCAGCACCGCCGGAGAAACGGTGATGGTCGTCGGCTGCGAGGTGCTCGTCGCATAGCCCGCACCCGCCGGCGCAAAGGTCGCGGTCACTTGCAGCGTACCCGCCGGCAGCACCAGCGACGCGCTCGCCGTTCCGCCTGCGCCAACCGTGGCGCTTCCCAGCGTGGTCGAGCCCGACTTGAAGGTCACCGTCCCCGCCGATGGCGTGGTCGCGGAACCCTTCACCGTAGCCACAAAGTTGATCGCCGTTCCATACGTCACCGTCGTCGGATTGGCCGTGAAAGTCGTCGTCGTGGCTTCCGCGGTATTCGTTCCGGTCAGCGCCAGCCCCGGCGCATTTGTTGCATTGCCGTTGTAGCTCACGTTGTCGGTGTACGTGCCCGCAGCCGTCGCGCTGAACGTCGCTGTCAGCCCGCACGTCGCACCGGGAGGGAGCGTGCCGCTGCAGCCGTTCGTCGTCGAGGGTGCCACGGTAAACTGCGCCGTGTTCGAGTTGGTCAGGAACGACGTCGCCGGAACGAACGACGTGTTTCCCGTGGAAGTCAATGTAAAGCTCGTGGACGCCGGGCTCGACGTGAACAGATAGCTCGCTACGGTCCGGTTCAGCGTCAGCGCGCCAGTCTTCCCGGCATCCGCAACGGCCACATTGCCCGTGCTGTCCAACGCCAGCGCACGCGGCGTAGCCAGCCCGCT
>CAXSHQ010000406.1:3673-3963 GCA_964236875.1 uncultured Acidobacteriaceae bacterium | reverse complement strand
AGCATCAGGACCCGCGCCATCCCGGCAAGCACCCTGAGCTGAAAGCCAAGGTCCGCACCCCGGATATTCTCGTCAACCCGCACTTCGCCTCGTTGCAGATGACCTTCTACCCCGACGCCGGCACACGCACCGTCCGCGCCGCCGGAGCCACCGGCCCGTCCAACGCCTTCCCCATCGCCTACAGCGGCAGCATCTTCGCCGCCGAGCACGGCTCCTGGAACCGCGCCCAGCGTTCCGGCTATGAGGTCATTACCGCTCCCATGAAGAACGGCGCGGCCACCGGCGAGTAC
>CAXSHQ010000406.1:0-3663 GCA_964236875.1 uncultured Acidobacteriaceae bacterium | reverse complement strand
CTTCGTCACCAGGGACGGCCAGGTCTGGGGCCGCCCTGTAGGAGTAACCGTAGGCAACGACGGCAGCCTCTACGTCACCGACGACGGCTCCAATTCCATCTGGCGCGTCACCTACGGCAGCGCCTCCAGCATGGGTTCCATGACCACTCTCAGTCAGTGATCGTCTGCTTGCGCTTCGCTCCACAAGAACCCGCCTGTCAGTGACGAGTTCTTTCTTGCCATTCAGGCGTATGCATTCTTTGCCGGAGCATTCATTACCTTGGAATGCAACGCACTGAGGGTAATGGATTCCACCAGCACGGCAAGCCACCACAGGCAGGTTAGGACAAGCCCGCTCACGGACAAATGAAAGTGCCGCATCAGGTCCCCATACACACCCTGCGACACGAACATGAAGATGAGGGAGAGGCCGCCGGCCCCTGCCAACGTGATAACGGCTCGGCGTCCCGTGCGGCTGCGCAGCAGCACCGCGAAAGCAAGCACTAGCGAGACAGGAATGGTGAAGACGGCATAGGGCGCCCACGCGAGGCACGAGGCTGTAAGAGTAAGCAGAGAGAGCACGCCGCCTGTCCGGCTCAACGGGCTGCGTGGGCCGAAACGCACCAGCGAAAGCGTAGTTGCGCTCAGGAAAGTAACGGCAGCAATAAGCAGGGCCACGCCCCAGACTTGCCATCTCTCTGGCTGCAGCACGTAGCCCTTTGTGAGCGGACCAGCCGCACCCATGTGCCACCCATAACGAGCCACGCTGAAATGCGTATACGGCACAAAGGCGATCATAAAGGAAACACATGCTCCCACGTACGCCGGGATCCAACGCCAGCTCAGCCCCAGAGTCACCCGCAGAACCGCAAACAGAAAGGCTGGACCGCTGAGGTTCTGTTCCAGCAGGTCTCCCGTGATGGCCGCAGCACGTGGTGTAACAGCGGCAAGGATTCGTTCGGCAAATCTGGCCTTATCCATGGATCTCTCCTAATACGTCCAGCCCCATCAGCAGGCGTTGAAATGCTTTCTGAGCGTCTGCCAGCAGGTGCTGGCCGTCACGTGTCACCTTGTAGAAGCGCTTGGCCCGGCCGCCCCGCTCCGGCGTCGGCTCGCCATCGCGACCTACCACCAGCTTCTTTTGCTCCAGGCGCTCCAACGTCGTATAAATAGCCCCCGGCGAAACCTCACGGCGCGTGCAGACCAGGATCTCTCGCCGAAGAGTGACGCCATACGCGTCGTCACCCAGCCGCAGAATGGCCAGCAGAACAACTTGTTCGAACTCACCCAGACTCACCACACGCTTCATAACAACTACTTTGTAGTTATTATGGCTTGGGCTGTCAAGCAAATCTTGTTTGCATCGCCAACGCCGCTTCCATTCTCGCTTTGCCGAACGAAAGCTGCCCTTCGTGCCGTCTACTTCGCAGAGGCGCGTTCGCTTCCAAACATTGCATGGCAAAGCTTTGCACTCTCCTGTTCAGTCCCACCGGACCCTTTCGTGCCTGCGTGTTGAGTGCCGCCATTTTGGCAGTCGTTTCTCCGCTTGCCCGGGCCACCAGCATTCCGCTCACGCAAGCAATCGCGCTCGATGGCCGCGCGGTGTCTTTACCGCATGACCTGCCCGCCGCAACCGTCATCATCCTTGGCTTCACCCGCCAATCCCAGAACGCCACCACTGCCTGGGAAAGGCCCACCCGCACCCAGCTCGCCCACGCGCCCGCCATCACCTTCTACAACATGGCTATGCTCGCCGGGGTGCCGCGCCTGGCCCGCGGCTTTGCGCTCCGCAGCATCCGCAAGGCCGTACCCGATGTCCTCAAGCCCAACTTCCTTCCCCTCCTCGACCACGAAGCCGAGTGGAAGCAGACCGTCGCCTTCGACTCCCACGCCGAAGACGCTGCCTATGTACTCCTCGTCGACCGCACCGGAGCCATTCGCTGGTCCACGCACGAAGCCTTCACGCCCACACTCTTCGCCCAGCTAACCCAGGCCGCCCAGGCTCTCGCAAAGCCACAGCCCTGAAAGAGAAGCGGCGAGCCGCAGCCCGCCGCTTCCGCATGCGCCTGTGCTACCGTCAGCCCGCTTCCAGCATCCGTGGCTGCTTCGACTTCAATTCCCCCAGCAGCCGCTCCACCTTCTCACCCCGTTCCAGCGCCGCGAACTTGTCTTCCAGCGAGTCCCCCGGCAGCAGCGCCTTGCCCGCATGGTTCTCGGCCTCCGCATTGCTCGTCCGAGCCTTCAGCCGGCCCAGCGTCGTGTGACTCGCCAGCCGCCCCGCATGGTCTTCCGCCTGCCGCTGCGCCGCCGTCGCCTTGCCCACCATGCGCGCCCGCCTGTGCTCCGCCACCAGCAGCTCGCACTGGGCCTCTGTTTCTTTCAGCTTGCCTTGCAGCTTGTTGTAGGTCGCGCGCAGCGCATCGGCTTCCGCCGTCTGCTCGGTCACCTGCTTGCGAAACCCGTCGGCCATCGCATCATGGCTCAGCGACCGTTCCAGCGCCAGCCGCGCCAGCTCATCCTCGCCCTTGCTCACGGCCAGCTCCGCCTTGCCGCGCCAGTTCTGCGCGCCTGTCTCCTGCTCGGTCGCTTTCTTCTCCAGCAGGTGCTGGTCGGCAATCGCGATTGCCACCTGCGTCTTCACCTGCAGCAGTTGATTTTCCATGTCAACTAGAAGCTGTTTGATCATCTTCTCCGGGTCTTCCGCGCGATCGATCAGGTCGTTCACATTCGCGCGCAACAGGGTCGCCACTCGTTCCATCAGTGCCATGGTGTTACTCCTTTTTGCTTCCTCGCGAAAGCTGAAAGCTTCTACTGCAAAGGCGTCATCCTGAGCCGAAGGCGAAGGATCTCCGTAGCCCTTCGCTTCGGCACAGGTGCCGAAAGAGAAGCCCGAGTGCAGGTGCACTCAGGCGCCCCGTTTACTTCTTCCCGTCGAGCACCGGCCCCGACCCATTCCCGGTCCCATTGCCGCCGGAGCCGGTCCCATTGGCATGCCCGTCCGTCCTTGCGCTCATGCCCTTGATGTTCCCCATCAGGTCGCTCATCTTCATGCCGCTTAGCGCCTCGAACAGCGCCGGCACCTGCGCGGCAATCTCCGTCAGGTCGGCCGTCAGCTTGCTCGTGCCCGCCGACTTCGAATCGCCCGTGGACACGATCGTGATCTTGTCCACCTTGCTCAGCGGCTCGGCCATCGCGCGCACCACATCGGCCATGTTGGTCAGCAGCTTGTCGACGACCGCCGCCTGCGTCCACTCCTGGTACGCTTCGGCCTTCACGTTCATCGCCTTGGCTTCGGCTTCGCCCTTCTGGAAGATCACCGCCGCCTCCGCCTCGCCCTGCGCGCGAATCGCCTGCGCCCGGCCATCGGCTTCCGCAATCGTTCTTGCGCGCTCCGCGTTCGCCATGTTCTCGATGCGCTGCTTCTCGATCTCCGAGCGCTTCAGCACCGTCGCGATCAGCTCCTTTTCATTGCGCATGATCTCGGCTTCCTGCACCTTCACCTGCGCTTCTTTCTCGATCTGCTGCACCCTCACCTGTTCGGCGATCACCTTCTGCTGCATCACGTTCGTCTGCAGCTCATACGCCTTGTCGGCCTGCGCCTGCTGACGCTTCGCCACCTCGGTGTACTCCGCTCGCTTGATGTCCAGGTCGCGTTGCGCCTCCGCCTGCTTGGTCAGCGACATC
>CAXSHQ010000405.1:0-4019 GCA_964236875.1 uncultured Acidobacteriaceae bacterium | reverse complement strand
CAGTCGAACAAAATCAGCAGCCGCAGCAAAGACTATATGTGGATACCGCCTAGTGTGGTGAGTCAAAAGTTCTCATAAGAAGAAACGAGGGTGTCATCCTGAGCGAAGCTCAGGATCCCCGCATTTCGCCTGTGTCGCCTGCAACTCTTCAGGTTGGCACCTCGTTCCTATAGGAACGAATTCCGACTCAGACACTAGGTAGCCACGAAGAGACCGCGTCAGCTGTACTGCACGATATTCGCAAACGTCGTAGGAACCAGGCTCGCACCGCCCACCAGCGCGCCGTCGATCTCCGGCTGCGCCATCAGCGCATTGATGTTCTCCGGCTTCACCGAGCCGCCGTACAGGATGCGTGTGTTCGCCGCCGTTTGCTCGCCGCAGCAATGGCTCAGCTCCTGCCGGATGATCCCATGGGCATGCGCCGCCACTTCCGGCGACGCCGTCGATCCCGTCCCGATCGCCCAGATCGGCTCATACGCGATCACCAGCCGCCGGGCTTCGCTGGCGGAAATGTTGCGCAGTGCCGCCCTCACCTGCGCGCGCAGCGTTTCTTCGGTCCGTTCGTCCTCGCGCTCGGCCAGCAGTTCTCCCACGCAAACCATAGGCGTGATCCCATGGTTGATCGCGGCCTTCAGCTTCAGGTTCACGCGCTCATACGTCTCGTTGAAGTAGAGCCGCTGCTCGGAGTGCCCCAGCAGCACATGCCGGCACCCGATCGACACCAGCATCGTCGGCGAGGTCTGCCCCGTATACGGCCCTTCGTTCAACCAGTGCATATTCTGCGCCCCCGCCCGCACGTTCATCCCCGGCGTGGCGTCAATCACCGTCGGCAGCGAGCTCATGGTCGGAAAAATCAGGATTTCATCGCGCATGTGCCCCTCTATCAGGGGTTGAAAGGCATCCAGGAACGCCAGCGATTCTTTGGGCGTTTTGTACATCTTCCAATTGCCGGCAATGATCGGCTTACGCATGCGGTCGGGGCTCCCAGGGGGCTGATGGTCAGTGGAGATTACGGGCAAAGGAACATAGCTGGCAAGTCTTCTCGACCGTTGACCGCCTTCGTAGAGCTCCCAATGAGAGGCTACTTCTCCGTCAGCGCCGCCACGCCCGGCAGCACCTTGCCCTCAAAAAACTCCAGGCTCGCGCCCCCACCGGTCGAGATGTGCGTGATCTTCTCCGCCACGCCCGAGTTGTACAGCGCCGCCACCGAATCCCCGCCACCCACGATGCTCACGCAATCCTCATTCTTCGCAATCGCACGCGCCACAGCGTTCGTCCCCTTGGCGAACGGCGCCAGCTCCGCCACACCCATGGGCCCGTTCCAAACGATGGTCGCAGCCTCCGCGATCTCCGCCGCAAACAGCTTGATCGTCTCCGGCCCGATATCCAGCGCCATCCACTCCGCCGGGAATGCTTCATCCCCGGAGAACAGTTGAACCTTCGCATCGGCCGCGAACTTGTTCGCCAGGCAGTGGTCCACCGGCAGCAGGAACTTGACTCCGCGCTCCTCGGCCTTCTCCATCGCCGCCCGCGCCACGTCGATCTTGTCCATCTCCACCAGCGATTTGCCCGTAGTCTGCCCCCTCGCATTCAGGAACGTGTACGCCATCGCCCCGCCGATCAGCAGCGCATCCACCTTATCCAGCAGCGCGGTGATCACCTCGATCTTGTCCGACACCTTGGCTCCGCCGATGATCGCCACAAACGGGCGGTTCGGATCGCCCACCGCCTTGCCAAGGTAGTTGAGCTCCTTCTCCATCAGCAAACCAGCCGCCGACTGCGCCACAAAATGCGTGATCCCCTCCGTCGAGGCATGCGCCCGATGCGCCGCTCCGAACGCGTCATCCACATACACATCGCACAGGCCGGCAAGCTGTTCGGCGAAGCCTGCATCGTTGGCCTCTTCCTCCGCATGGAAGCGCAGGTTCTCCAGCATTAGCGTCTGCCCCGGCTCCAGGTTCGCGGCGAGCTCCTGCGCCAGCGGTCCCACGCAATCCGGCGCAAACGCAACATTCTCGCCCTCCAGCACATGGTCCAGGAGCGACCGCAACCGGTCCACGATAGGCCGCAGCGACATGCTATCCACGCGCTTGCCCTTCGGCCGGCCCAGGTGCGCCGCCAGGATCACCTTCGCCTTGCGTCGCAGCGCATACTCGATCGTCGGGATCGTCTCACGGATGCGCGTATCGTCCGTGATCGTGCCGTCCTTCGCAAGAGGCACATTGAAGTCCCCGCGCAGGAACACACGCTTTCCTGACAGGTCGAGATCACGAATCGAAAGCTTGGGCATGGCTGTCTACAGAATACCCCCCAGCGCGTTGCGCCTGCACCGCCGCCGACCGCAGCCGCCGCTCCAGATGCCGCTCCAGCACACCGATCGCGAACGCCCGCAGGTCCACCGCGCGCTGCCGAGGCCACTCGCCTTCCGCCAGCATCTGCGGCAGCGGCGTCCGCGCCATCGCATAGCTCGCCTGCACCCCCTCCGCCGAAACCGCACGGCTGCCCGCGCGGCAATCATCCCTGCACGTCACCCCATCCGCCGCGGGCGACCACCACACCGCATCGCCGCGCAGGTCCAGGCCGCAAACAGTACAGTGCCCCAGCTCCGGCCACCAGCCCATCAGGCGGCACATCCACACGCAGAAATACGTCATCGGCAACCACACCGCCGAGCCTGCGCCACTGACTCCCTCCATCGCCTTCAGCACCGTCAACGCCAGCCGGAACACGTTGTCTTCCGGCGCTCCCTCCGGCATCGCCTCTTCCAGCACTTCGACGATGAGCTGCATCCCGGCCACGCGCTGCAGGTCCACCGCGGCGCTCAGCGGTGACCACAGGATTTCGAAGCTGTCCATCCGCACCAGATCCTGCCTGGGCCGCTCGGTATAGTGCGCCCGCACATGCGTCGCCGGCTCCAGCGCGCCGCCAAAGCGTTTGCGGCTGCGCATGGCATGCCGCGCCACACCCTTCACCTTGCCTTGCTCGCGCGTAAACACGCTGATCAGCAGGTCAGCTTCATGGAAGGGCCACGTGCGCAGCACGATCGCCTCCTCCACATGCGGGATCACCCTGCCTTCAGCCACGCCTCCATCGTCTCATCCGCGCAAAAGGAAACGCGCGACCCGAAGGCCGCGCGTTCCGCTGTCCCGCTGGAAGTTTCGCTCTACCGCCCGAAATGCTCGGCGTTCTTCTCCCGGAAATCCACCCACTTGTCCGGCAGGTCATCTCCGGCATAGATCGCCGACACCGGGCATACCGGCACGCATGCGCCGCAATCGATGCACTCCACCGGGTCGATAAACAGTTGCTCTACCGTGTCATGCCCCGGCTCATCGCCCTTCGGGTGGATGCAATCCACCGGACACGCATCCACACACGCCCGGTCTTTTGTCCCGATGCAGGGTTCCGCAATTACATACGCCATCTGTCTTGGTCTCCTCGAAGAATTACGCCGAACGAATTGAATGCCGTCTGCCTGATCCCTCACCCACTCAGGCCGCTTCACGTTCAATTCTAGCAACAGATGAAGAGCTCTCCCGCACCCGGACATATTCACAAGTCCGACCAATCCGGACTTACTTCACAGCCTGAACCGCGGCCCAGGTCTTCGGCAGCACGGCGCAGATCGCCTCCGGATACACCCGCTCCTCCGTCGATTCGAGCTCCGTGTGCGACCACCATCGCATCTCGCGCATGAGCTGGATCTCCTCCGCGGTGACGCCGGTCAGCTTCGGCGCGCTGCGCTCACACAACGCCGCAAAGAACACATCGAAGTTCCGCACCCGTTCGCCCAGGTGCACATACTCGCCGCCGCTTTCTTCGTGCACCGGCCCGGCCAGCGGCACGCGCAAGCCAAGCTCTTCGAACAGCTCACGCTCCGCCGCCGCGCGGTCGCCTTCATCTGCCTCAACCTCCCCACCCGGCGTTACCCAGAACACGAACGGCTCACCCTCCCGCTCCGCCACGAAGCGGATCAGCAGCACATCTCCGCGCTCATCGAACAGGAACACACGCGCAGA
>CAXSHQ010000404.1:2903-4024 GCA_964236875.1 uncultured Acidobacteriaceae bacterium | reverse complement strand
GATGGGCTCGAGCCTGGCGGTCTGGTCCGCGGTGAGGTTCAAGCGGTGGCTGAGCATCAGGGCCTGCTTGTGCGGGTTGGGCGCGTGGCGGCGTGCGTGGTCGGGCGACTGCGGGCCGTGGGAGCGAACGATGGGGGCGGGTGGCTGCTGGTCGGATGTGCCGGGCGCCTGCGGCTGTTGCGCAAAAGCGAGAGACGAGGAGAGAACCAGGCAGAGCGTTGCGGGGAAGGCAATGTGCTTCATGGGGTGTGGAGCTCCTTGGCGGCGGCATTGGGGAGGAACCGCCGCGGCTATGGAAGTAAACACAAACCGAGCGGAATGTTGCGAAGAGCAGGAGGAGGAAGCGGTACGGAGGAAGAGCGATAGGAACGAGCTCAGAGTTTTGAGGTTGCGAGCTTTGAGCAGAAGCGCTTTGAGGTTGGGCCTTCCTCGCTCAGGGTGGCGATGCTGGGCAGGATGATCTCTGCAGTTTCAGTGGGAGTTCTTAGGTATCAGTGAGAGCATCGAGCGTTCATTGGCATGCGAGGGGAGGCCACTGTTTAGAATGGAGGCATTCCCAAAGAAAGTTGTGGCGATTTGGCGGAGCAGGACAAGAAGGCGTTGACGTTTCAGGAGCTGCTGTTTGCCTTGCAGCGGTTCTGGGCGGAGCGGGGCTGCGTGCTGCAGCAGCCGTACGACCTGGAAGTGGGCGCGGGGACGATGTCTCCGGATACGTTCCTGCGCGTGCTGGGGCCGAAGCCGGTGTCGATCGCGTATGCGCAACCATCCCGGCGGCCGGCGGATGGGCGCTATGGCGAGAATCCGAACCGGCTGTTTCGGCATACGCAGCTTCAGGTGATCCTGAAGCCACCACCGGAGCGGGTGCAGGAGCTGTACCTGGAATCACTGGAGGCGATTGGGATCGACCTCGGCGAGCATGACATCAAGTTCGAGGAAGACAACTGGGAGTGGCCGGTGGGCGGCGCGTGGGGCGTGGGCTGGCAGGTGATGCTGGATGGGCAGGAGATTACGC
Organism: uncultured Acidobacteriaceae bacterium; assembly: GCA_964236875.1. GTDB lineage: Bacteria > Acidobacteriota > Terriglobia > Terriglobales > Acidobacteriaceae > Granulicella. Next base: position 3,012 of record CAXSHQ010000404.1, on the reverse strand, counting down.
AGTTCACCTACTTCCAGCAGTGCGGCGGACTGGAACTGGACGTTGTGCCGGCCGAAATCACCTACGGTCTTGAACGCTTGTCCGCATTCCTTCAGGGCAAAGACAGCGT
>CAXSHQ010000404.1:0-2893 GCA_964236875.1 uncultured Acidobacteriaceae bacterium | reverse complement strand
CGGGCGAGATCACGTATGGGATCGAGCGGCTGGCGCAGTTTGTGCAGGACAAGGATTCGATCTATGACATCGTGTGGACGCGTGATGCCGTTACGGGGGCCGAAGTCACCTATGGTGACATTCGGCTGGGAGAAGAGCAGCAGTTTTCGGCGTACGGGTTCGACTATGCGGACGTGGCTTCGCTTTGGAAGCACCTGGAGCTGTACGAGGCGGAGTGTCTGGCCCTGCTGGAGCGGGCGAAGGTGGTGCTTGGCAGCGAGTCATCAGGTCAGCAGGTCAGCGGGTCGGCGGGGCTGGATGTAATCAGGTTCCCCACGCTGGGGGCGTATGAACTCGCGCTGAAGTGCTCGCATACGTTCAACCTGCTGGATGCTCGCGGTGCGATTTCTGTAACGGAGCGAGTGGGGGTGATGGCTCGCATTCGGAACCTGATCGTGGGTGTGGCGAAGGTGTATGCGGAGCAGGCGCGCGTAAAGGGGCAGGTGCAGGAACATGCAGGGAACTGACACGGTGTCGAAGGCGCGGCTGTGGACCGGGTGGGTGCTGACCGGTCTGTTTGCGCTGTTCATGCTGGCCGATGGGGTGTCGCATGTACTGAAGCCGGCGCCGGTGGTGGAGGCTTTTAGCAAGCTCGGAATCCCGTTGAGTGCGGCGGTGGGACTGGGCGTGGTGCAACTGCTTTGCCTGGGGCTCTACGTATTGCCGCGCACGGCTGTGCTGGGTGCGGCGTTGCTGACCGGCTACCTGGGCGGTGCGGTTGCCATCCATCTGCACGCGCAGGATGGTATGTTTCCGCTGCTGTTTCCGGTGCTGCTGGGTGTGTTGATGTGGGCGGGCGTGGCGGCGCGCAGGCCGGCGGTTCAGCGGATGCTGCTGGGTTCGGCCTAAGCGGCGAGGAAGGAAGGGCTGGATGGCAGAGTTGCTTTTGGAGATCGGGTTGGAAGAAGTGCCGGCGCGGATGATCGCGCATGCTGAGGCGGATTTGCGACAACGCATCCTGGACATGCTTGGGCGTGAGCGGCTGTCTACGACGGAGACGACGGCCTTAACTTATTCCACGCCACGACGTCTCGCAGTACATGTCAGAGAACTGCGTGACCGCCAAGCCGGCGTAAACATGTCCCACACTGGCCCATCCGTCAAAATAGCCTTCAGGCAAGATGGCACGCCGACGCCCGCAGCCGAGGCCTTCGCCCGAAAGATGGGCCGCACCGTAGCTGACTGCTTCATTGAAGCATTGCCCAAGGGCGATTACTTGACCGTTAGAACCACGGATGAAGGCATCAGCGCAAGTGAGGTGCTGCGAGCGGAGCTGCCGAAGGAGATCGGCGCGATCTATTGGGCAAAGAACATGTATTGGCGCGCGGGCAAGCCGGAGCGGTTTGTGCGGCCGGTGCTGTGGATGGTTTGCCTGCTCGGGGATGATGTAGTGCCGGTGGAGTTTGCGGGCAAGGTGGCTGGGCGCGCGAGCTTTGGACATCGGGTACTTTCGAGCGGCGAGGCGTTTGAAATCGTTGCTCCCGAGAGTTATGCGGCGCAGCTTCGCGGGGAGTTTGTCGAAGCCGACGTAGAAGACCGGCGGCAGAGGATTCGCAAGGCGCTGGATCGCGTGACGCGCGGTGTAGAGGGTGCACGGTGGCGTGAGGATGAGGCGCTCGTCGACCAGGTGACTCACCTGACGGAGTGGCCGGAAGTGCTGCTGGGGAGCTTCGCGCCCGAGTACCTCGCGCTGCCGGAAGAGGTGCTGGTGACGGTGATGCGCGATCACCAGAAGTACTTTGCAGTGGAGGGGCCGGATCATAAGCTGCTGCCGCACTTTCTTACGGTGCTGAACATCGCGACGGATGACCGGAGTGCCGGGATTATCCGTCAGGGGAACGAGCGTGTGCTGCGGGCGCGGTTCAACGATGCGCGGTTCTTCTGGAAGTTTGACCAGCGGGTGCCGCTGGCGGAGCGCGTTGCGCTGCTCGCGAATGTGACGTTCCAGAAGGACCTGGGGAGCTATGCGGCCAAAAGCGAGCGGGTGCGCGGGCTCGCCGGCAAGCTGGCGGTGGTGGCGGCCGGGCGTGGGGTGGCAGTGGACGCGGGCGCCGTGGACGAAGCGGCTCGGCTGGCGAAGACCGATCTGACGACGGAGCTGGTGAAGGAGTTTACGGAGCTGCAGGGTGTGATCGGCGGGCTGTATGCGCGGGCGCAGGGCGCGAGCGCGGCGGTGGCCGATGCGATCTATGACCAATACCTGCCGGCATCGGCGGACGATGCGCTGCCGCGGAGTGCGGAAGGCGCGGTGCTGGGGGTGGCGGACCGCATCGGCAGCATTGCCGGGATGTTTGGGCTGGGACTGCAGCCGACAGGGTCGAAGGACCCGTTTGCGCTGCGGCGCGCGGCGAATGCGATTGTGCGCATCCTGGCGGAGAGTGGCGTGCCGCTGCGGCTGAGCGATGCCGTGGAGGCGGTGAGCCCAAGCCAGGTGCTGGAGGCACAGCTGAACCTGTTCTTTGCCGAGCGCGTGGACTTCTACCTGCGCGAGGTGCGCGGGCAGGCCTATGACGTGAGCGCGGCGGTGCGGATGGCAGGCGCGGACGATCTAGCCGACCTGGTGGCTCGTGCGGAGGCGGTGACCGCTGTCCGCGCGAGTGGGGCGGGCGACACGTTTCTGGCCGTGGCGGCGGCGTTCAAGAGGATGAGCAACATCGTGGAACAGGCGATGGACAAGGGAGAAACGCTGAGCATGGAGCCGGATGCCGCGCTCTACGACGATGAGGCGGAGCGGGCGCTGGGGCAGGCGGGCGAGGCTGCGGCGGCGCGAGTGGCGGCGTTTGCCGAACGGCATGAGTACGCGGCGGCGCTGGAGGAGATTGCCAGGTTGCGGCCGACGATCGATGCGTTCTTC
>CAXSHQ010000403.1:1358-4029 GCA_964236875.1 uncultured Acidobacteriaceae bacterium | reverse complement strand
GATCGCATTCTCCCCCAGGAAGACCGCACCGAATCCCATCGCATCGACATTCTCCCCGGCATCGACAAGCGCCTGCACGAAGGCCGTATTGAAGGATTCCAGTATGAGGACATGCCCTCCGACGCGGAGGCCTACCGCCTCGCCGCGCGCGCCTTCGAGCAGATGGCTGAGGATGTCTATCGGCTGCCCTTTCACCAGCTCCCCACGCTCGATCAGGAAAAGCTCATCCTCTCCATCCACGACAGCGAGCCCACGGGCGCGAAGAGCCTCTGGAAGCAGATGAACGTCGAGCGTTTCTGGACCATGCTCGTCTCCGACTGCTGCTCGGTCTATTACGCCCATCCGTACGCCTGGGACGAGGTCGGCTTCGGCGGCCCCGCCTACCCGCGCGGCTACATGCGTCTCGAAGATGGCGAGCCAGAGCCCTGGGAGGTCGAAGAGCAGCGCTACGTCTGGGCCGCGCCCGCCGACACGCTCTCCGACAAGGAAGAAGCGCACGGCACCGGTCAGCAAAACCAGACCCACCACGGCCAGGCAGGTACCCATTGAGCCTCTTCGATTGCCACTTGCCGCTCGGCGGCGCCTTCAACGAGCCGGATGACGCGCCGGAGGTTAAGCGTGTTGGCCCGCTGCAGACCATTAAGATTCCGCGCAAACGTTTCCGCGACACCGACCTCATCGACTTCGCCATCGTCGGCGTCGGCTCCGCAGGTGGCGTTCTCCTCCAGCGCCTGGCCCGCGCCGGCTTTAAAGTCGTGGGCTTCGAAGCCGGTCCCTTCTGGGACACCGAGCGCCAGTGGGTCTCCGACGAGGCCGGCTCCCACCAGCTCTACTGGAACGACCTCCGCATCACCGGCGGCAAGCATCCACTCGCGCTCGGCTCCAACAACTCCGGCAAGGGCGTAGGCGGCGGCTCCGTCCACTGGGCCTCCTTCGTCCCGCGCTTCCACCCTTCCGACTTCGAGGTCTACACGCAGGATGGCGTAGGCGCCGATTGGCCGCTGAGCTACGAGCAGCTCGAGCCCTACTACCAGCTCCTGGACATGGAGATGCCCGTCGCCGGCCCCGCGTACTATCCGTGGGGCAAGCCGCACGGCCATCCCTACGGGCCGCATCCCATGGGCGGCGTCGGCGACACGCTCATCAAAGGCTGCACCGCGCTGGGCATTCCGGTTTCCGCAGGCGGCCCTGTTGCCATCCTCTCCGCCTCCCGCGGCGACCGCCCCCACTGCATCTATCGCGGCTTCTGCATCCAGGGCTGCAAGGTCGGCGCCAAGGCTTCCACGCTCGTCACGCACGTGCCCGACGCCCTCGAACACGGCGCGGAAATCCGCGACAACTGCATGGTCGCGCGCGTCTCCCTCGGCCCCGACGGCAACACCGACGGCATCGTCTACTTCGATGCCGAAGGCAACGAGCACTTCCAGCGCGCCCGCGCTGTTATCGTCTGCGGCTACGCTCTCGAAACGCCACGGCTGCTCCTCAACTCCGCCACAAACCACCACAAAGACGGTCTCGCCAACTCCTCCGGCACACTGGGCAAGTACCTGATGGCGCAGGCCGGCAACGTCATCCTCGGCCGCTTCGACGAGCTCATCCGCATGTACAAAGCACCGCCCGCCCACGCGCTGACCGAAGAGTTCTACGAAACAGATCCCAAGCGCGGTTTCGCCCGCGGCTTCGCCGTGCAAACTGTAGGCCCACTGCCCATCGCCTTTGCCAAGCAGATGATGGCCGCCAAGGGCCTCTGGGGGTGGGGCCTGCGCCGCGCCATGATGGACTATAACCACTGGGCCCCACTTGGCCTGCTCGGCGAGATCCTGCCCTGGGAGGACAACCGCATCGAGCTCGCCGACGGCAAAGACGGCCGCAAGACCGCCAAAGACCGCTTCGGCCTGCCTGTCGCGCAGGTCACCTTCAACCTCCACGAGAACGACGAAAAGCTGATCGAGTTCGGCAAGAACAAGGTCATGGAAATCATGCGCGCCGCCGGCGCCAAGGAGGTTGTGCAGGAGTCACGCTACGCTCACCTCGTAGGCGCCTGCCGCATGTCCGCCAAGCCGCATGACGGCGTTGTAGACAAGTTCGGCCGCACCTGGGACGTACCCAACCTCTACGTCATGGATGGCTCCGTGATGCCTACGCAGGGCTCCGCCAACCCGGGCCTCACCATCCAGGCGCTCGCCGCCCGCACCGCCGATTACCTCATCAGCCAAGGCGAGCGCGCCTTCGCCGTCACCGAAACACCCAGCAAGCGCGACCTCGCCGAGCCGCCCTGCCGCCACTCCCTCTCCCCGCCCGGCACCTTCACCAAAGGCGTCCCTCACCTGCGCTAAGGCTCACTCAATCCGTGACACGTGAAGGCATCGTGTTCAGCGAGCGCAGGCTCGCGTCATTTATCAGCGCAGCGGGGACGCTTCATGAACAGGTAAAGTTCACATGACCGTGCTACGCTCAGTCCGCATGGGCCCGCAGCACCTTACACGCCGCAGCTTCACGTCGCTTCTCGCAGCCGCTGCGCTGAACGCCCGCGCGCAATCTCCCGCCCTGCATACCGGCCCCGATCTCGCCCACACCGACGTCGCCAAGCTCGACGGCCCGCGCATCCTCCCCGAGGCCAAGCGCGCACTCGACGCGCCGCTCCCCACACAGCCCGCCCCCACGCAACCCG
>CAXSHQ010000403.1:0-1348 GCA_964236875.1 uncultured Acidobacteriaceae bacterium | reverse complement strand
CCGGCACTTCTGCGCCCACCTGCATCGCCGACTGCAACCGGCTTTGCAGCGCGCCCTCGGCACCGTCGCCACGCTTACGGCGGCCTTCCTCGTCAACCGCGACGAAGTCTACGCCGTGCGCGCCGGCAAGCATCTTCAGGCGCTCTTCGTCACACCGGCTACGCGCCTCAACCCCGAGCCCATCATCGCTGACCCCACGCCTTCCGCAGGTCCGCCACCCCCGGGCACTCTCACCATTTCAGACCTCGCCCCGCTCGCCGAAGTCGCCCGCACCCTCGCCTTCCTTGGCGACACCGCCGCCCTCACGCCCGGCGACCTGGACGCCACCCGCGCGTGGCTTGCAGCTCACCTCGACTGGCTCACCACAGAGCGCAATCCCGTCTTGGCGCGCGACACCAAGGACCGCAATGCCTCCGCCTGGCTGCTGCTCGCCTCCGCCCTCTCGCGCACTCTGCGCAACGACAAGCTTCTCGAAGAGTGCCGCCACCGCTTCCGCAAGCCGACCCTGCGCAATCAGATCAACCTCGACGGCATCTTTCCCCATGAAGTAGCCAGCGACGCGCCTTTCCGCAACACACTGCTCAACTTCGACCTGCTCGCCGGCTGCGCCCAGCTTCTCTCCACGCCCTTCGATGCGGAGTGGAGCTTCGAGCTCGAAGACGGCACCGGTATGCGCTCCGTGGCGGCCTACCTGTTCCCGCCGCTTCAGCAGCGCCACAACTGGCGCTACATGGCAGACACGCAGTTCTTCCGCGATCTTCCCGGTCGCCGCCCCGCACTCCTCTTCGCCGGCCGCGCCTACAATCGCCCCGAGTACGTTGCCACCTGGCAGGCGACGCCCCCACCTGACTTCCCCACCTTGCCTGCAGCCGTCGCCGCCAGCTTCCCCATCCGCGAGCCGCTGCTCTTCACGGCCCGCGCCCTGCATGGCTTATAACTAAGGCGTCACTGTCTGTTTGGACTGGTACCCGCGCACGATCTCCATGTACTTGCGCGCCGTCTCGGTCACCTTCTCCGGCGTGCCTGCCGCCATCGCCTTCGCGTCCACCAGGTCGGAACCCACACCAAGCGCGAACGCGCCCGCGGTCAGGAACTCCTGAGCCGTTGCCAGGGAAACCCCGCCCGTGGGAATCATCTCCACCTGCGGCAGCGGTCCTTTCAGCGCGGTCAGGTACTTCGCCCCGCCCATTGCGCTGGCCGGGAACACCTTGACCACGTCCGCACCTGCCTGCCATGCCGTCACGATCTCGGTTGGCGTCAAGGCCCCCGGCAGCACCGCCCGGAATGACTAAACCGATACGGCCAAGATACCGCCGGAGCATCTCGCAGGGCGAGATAACAGGCACCT
>CAXSHQ010000402.1:0-4045 GCA_964236875.1 uncultured Acidobacteriaceae bacterium | reverse complement strand
CCGACGCGCGAAAGTTCTCGCAGCGGAGCACTGCCGATACGGCACTAGAGATTTATCGCTCACCGACATGGTGAATGCTTGAACTCCATTTGCCGACCGCAAGGGATAAATGACCGTATACGCGTTTATGGGGACTGATTTATCTGGCGCGGGCTCACCCAAAAGGATGAATCCCCAAGGGAAAGCAACTATCGCAACTGCGCCAGCCATACTGTCCGGCCAAAGCAGCTCTGATCGTTCGACCGGTGATCTACAACTGCGAAGCCCTGGTCCTCAAGCAGTTGGCGGTATTCAGTGCCATCTAAGCTCGAATGATAAAGCGGCTCGCCTTCCAATAGCCCGATGACCTCTCCGTGCGATGGCCCTGACGTAAACATGAGTGCGGCTCCGGGTGCGGCATGATGCCGAAAGACCGAAAACATCTTCCTCTGATTGGTGGGGTTGAGATGAAAGAAGCTGTCCTACGCAAGGATGCCGTGGAAGGTCTCAGGGAGATGAAGCGTCCGCATATCTGACATCGCCGCGCGCTGTCTTGGTAAACGTGCCTGAAACATCCGCACCATCGCAACCGAAGAATCTACACCCATTACCGCATACCCGCCTTGGCTTAGATATCGCGCAATGGGTTCTCCTGCGCCGCAACCGCAGTCAAGAACCGATCCATCGGACGGGAGAAGCGCGCAAAAGCGGTCTAGCCATGGCTTTTCATAGAGAGTGGCCTCTAGTAGACGAGCCTGAACCCACGCGTCGGCGCGACGCTCATAGAGATCGATGACTTTTTCTGATTCGACGCTCATGACTGAATAATAAAGCGCTGATCGGTAACGATGAGTCGCATTGGCGCCAGTAATCTGGCCCGATGGCGACCGAAAGTCTCAACTGACCCACATGCGCGTTCATGAGGACTGAGGCTAATCGCAGGTTACGTGATAGCGTCGGGTATGAGGAAACCGGTCCTGATTGTCATCGATATGCAGAACGACTTTCTCACAAAGTGGGAACACTTGGGTCGTGATCGGTTGATCTCTCAAACGAACGATCTGGTCGCCTGTATGCGACAAATGTCTCTCCCGGTGATCTGGGTGAGACAAGAGTTCAAACCAGATCTGAGCGATGCTCTTCCGGAGATGCGAGCAAAGAACATTCATTCTGTCATCAAGGGAACTGCAGGCTGCGAAATAGACTCTAAACTCAATGTCAGTCCAACAGACCTCGTGATCATTAAGAAGAGGTACAGCGCCTTCTACGGGACCGGTTTGGACCAAGTGCTTGCGGAGCTACAACCGGATGGGATCGTCATAGGAGGCATTAATACACATGCCTGCATCCGAACGACTGCCATAGATGCCTACCAAAGGGATTGGCCCGTTGTGCTGGCAAGTGATTGCATCGATTCCTATGACCGCGCGCACCATCAAATGACTCTGGACTATATGCGAGACAAACTTGCTCTCATCTGCACGAATCGCGAGATACAAAGCATGATCGCAACGACGTAAGGCTGATTCGGCTCACTCCTCACAAGTCGCAATAGCGGAAATTTGCCCACGATAACGGCCGTTGCAGCACGAGCGGCTTACTACTGGCGGCTGCCGCTCCACTCAAGATAGGTTCGCCATTCACCTTGTCCCGGCATGTGCATCTGGAATTTCCCAATCATCACACCTGCCGTAAGTTCATAGGAAAGCCTGAATTGAGGTCCGGGGCCTGCCGCAGACAGGAACATGACACTGGTCGGTGTTGGAGTGGAAACGTCGTAGTGAATGACGTGGCCTTCGTTGTCGAAGTAATCGGCTTTGAGCGCCGAGCCGGAAGCATCCTGGAAGACAAACAGCAGGTCGGAATGTTCACAGTCGAAACTAGATGGTGCTTTGCATGCGGGATCACTCGTCGCGTGACGGGCCAGAACATGGCCATTCAGCTCACGCCCAAAGGAGTATCTTCCAGCCTGTTTGATCGCAGCATTGTTCTGCACGTTCGCGTCCCATGTCCCCTCTAGAAAGGCCAGCGATTTGAGTGGGTCCGCAGAGGGGATAGGCGCACTCTGAGCAAGGCAAGGGAGAGAAACCAATGTTGCAAGGAGTAAGCGGAGCATCTTCATCAATCTGTTCCTTTCATGTTTGCTGCAAAGCTATGCATTCGCTGCTGAACCTCTTCCGGAGTAAGCACTTCCTGAACTTCACTGAAGGCCCAGACATGGCCAAAGGGATCGCGTAGCCTGCCGTATCGGTCTCCCCAGAACATGTTGGTGGGAGGCATGGCCGGACTGCCGCCTTCATCAACAGCCCGCTTGTAAGCCGCGTCCACATCGGTGACCCCAATCTGGAAGACGCAAGTGGAGCCATTCAGCGACTCCGGCGATGCAAGGAGTGCGCCCTCGACGCGATTTCGTTGGTAGGCGGGTTCTTCAGAAGAGACTTGTATGAGCGAATCCCAAATCTTGAGGTGTAAGTGTTCCCCGTTCCCAGTCAGAGTGGGGGAGCGATAGAGCACTGTCGCGCCTAAAGCTCTTTCATAGAACGCCACGGCTTCATGCGTATCACGCACCACCAGATGAGGCACGATCATCCCCGTTGCTGGTACTGACCCCTTAACGGCCATGTCCGCACCTCGTCGTAGCCCCAGGTTCGGCCTTCTTATCTGCTACCTCGACGAACGACCATGGATGACCGGCAGGATCAAAAAACTGCTTGTACTTGCTAGACCAATCGAAAACTGTTCGCAGAGGTCGGCCCGTCAAGCGATAAATCTGCTCCATCCCAATCTTTTCGGAGGCAACTAGATCGGCATCCTTCAGTTCGCGGAGATGTTGAGACACCGCAGGTTGGGTCATCGCAAATGCTGTCGTCAGTTGCTTGACTGAGCAATTCGACTCCGAAAGAAGGGAGATGATCTTGCGCCTGGCCGGGTGCGCTATCGCCTTGAACACAATGTCAGTGGATGTCATCGTGCAACCAGAGTACATAAGGCTTTCCTTATACACAAGCCATAGCTATATTTGCTGGGGAGCGAAGAAGAGGATTCATCCTCTTAAGTCGCATTGTCGGAAGCAATCCGCCCAGGGCGTTCTCTATTGTTGATAACAGGCCGATGTACTCATCGACAAACTTCGAGTCGACCTTGGTCCATTCGTATCGTGAAGCGCTCTTCTCGTTACCCGGCGATGGCAAGCGCAGTTAACGAGTTTTCGGTGCGCATTGTTTCCGAGGAAAGAGGCGGAGGATTTGTTTCGATGAACATCGTCACTGAACGACACTTGCGTCGCGGCCTCGTGGCTCACGAAGACCAGCAAGGTAGTCCCAAAAGTCCGTCGAAATGCTGCAGCTCGGGATTCACATGATCATTTCGCGTGTGGGGAAAGGTTTGGGGAAAGCTGTGGAAAAGACCATATCCCTTTTGTTTTCATGACAAGTGGTTCCCTGGGGGGCAACCAACACCTGTTCAAAGTTGGCTCTGCGACACGGGGTTCAAATCCTGTGGGCAACCACCGCTTTTCTGCGGTCAGAGGCGAGTCACTCTTGAGAGATGAAGGGGTCCACACGGCAGGCTATAGCTTTTCTCGCTGAGGTGTCGTCTCGCCTGATGCGTCCGTTCCGCTGCGGGCCGACTACAGAGATCCTTCGCTGCGCTCAGGATGACGCCTCTCTACAGGAGCGGACTATACCCGATGGAGAACTGCTCTAATGAAGTTCCGCGTCGCGGAGCCACTGAAAGGTGCCACCAGCGTCGGCGTGGACGTGGATCAGGCGTGTGGAATGGACGATCTCCGTGCTGGGATACCAGAGTGGAATGGATGGGAGCTGCTCGGCTAGCAGCTTCTGGACGGCGATGTAGTCGCGGCGGCGTGCATCCTGGTCTGTTTCCGATGCGGCCTTGGCGAGCAGGCTGTCTACCTCGGCTGAGGCGAAGTGGCCGCGGTTGGCGCCTTTGGGCGGCATGCGGGAGCTGCCGTAGGCGTTGCGGAAGATGTCGGGGTCTTCATTGGCACCGATCCAGCGCAGGATGTACATCTGAAACGCGCCCTTGGTGATGTCGGCGTAGAACG
>CAXSHQ010000401.1:0-4064 GCA_964236875.1 uncultured Acidobacteriaceae bacterium | reverse complement strand
CCAAGGCGCTGACCAAGGGCTATGCCATCGGCTCGGCTTCCCTGGCCGCGTTCCTGCTGTTCTCCGCCTATCTGGAAGAAGTGCATGACATCGTGGCTCACAAGGTCGCGGCGGCCGGCCCGTGCATCCAGACCGCGACTAGCAGCACCGGCGGCTGCATGCCGGCCGGCTGGTCGTTCACCAACATCAACCTGGCGGAAATCCCGGTGTTTGCCGGGGCGCTGCTGGGCGCGATGCTCACCTACCTGTTCTCCTCGCTGGCGATCAAGGCCGTGGGCCGCACCGCGCAGAAGGTGGTGCAGGACGTGCGCGACCAGTTCCGCGAGAACCCCGGCATCATGCAGGGCACCAGCAAGCCGAACTACGCGCGCTGCGTGTCCATTGTGACGGGCGCGGCGCTAAAGGAGATGGTGCTTCCCGGCTGCCTGGCCGTCGGTCTGCCGGTGGCTGTCGGCCTGATTTTCCGCAACTTCTCGGCGGTGTACGGCTCGGGTTCGGAAGGCCTGGTGGCCGGACCCAGCCTGACGGTGCCGATGATCAATGGCGTCGCGGTGAACCTGGGCGGCGCTTCTGCCGTAGCAGGGTTGCTGATGGTCGGCACGATCTCGGGCGTCCTGCTTGCCATGCTGATGAACAACGGCGGCGGCGCGTGGGATAACGCCAAGAAGTGGATCGAGACCGGCCAGTATGGCGGAAAGCGCTCCGACGCTCACAAAGCGGCGGTGGTGGGCGATACGGTGGGCGATCCGTTCAAGGACACTGCCGGGCCGTCGCTGCATGTGCTCATCAAGCTGCTGGCGACGATCACGCTGGTGCTGGCGCCGCTGTTCCTGTAGTTGGGTCGCAAACGTATGAAGGCCGCAACGCAAATGCGCTGCGGCCTTCGTGTTTAACACCTGCGGGAGTTTAGTGAGTTACAAGGTGACCTGAGCACGCGCTGTGAGGGCAGGAGCACGACAGGGTCAACGTGCTTGCGGAATCTTCGCAGAATTGCGAGCAGAACTTCTTACCATCCGAACAGACGCACGTACAGGTTGAGTTTCCACATTTCTTCGGTTCGGCCATCGGTTATTCCTCCACTGGGTTTCAACTGGGATTCAGATACCGCACAAGCATACCCGCGTTTCCCCGGTTATGCGGAACTTTGCACCAGCATCTGCTCGGCGTGGCGGAGCGATGTTTCGGTGAGCGTGGCGCCGGAAAGCATGCGCGCGATCTCCTCCACGCGCTCGGTGCGCTCCATGGGCCGGATGCCGGTCTGGGTGCGGCCGCGGCGCTCGGTTTTCTCGATCAGGAAGTGCTGGTCGGCGAAAGCGGCGATCTGCGGCAGATGCGTGATGCACAACACCTGCTGGGCGCGGGACAAGGTCTTGAGCTTGACGCCGACGGCCTCTGCCGCGCGCCCGCCGATGCCGATGTCAATTTCATCGAAGACCAGCGTGCGGGGCAGCGCGGTCTGCTTGCGGCGTGCGGCGGCGTTCACACCCTCTTCCACCGCGACTTTAAGCGCGAGCATGACACGTGACATTTCGCCGCCGGAAGCAATCTCGGTGAGCGGCTTGAGCGGCTCGCCAGTGTTGGTGGCGATGCGGAACTCGACGCGATCCCAGCCGAAGGAAGACCAAGCAGAGGGCGCGCGGTCGGGCGTGACCTCCACGGCGAAGCGGACGTGCATGGCCAGCTCGTTGATCTGCCGCTCGCCTGTTTTGGCCAACCGTTTGGCAGCCGCGGAGCGGGACGCCGAGGCTTCTTCGGCGGCCTTGCCGTAGGCGGACGCGGCATCGGCGAGCTCGCGCTCCAGGCCGGCCAGGCGGGCATCGCGGTTCTCCAGCTCGTCCAGCTTTGCGGCGGCTTCTTCGCCGAAGGCGAGGACCTCCGCCAGCGTGGAGCCATACTTCCGTTTGAGGCGCTCCAGCGCAGCCAGCCGGTCTTCGATCTCGCCCAGGCGTTCAGGGGAGGCCGCTACATCGTTCGCGAAGGCCCGGAGGGTGGACGCGGCGTCTTCAATGGAGGCTTTGGCTTCGCTGACCTGCTGGGCGGTTTCGCGGAAGCGCTCGTCGTAACGGGCAAGGTCTTCGATGTGGCGCAGCGCTGCACCCAGCAGCGACTCGGCCGAGGTTTCGCCTTCGTACAGCAGCTCCTGGGCCGCGACCGCGCCGGTCAGCAGGCGCTCGGCGTTAGCAAGGACGCGCCGCTCGGTTTCGAGCCGGGTGGCTTCTTCGGCGTCCACGATACCGGCAGCTGCAATCTCCTTGGCCTGGAAGCTCCACAGATCCGCCATACGCAGGCGGTCGCCTTCGGCGTTGCGCAGCTCGGTGATCTGCCCTTCGAGCTCGCGCCAGCGCGCAAACGCGGAGGCGACCTTCTCGGTGCTGAGGTCGCCGAAGCGGTCCAGCAGACTGCGCTGCTGCGCGGCGTCGAACGATACCAGCGTTTCCGACTGCGCATGCACCAGCGCGAGCTCCGGCGCGAGTTGGCGCAGCACACCTACGGTGGCGGGCTGGTTGTTGATGAAGACGCGGCCCTTGCCGGTGGCGCCGATCTCACGGCGCAGCAAGATCTCATCGCCCTCAGGGTCGATGCCGTTTGTCTCAAGGATCCCTTCCGCGCCGGGCGTGCTTTCGAAGACGCAGCCGACAACGGCCTTCTCCGCGCCATGGCGAACGAGGTCGCTCGAAGCCTTGCCGCCCAGCAGCAGCGCGAGCGCGTCGATCAGGATGGACTTGCCCGCGCCGGTTTCACCCGTGAGCAGGTTCAGACCGGGGCCGAAGACGGCCACGGCGTGGTCGATCACGGCATAGTTTTCAGCGCGTAGCTCCAGCAGCATAGGAAATAAGACGCGAACCTTCGCCTCAGGTTCGCTTGGGCGAAGCATAGCACGGCCCGTGGAGGACGACCCGCTCAGTTCGCGGAGGGCAGCTCTATGTGTTCGACGACGATGAGCTCCACCGGCTCCCTGGCAGGAACCAGCTTCAGCCCAAGCTGCTCCTGGAGGGCGGTGAAGAGAGACGGCGCATCCTGCCCGGCATCGCTGGCTGCCTGCGGGTCGGCGCTCCAGCGCAGGGTGAAGTCAAAGGCTCCGCTGAGGCCGGTGCGGTCCACCACCGGGCGGCCGCCGATCGAAGGGCTCGTGATCAGGAGCACGGAACGCGAGAGCTGCGCCATCGTCACCGCCTTGCCGATCACCCCATTGCCTTCCCCGTGCGGCATGGCAGTCAGGATGTTGAGCTCGCCTTCGGGTGCGGGCGTGAGCTTTGGCCCGCCTTTCGCGGCCACAAGCGTGTAGGCCGGCATCTCCCTGCTCTCGAAATGCACCTTCAGCTTGAGCCTGTCCGCCAGCAGAGACTGCTCCATCAGGGCGATCTGCTCACGCTGCTGCGGGATCGGCATCGCCGTCAGCGCGGCATAGCTCGCGTCATCGATCCTGGCTTCGATCTCATATTGTTGCTGCTCGCCCTGGCGCAGCCACTCCGGCCCGCCCACGATGCGGTTGGCGGCGGAAGGAGGCAAGCCGTACGCCGCAGCGATCAGCAGATTGACCGGCAGAATCATGTGCACGCGCTGGGAGGTCTGTGCCCGCGGCTTCCCCGAGGAGGGGTCCACCCTGACCGGCAGGACCCCCGATGGAGGGCTGGGGGGCCGCTGCCACGGCTTGATGGTCGCCACCTCAAAGCTGGGCAGCGGCGCGTTCGCGTGGAGGATCTGCGCACGGGATGGAACAAGGCCCAGGGCGAGAGCCAGGATGGGGAACGCACGCGGCAAACGCAACATGGCGGAAGTGTACACAGGCTGGTGCGCGAAGCGCGGAACGCTCGACTTACACTGAAGCTAACGTGGTGATTGCTGCTTTCGCATTGTTCCTGCAGGAAACCGACTCCGCCGTCCCGGTGAGCACCGCCTCACTGCCCTCGCACGGCGGCGCGCTTTCCGAGATGCTGCACAACAGCGGACCAGTTGCGTTCGCGGTCCTTCTCATCCTGCTGGCTGCCAGCGTCTTCTCCTGGGCCATCATGATCTCCAAGTGGCGGGCCTTCCGCGCGGCAGAAGGAAAGGGGCGGCAGTTT
>CAXSHQ010000400.1:0-4087 GCA_964236875.1 uncultured Acidobacteriaceae bacterium | reverse complement strand
AACGCTCGGACGCCCGCTGAAAGTCCACGGGGCGAAAGTGTGGTGTTTTGTGGTGAACGTGTGGTCCAGCGTGGTGATTTGCGGTGCTGGAATGAGGCCCGCTTGACAGGCCCTCTCCTGTCTCGTTACAGTCCGGGCTGCTGACCAGCTTTCAATTTTTCGAGCGGCGAATTATTACACTTCAGGGTGGTCGTTCCGGCGTTCCTCGCAATCTGCCGTTGTGATTGCACCCTGGAGGAGGTCTCCGCAGAGATACAGATAGTCCCAAACGCAGATTCCCTTCGGGAATGACAACCAAAAGGTTACCCGCTGTACATCTTGTTGAAACTGCTCCAAGGAGGTGTGATCAAGTCCACGAGCATTCCCTCAGCGGCTAAGCCGCATTGATTTAGCGGCGTTTACGGCGGGGCTGAAGCCCCGCCCTGACGAAACAAAGACTTGTTCATAGGTTCCCTAAGGAGACCTTCGAAAATGCGAATTCTTCTCGCCTGTGCCCTTGCCGCGTCGACGGCGGGAGTCGTCTCCGCGCAAAGCGCTCCCATGTCGTACATGAACCCCGCGCTTACTGCCCATGAGCGCGCTGTCGACCTGGTGGGGCGCATGACGCTGGAAGAAAAGGTTTCGCAGATGGGCAGTGCCTCGGCCGCGGTACCGCGGCTGAATGTGCCTGCTTATAACTTCTGGAACGAGGCGCTGCATGGCGTGGCGCGGTCGGGCTACGCGACGATGTTTCCGCAGGCGATCGGCATGGCGGCAACGTGGGACGCGCCGCTGCTGCGGGAAGTGGGCGACGTGATTTCGACCGAAGCGCGCGCCAAGAACAACGAGGCGCTTCGGCATGGCAACCACGAGATCTACTTCGGCCTGACCTTCTGGTCGCCGAACATCAACATCTTTCGCGACCCGCGCTGGGGCCGTGGGCAGGAGACCTACGGCGAGGATCCTTACCTGACGGGCACGCTGGGCATGAACTTCATTCGCGGGCTGCAGGGCACGGACCCGAAGTACTACAAGGTGATCGGCACGCCGAAGCACTTTGCGGTGCACTCCGGGCCGGAGAACGTGCGGCACAAGTTCGATGTAAGCCCGACGCCGCACGATCTGTGGGACACGTACCTGCCGCACTTCCGCATGGCCATTGTGGATGCAAAGGCGGACTCCATCATGTGCGCGTACAACGCGGTGGATGGCGCGCCGGCCTGCGGCAGCAAGATGCTGCTGGTGGATGTGCTGCGGAAGGACTGGAAGTTCGATGGATTCGTGACATCGGACTGCGGGGCCATCGACGACTTCTTCCGGCCCAACACACACCAGACGGAGCCCGATGCGGAGCATGCCGACCGCGACGCGCTGCTGGCCGGTACAGACACGAACTGCGGAGCGACATACGAGAAGCTGGGTTCCGCGGTGAAGCAGGGGTTGATCAAGGAATCGGACATCGATGTGAGCCTGGTGCGGTTGTTCGAAGCACGCCTGAAGCTGGGCCAGTTCGATCCGCCGGCGCAGGTGCCCTATGCCGCCATTCCATTCAGCGCGGTGCACTCGGCGTCGAATGCCGCCGTGGCCCGACGCGCGGCGGAAGAGTCGATGGTGCTGCTGAAGAACGACGGCATCCTGCCGCTTGCAGCGGGCAAGTACAAAACGGTGGCGGTGCTGGGGCCGAATGCCGCGCTGCTGGCTTCGCTGGAAGGCAACTATAATGGCACGCCGCACGATCCGGTGATGCCGGTGGATGCGTTGAAGGCCGCGATGCCCGGGGCGAAGATCGTGTATGCGCCGGGCGCGCCGTTTGTGGACGGGTTTGCGCTGCCGGTTTCGCGCGACATGCTGCACCCGAGTGCCCACTCCAGCGAGCAGGGTTTGAAGGCCGAATACTTCGGGACGCCCAGCTTCGAGGGCACGCCGGTGAAGGCGGGGCTGGACCCGCAGTTGAACTTCGACTGGAGCGGCGTGAATCCGCTGCCGGGCACGTCGGAGGGCGGCTTCGCGGTGCGCTGGACGGGGGCGATCGATGCGCCGGCGGCGGGTACCTATACCTTTACGCTGCGTGCTGGACCGTGCCGCGGCTGCGCCTTTCAGCAGAGCTTCAAGGTGATGATCGATGGCAAGGAAGTCGCGGCCTCGGCGCCGCCGCCCGCGGCAAACCAGCCCGTGGCGACGCGCGTGAACGGGACGACCGGCTTGCCGGAGGAAGTGCGCCAGCAGGCGCCCGGGCGCTTTACGGTGACGTTTGCGGAAGGCGAGCAGCACTCGATCGAGATCGACTTCATGCGCAAGCGCGCGGAGCTGGGCTCGGGCGTGACGCTGGAGTGGATGCCGCCCCGTGAGGCGCATGCCGCGATGCTGGCGAGGGCGGTGGCGGCGGCGAAGCAGTCGGACCTGATTGTGGCGATGCTGGGGCTTGCACCCACGCTTGAAGGTGAAGAGATGCCGGTGAAGCTGCAAGGCTTTGTAGGCGGCGACCGCACGGACATCGCACTGCCGGCTTCGCAGGAAGAGCTGGTGAAGCAACTGGCCGCGACGGGCAAGCCGATGGTGGTGGTGCTGCTGAATGGCTCGGCGCTGGCGGTGAACTTTGCCGATCAGCATGCAAACGCGCTGCTGGAAGCGTGGTATCCGGGTGAGGCGGGCGGGAAGGCGATTGCCGATGTGCTGACCGGCGCGGTGAACCCGAGTGGGCGGCTGCCGTTGACGTTCTATGCGGCTTCGAGCGACCTGCCTGAGTTTACGGACTACTCGATGAAGAACCGCACCTATCGCTACTTCTCGGGCACGCCGCTGTATGACTTTGGCTTTGGCCTGAGCTATACGAAGTTCAGCTATGGCAAGGTGAAGCTTTCCAAGGACAAGGTGCACGCGGGCGACACGTTAACCGCTGAAGTGGACGTGAAGAACACGGGCAAGCGCGCGGGCGAGGAAGTCGCGCAGCTTTACCTGATGGCGCCTGCGGATGCGAATGGCGGGCTTTCGCCAAAGCTGCAACTTGAGGGGTATCAGCGGGTATCGTTGAAGCCGGGTGAGAGCAGGAAGGTGACGTTTACGCTCGATCCGCGCATGATGAGCGAGGTGGATGCGCAGGGCACGCGGGCTGTCCAGCCGGGTTCGTATCAGATTGCGGTGGGTGGCGCGCAACCGAAGGACCCGAAGGCACCGTCGGCGGCACAGATGGCCGGGTTCATGATCGAGGGCACGCAGGAGTTGCCGAAGTAAGAGCAGCGCGGTATCGGGGGGTATCGGAGGCCGCGTGCGGAGGTGGCGTGTCATTTATGTGTCGCGCCTTCAGCGCTCCTGGATCCTTTGGGCCGTGTACCTAGGCCTTCGGCCTAGGCTGGTATCTCGTCGCGCCTTTGGCGCTTGTCTTCGGGAGTTCGGAAGGCTTATGAGTAGGGCTGGCATATGTAGTATCCGCGTTGTGTCCCTGCTTCTGGTCAGCATGACTTCTATGTGCGCGCGTGCCGAAGATGGTTCGGCGGCTTGGCTTCGGTATGCGCCGATTGTGAATCAGAAAGCGTACGATTGGCTGCCCGCGCGCATCATGCTCCTCGGGGACTCGCAGATGGACAGGGCAGCTGCGGAGGAACTGCGGCGCGGACTGTCATCGATGCTGGGCCGTTCCTTCGCGGTCGAGCCGGCTGATTTGACAATGCTCGACACGATAAAGCCAGGGGTCATCGTTTTGGGTTCCGCGGACGCCTGGGCCAAGTTCGCCACATCAGCGCCGCCAGCCCCGCCGGCTGAAGGCTTCCGCATTCAGCATGGCGTCGAGAAGGGCGCCACTCATCTGTTGATCGAGGGCGGCACGTCGAAGGGCAATTTGTATGGCGTGTTCCATCTGCTAGAGGAGGTCGCGGCGCAGAAGGCGATTCCAGCAGAGGAGGTGCAG
Source organism: uncultured Acidobacteriaceae bacterium (assembly GCA_964236875.1). Classification (GTDB taxonomy): domain Bacteria; phylum Acidobacteriota; class Terriglobia; order Terriglobales; family Acidobacteriaceae; genus Granulicella. The sequence goes on along the minus strand of CAXSHQ010000400.1, from coordinate 204 downwards.
AGTCCTTCTGCGGCGATTCGCTGGACGGATGAGTGGGACAACCTGAATGGGACGATCGAGCGTGGGTATGCGGGGCCTTCGATCTTCTTTGAGAACGGGCATGTGCGGCAGGACCTTACGCGGGCAGGGCAATATGCGCGGCTGCTGAGCTCGGTTGGGATCAATGGCGTGAACGTGAACAACGTGAATGCCGACCTGGACGTG
>CAXSHQ010000399.1:0-4089 GCA_964236875.1 uncultured Acidobacteriaceae bacterium | reverse complement strand
ACGCGCGAAAGTTCTCGCAGCGGAGCACTGCCGATACGGCACTAGAGATTTAGCGCTTTTTGAGAAAGCCAAAGGACTCAATTGATATCAATAAGTTGCGGGAAAGCTGGTACTCAGCCAAGTGGACCGCTTCAGGATCGCCTCGTTCCTGGGACGGACCGTCATTCTGCACAATGTACTGAGATGATGCCACTCGCATCTTCTATATGGGCAGAGCCGCACTGATGCAATCGCGTCTACAGGCAGGAGTCCCAGGCCAAATCTGCCCGGACGCTTCAGGAGGGACAACTTGCCACCTCGACGCACCCCGGTATCGAGAGGTCCACAGAAATGGCGGGCCCAAAGCAGCGGGCGGCCGAGATCAACGCTACCGACATGAAGCGGCTCTCGAATTTCGAGGGCCGTAGGCCGGGCGGAGAGTGAGGCGGCCTGAGGTCAGCAGGACTAAGCCTCTACATTGCCGGCACAAACAACTCCCGGGATAAGGTCATAAATTGTGATGTCAGTACAGTACCGCTGATCGAACGCTCTCCGTGTCAGCGAGTAGCGTGCACTACGTTCGTAACGAACTAGAAGACAATCCCGTAAAACGGCCCCCGGGTGCCGTGAAACACGCGCGTGATCACTCCTTTAGACACCATCTCCTGCAAGGTGCTAGCCATGAACTCCTCGGGTTTGCCTGACATGCGTCCCGCAATCTCTTCGGGCGCTGCTTCCTTAACCTCAAGCACTTTGCCATCTTGTTGCTTCTGCCTTTGAATCGCGGTGATCGCCTCGTAAATGTGCACTTCCTCTTCGCTCATTTTGCTCAGCGCTGTCGTGAGAGCAGTGAAAAGGGCTAAGATGTGACCCGACAAGTCCAATCCGGTAAGTTGACCACCGGTGGCGATCGACAACGCGATCTGAACCCCGGCGACAGCAGTTGCCCAAATAGCGGGCTTCAATTTTATGTTGTACCGATCGATCCGCGCTCGAGTCGCTACAACTGGTTGGTTTGCCGTCGATTGCGCTAAATCGTGTAACCCAAGGACTACTTGGTCGATGAACTCGTCGTCATCCATCAGGCCTGCTTGTTGCAGGACATGTACTGCACCTGTTTCTTGCAAAAAGTCACGTGCTAACTCTCGGTTGCGCTGGTCATTCTGTTCACTCATCGCGTCTCCCCCGCTGTGCCGTTTGCAGTACCTGAGGCGAGTGCAACGCTACAGCCATGATCCAGAGAGTGTATACGCTGCCCAGTACCATGGATCGGGCCATTCCTGGCGGACAGCATTTATCGCGTCGCGCAGTGCCAAACCCATCGGCAATCCCAATGCCCGCAAATTCGTGTAAAAGGCCGGAACCAGTCGTACTGCGGCATCATTTGGAACACTCCACAAAGTAGAAATTACAGATGTCGCGCCGGTCGCCATGAAAGACGTCGCCAAGCTCAGCGGTTCCTCGTAGGGCTTCCAGTTATCCAATCCGGTTTCGCAGGCTGCCAGAAAGGCCAAACGAAGATGCGGAGCGTACGGCTTTCGGTGAAAATCCTTGCCATCTGGCATCAAGGTTCTGACACTGAGAAACTCTTTGTCGGATAGCCATAGCCCCGTCCGGTCCATTTCGCCGGGGACAAAGGTGCCATGGCAGGAGAAGTGTATGCCTTGAGCGCCCGCAAAGCCGCTCATTACTGCCGCCAGCGTCGCTTCTCCTGGCCCCAACAGGACTCCCTCCGAGAAGAGCGAATATAGCGGATTCATTTCGGCCTCAGTGCTCGACAAGGAGCCGTCAGGATTCGCGACAACAAGTATTCTCTCAGCGAGTGTTCGAGGCAGTGTGAGGTTTCGGTTTACGAACCAAGCGTTCGGAGAGTAGCAGATCTCAAAACGGTCGCAAAGATAAGTACCAGAGGCATCGCGCGCGGCGTGCAAGGGCATAAAGTGGAGACCGCCATAGGGAACAAGAACTAAGCGCTTGATGCCTGCCTTTTCCAGGTAATCCAATAAGTGGTCGCCCCCAATTCTGGCATCGGCGAAAAGTAGCGTGTAAAGCTCGCGAACGAGTTCGGCCACGGCTTGTGTGGACTGTTTGGCCGTTTGGGCGACTGACAGCGTAGCCTTGAGCGAGACCACACCGCAAGCTTTCGCCAGAGCTGCCAGCGCGTTTTCGGTCGCATTAGGCAGCTCCAGCACTCTCATCTCCACTGGCTCGAAGGGGAGGCCGACCCAGGCGAACCCGGCGTCTTTTCCAACGAAGAACTCGATCATCGCAGTGTGCTTGTGAGAGTGCAACCACTGAGTAATCTCAGTGTAGCTTGCGGGGTGGAAGGTACCTCCCGACGTTGGAATGTGACGTATCTTACTGAGGAGGTCCCGGTTGCGTACATCCTCCATGTAGAACCGAGATCGTGAGTTCTCGAGAATGGTCAATGCTTCAGTCACTGCATTCGTGGGCAACATCACCTTCTCAATCAACAAGCGGTAAATGTCTGACAGTTCACGATTGTCGAATACTGCGAATGATTGTGCTTCGTTCTCGTCTTCGTTGGAGGTGGAACCCTGGAACTGAAGAGTACTGATCGTACTGAACTTTTCAGGAGCGGAAAGGTCAAAGGTATAGAATCCCGGGTGCATGCAGAGCAGCTTGATCAGAGCGGGATCTTGGGACAGGGTATCCGAACAGAACTCGTCAAGTCCGGATGCAGCCTGCGTTACGCAGTTCGCGTACTCTGTGGCGACCGTCGGAGAGAGCCGACATCTCAACATGTTTCCGTGCTGGCCTTCGACAATCTCTATCGCTCTAGCCAAATGGTTCTTTGCTGCCCCAGGTGCACCACTCACAAGCGCTACGACTCCCAAGCCGATCGCTCCAAGTAGCTGCACGACTGCTCTAAACCCACCATAACGCTTCAGATTCGGCTCGTCATAACCCAGCATCTGGATGCTTGCATAGAGTGTTCGAGCCTTGTCGTGCGCACCTAATGCGACGAGAGCCGCGCCGGCATACTGCAGTGACTTAACGACTGAGCGCCAATCGCTAGTGCCACCAATCCTTACCGCCGTGCTGGCCAACAGCCGCAGACACTGCAGGTACTCGCCAGTTTCGACTGCGGCGTACGCTTGCAATACTGAAACCCCCACCGATGTCTTCGTGTTAAGGGGACCTTCCGCCAGCTCACGCAGATATGCATGCATGAGAGGTGATCCGCGTTTGATGGACACTTCCACCAACATGTGAAGACATAAGGCTGCCGAATGTGCCGGACCTACCCGGCACAATAACTCATAGGCTTTCGCCCCCACTTCGAGAACCCGATCTGACTTCGCCTCAATGCACACCTGAAATAAGTGAAGCCAGCAGTTACCCGCTTGCACGCTTTCCCCAAGCTGGTTAAACAGTGTGGTCCCCTCCGCTAGGAAGTTAAGAGATTGAGTCAGCGAGCTGCGGCGCGCCCACAGAACGAGCCCGAGATTATCTAGGGACACGGCGAGTATGCCATTGTGACCAAAGCGGCGCGCTATCTTGACGGCTTCCCTGAAATTTAGTTCGGCCTCCTGATAGCGACCTAAGCACATAAGACAGATACCTTTGTCGCCGAAACACTCGGCTCGATCATCCGTTTCCCATTGCTGCCGGAGCCCCACAGGAGGAACAGGCAATGCTCCTTCGTCGATCCGGTAAGCGAATAGCCCACGGCGCGCTGGAGGTAGGCGACGAGCTCCTCATCACCAGTGGTGATGTCGTGGAGGAACTTGCGCCACATGGAGCACTCAGCCGCGGCGTCGTACTGCACAGGTGCCAGGTTGGTGATGTAGTCCTCAGGGCGGTGTGGCCGCAGTTCGCCACTGCGCAGATCGAGCGTGCCGTTCTCGACATTTAGCAGCATCGGGTCAGAATCGAACTGCTCAGTCAAAATGGGCAGCATCGATTCGGCGATACTCTCCATCGCGAGGAGTCGGGCCTTGTTCTCCGATGTTTTCGCAAACTTGCGGTACAACGCTTCAAAGTCCGACGCTGCCTCGAGATCGTCCGGGTTGATGCCCGCTTCCAAGAGCGCCCTAGGCAGTATCGACATATAGCTGGAGTCTGAGCCAAGCGCAGGCGAGTGCG
>CAXSHQ010000398.1:0-4126 GCA_964236875.1 uncultured Acidobacteriaceae bacterium | reverse complement strand
GAAGCACCCGTCGCCTGCTGACGTATATGGATCGGCAACAGAATCCTCAGTGTCACTTGCGGGCCGGCTGCGCGCCGGTCAGCATGGCTCTTATGTTCAACGACGACGTGTTCCAGATGATGGTGCTGCTGAACCAGGTCTCTCTGGCGAGAGAAACCGAGCGGCTCGAAAGCGAGTTCAACTCCGCTTGGCGGCTGTTCGCGGAGCCTGCGCCATCGGAGTTCTCCGCGGAAGTATCAAGCCGCGAGGCTATGCGTACAGGACGCGTTCCACTCGCCCACTAAGCGGCGATGTGGGTAGCACTCACAGGCAAATGGCTTCTGCTTACGATTCCAGCAGCAACGGCTCCTCGAGCGCCTGAATTTCCACCACATCCCTGCCCGCAATGCCTTGCAGGTCCCCGTACATGCCTGAGGTAGATTCCAGCAACTGATGCAGCTGCGATTCGCGCTTCGCCCAACGCTTCAGCGTCGCCTTCTTCTCCGCGTTCAAGTCGTCCTGCATCTCCTGCCAGCGCTCCGCGATGGTTTCAATGCGCGCACGGAAGCGCGGTCCCGTCAGGTAGGCATACACCAGCTCGCTCTTGGTCTGCTGCCCTTCGCTGGCCCGTCGATAGCCGCCCAGCTGCAGCAGGCTGGCCCGCAACGCGCTGGCCACCGGCACCGTGCACGCCAGCGAGCTCACCCACACACCTTCAACCTCGCTGAAGTGCTGAATATCGGGCGGCATCGCCTGCGAGATCAGCACGGCCATGTCGGCCTGTGCACTGCGCTGATCCGTCCGCAGCTTGCCCAGCCATGCAGGAGACCAGTTGCGCGTGCGCTTGGACTCCCACAGAATGCGGCCACACTCGCGCCCGGTTTCGTCGCGGACGATCTGCAGCACGTCGGCTCCGCTCTCGCCCTTGGCTACCGGCTCGATCAAGTCGAACGGAAATTTGCGCCGCAGCTGGTCTTCGAGCACCACTTCGAGTGTCTCGCCCTGAGCCTGCTGTGAGCCCTGCTGCGCCCTTCGCTGGAGCTCCTCGATCTGCTTGCGCAGGTCTGCGTTGGCGCGTTCCTTGTCCTGCATCTCCAAGCGCAAGCGCTCCTCGGCTTGGTCAGCTGCTACCGCCCGCACTTGCGCAAGCTGACCGCTCACTTCCGTCTGCAAACGAAGCTCGAAGTCACGTTCCTTGTCGGCAAACTCCTGCTCGCGTTTGCGGAACTCAGCTTGTTCCTTCGCCAGTTCGCCGGCGCGTGCGCTTAGCTTCGCGATCCGCTCATCCTTCTCCCTCGCATCGCGGTCGCGCACGGCAAGCTCCTCCGCAAAACGAGCCTGCGCACGGCGCTGCTCGTCCTCCGCAATCCGCTTCTTCTCGCCCGCTAGCTGCTTCTGAACACCTTCTTCGGTCCTGCGCTGCACTTCGGTCTGCAGGCGTTGTTCTTCTTCGCGCCGCTGCTGCTCCAGTGTGGCCTTTTCTTTCGCAAGGGCCTGGCGCTCCGTGTCAGCGTCTCTCTTCGCCTTTTCGGCTGCGGCTGTCTGGGCGGCCATCTCCCGCGTGAGTTCCTGCTGCCTGGCCTGCAGCTTGGCATTGAACTCCGCCCTCGCGCTGGCGAGCATCGGCGCGGCCAGCGCTTCGGTCAGCTCGATGGGCTCGTTGCACCTGGGGCACGTTACTGTGACAGCGGACTGGGGCATAACCGAACTCCTCACGCGAGATCGCGAAGTCGAGTATAGGCGAAGAGGCGGTGAAGATTCTGCGGATACGCAACGGAGAAAGGAAATGTCTTGACAACGCACAGGCATGCCAAAGGCCAGCAATTCCAACGATCTTGTTACCCTTATTGCTTATGAGCAACGAGCTGCCCAAGGCGTACGAGCCTGCCACGATTGAAGAGAAGTGGGCCCGCCGCTGGGCCGAAGAGCAACTGTTCGACACCGCCGCCCCCGCCGCGAACGAAGCCGGCAAGAAGGCGTTTGTGCAACTGCTGCCGCCGCCCAACGTTACCGGCCGCCTCCATATGGGCCACATGCTCAACCACACGGAGATGGACATCCTCGCCCGCTGGCACCGCATGCGCGGCGAGACCACCGTGTGGGTTCCCGGCACCGATCACGCCGGCATCGCCACGCAGATGATGGTGGAACGCCAGCTTGCCTCGGAAGGCGGCCCCATGCGCACCGACCTCGGCCGCGAGGCCTTCACCGAGCGCGTGTGGGCCTGGAAGCGGCAGTACGGCGGCGCCATCACCGAGCAGATGCGTCGGCTCGGCGCCAGCGTGGACTGGTCGCGCGAGTACTTCACCATGGACGACCGCCTGAGCCTCGCCGTGCGCGAGGCCTTCGTGCGCCTCTACGAGCAGGGCCTCATCTACCGCGGCGCCTACATCGTGAACTGGGACCCTGTGTTGCGCACGGCGGTCAGCGATCTCGAGGTCGAGTCCGAGGAACGGCCGGGCAAGCTTTACCACGTCCGTTATGCGCTCGCCGACGGCTCCGGCTCGATCACCGTCGCCACCACGCGGCCCGAGACCATGCTGGGCGATGTTGCCGTGGCCGTAAACCCGAGCGATGAGCGCTACCGCGACTTCCTCGGCAAGCTGCTGGTGCTGCCGCTGAGCGGCGTCAACGGCGTAGCTTCTGAAAACCAGCGCGAGATCCCCGTGCTCGCCGACGAATGGGCAAACCCCGAGTTCGGCACCGGCGCGGTGAAGGTCACCCCAGCGCACGATCCCAATGACTTCGCAATCGGCCAGCGCCACGGCCTCGCCAACCTCAACATCATGGACGAGACCGGCCACATCAGCCTGCCCGGCTCGCCGTACGACGGCATGGAGCGCTTCGCCGCACGCGAGCGCATCGTGGCCGACCTCGAAGCCGCCGGTGCGCTCGTTGCCGTCAAGGACCACACCCATGCCGTGCCCGTGTCGCAGCGCACCGGCGTCATCATCGAGCCGCGGCTCTCCATGCAGTGGTTCCTCGCCGTCAACAAAGTGCCCGTTGGGCCTGACGGAAAAGCGGGCGGTGAGAGCATCGCGGCCAAAGCCACCGCCGCTGTGCGTGAAGGCCACATCCGGTTCACGCCCGAGATGTACGCGAAGACCTACTTCGCCTGGATGGAGAACATCCACGACTGGTGCCTGTCGCGCCAGCTCTGGTGGGGTCATCGCATCCCCGCGTGGCACTGCGGCGCGTGCGGCAAGATCACCGTCACGCTGGATGCTGCGCCTGCTTGCTCGGGCTGCGGCATCACGGATATTCAGCAGGAAACCGACGTGCTCGACACATGGTTCAGCTCCGGCCTGCTGCCGTTCACCGTCTTCGGCTGGGACGGCACCGGCACGCTTACCCCCGACCTGCGCGCCTTCTACCCCACGGACCTGCTCGTAACCGGCTTCGACATCCTGTTCTTCTGGGTGGCGCGCATGATCATGCTGGGCTGCCATCTGACGCTGGATGTTCCCGTCGTTACAGAAGACCAGCCTGGCGGCAGGCCGCGCACGCTTGCCGAAAGCGTTCCGTTCAAGGACGTCTACATCCACGGCCTCATCCGCGATGCCAACCGCGAGAAGATGTCCAAGACCAAGGGAAACGTGATCGATCCCATCGCGATCATCACGCAGTACGGCACCGACGCTGTGCGCTTCACGCTCGCCTCTCAGGCATCGCCGGGCACCGACATCGCCTTCAACGAGTCACGCACGGAAGGCTACCGCGCCTTTGCCAACAAGATCTGGAACGCCGCGCGCTTCATAGCCATGCAGGTCGAACGCGGCCGCGAAGCCGGCTACACGCCATCCCTCGTTGATGGTGTCATCCTGAGCGGAGCGAAGGATCCCCGTATTTCGTCCGAAGCCGCACCGCTTCCTTTGGAGACCCGCTGGATCTTCACGCGCCTGAACATCGTGAGCACTGCCGTCGAACGCGCGCTCACCGACTACCGCTTCGATGAAGCCGCGAATGCGGTTTACCAGTTCTTCTGGGGCGAGTTCTGCGACTGGTACCTCGAACTTGCCAAGCTGCGCCTCGACTTCACCGCAAAGAGCGAAGCGACTGAACAAACCCTCGACGCACTTGTTCAGGTCTTCGAAGCCGCGCTGCGCCTCCTTTCGCCTTTCATGCCTTTCCTCACCGAGGAGCTTTG
>CAXSHQ010000397.1:0-4127 GCA_964236875.1 uncultured Acidobacteriaceae bacterium | reverse complement strand
AGCTGATCAGCGCCGGCTTCACCCCGCGCATGATCGCCCGGCTCGACGATCTCGTCACCACCCGTACGACCCAGGTGCTCGACGCGGCGGCGGAGAAGAACGACGTCGACTTCGTGCGCGACCACATCACCCCGAACACCGTCGCGCTGGTTGGCACCGCAGGCACCTATCCGCACGGCCTGATCGACCCGATCACGCACGACCTGCTCGTCCGGCATCTCGAGCGCGCAGATGCTAACTTCGACCTGAAGAACTACGAGATGCCGCTCAACCAGCAGAACGGCGTCCATACCGGCCTCGCCGACCTGGCGCTCAGTGTGCCCTTCGATTCTGTCCAGCACTTTGAGGACTACATCGCGCGCCTCCACCAGATCCCGCGCGTCCTCACCCAGACCACCGACGTGCTGCGCCAGGGCCTGAAGGACGGCCTCATGCCGCCGAAGCTCATCACCGATAAGCTGGTCGGCCAATGCGATGGCATCATCGCCGCCGACCCGTTCCTGTTGCCGCTCAAGAAGTTCCCGGGCAGCTTCTCCGCTGCCGATAAGCAGAAGCTGACCAGCGAGATGAACGACGCCGTGAACACAGACGTGATCCCGGCGTACAAGAAGTTCGCGGCCTTCCTCCGCGCGGACTACTCGCCTCACGGTCGCACCGCGCTTTCCATCGAAAGCCTTCCCGATGGCAAGCGCCGCTACGCGGAAGCCGTGAAGACGATGACAACGCTCGACATCACGCCGGCACAGGTGCATCAGCTCGGTCTCGACGAGGTCAAGCGCATTACCGCGGAGATGACCGCGCTGGCCAAGGCACAGGGCTACAAGGACCTCCCCAGTTTCCGCGCCGCGATCAATACCAATGCCAAGTGGAAGCCCAAGAGCGAGCAGCAGATCGTGGACGACTTCGCAAAATACATCCACCAGATGGAGCCCAAGCTGCCCGAGCTCTTCGGCCTGCTTCCCAAGGCGCCAGTCACCGTTGAGCCCATCCCCGACTTTGCCGCCGCGGAAGCAACGCATTACAACGCAGGCTCGCCGGACGGCAAGCGCCCCGGTCGTGTTGTCGTCGCCGTCGCCAACCCCACCACGCGCACGCTTGTGCTCGATGAAGCCGTGGCCTATCACGAAGGTGTACCCGGCCACCACATGCAGATCAGCGTGGCGCAACAACTCAAGGGCCTGCCCAAGTTCCGCCTGCGCGGCGGCTACTCGGCCTACTCGGAAGGCTGGGCGCTTTACGCTGAGGAGCTCGGCAAGGAAGTCGGTTTCTACCAGGACCCCATCTCCGACTACGGGCGGCTAAACTCCGAGCTCTTCCGCGCGGTCCGCCTCGTAGTAGACACCGGCATCCACGACCTCAACTGGCCGCGCGCGCAGGTGATCGAGTACATGCACGCCAATGACGTGAACGACGCCGTGGCGCAAACCGAAACCGACCGCTACATTGCCTGGCCCGGCCAGGCGCTCGCTTACAAGATGGGCCAGCTGGAGATTCGCAAGCTTCGCGACAAGGCCAAAGCTGCGCTGGGGCCGAAGTACGACATCAGGGCCTTTCACGACGAAATCCTCAATGGCGGCGCGATGCCGCTCGATACCCTCGACGCGCGGGTCTCGAAATGGATCGCAGCGCAGACTGCAGCGAAGTAGATTTGCGGCTCTGAACATGTAGACCGTGCTGGCGCATGCGAGTAGCATGACCTGCATGTTCCGTTCGACTGATCGCCGCGCCTTCCTGCGCACAGGGGCAGCAGCCGCCGTGAGCGCTGCGCTCGTGCGCAGTGTCCGTGCGCAAGATAACGCTGCTGCCAGGCTGCCGAAGTCTCCCGTTCGGCTCGGCATTGCCAGCTACACCTTCCGCAGCTTTGACACCGCGCACCTCATCGAGTTCATGCACGAGCTGCGCACGCCGTACCTCAACCTGAAAGACATGCACCTGCCCATGCTGCCGCTCGCGGAGGTTTCCACGCGCGCCGCAGCCTATCGCTCCGCCGGCTTTCAGCTGACCGCAGGCGGCACGATCACCTTCAACAAGGATGAGGACGCGGACATTCAGTCCAAGTTCGACTATGCCAAGGCTGCAGGCATTCCCATCATGGTCTGCGCGCCGACCCACGCGGTGCTGCCCCGTTTAGAGAAGTTCGTCAAGCAGTATGACATTCGTCTTGCCATCCACAACCATGGTCCGGAGGACAAGGAGTTCCCGTCGCCTCTGGATGTGCTCAAGGCCGTCAGCAGCATGGACCCGCGTATCGGCTGCTGCGTGGATGTAGGCCACTGCATGCGCGCCGGCGTCGATCCCGTTGAAGCCATTCGTCGCGTAGGACCCCGTCTCATCGACATCCACATGAAGGACCTCGCGGAGCACAACGTCAAGGAAAGCCAGGTCGCCGTGGGCGAGGGCATCATGCCGGTGCGTGAGATGTTCCAGCAGCTCATTCGCATGAAGTACACCGGCTTCGTCGATCTCGAATACGAGATCAAGGCCGACAATCCGCTTCCCGGTGTCATGGAAAGCTTCGCCTACATGCGTGGAGTCCTCAGGGGCCTCGGCTACGACACCAACGAAAAGACGGCTTAGCCGAAGGAGAGAACGATGAGTTCACGTCGCGAGTTCATGGGTGGTCTAGCCGCTGCCGGAGCGCTTTCATTCACCGCAAAGAGTTACGCCGCTATCCCCGGGGCCAACGATCGCGTGCAGTTCGCTGTCATCGGCCTGAACTCCCGCGCGGGCGCGCACTTATCGTCTTTGCAGGCAAATCGCAGTGACGCCCGCATCAGCTACGTGTGCGATGTGGACTCCACGATCCTTGACCGCTTTGCCCGTAAGACGGCAAGCGTCACCGGCGATGCGCCCAAGGCGGAGAAAGACTTCCGCCACATACTTGCCGCCAAGGACGTGGACGCCATCACCATCGCCACACCGGACCACTGGCACGCGCCCATGGCCATCCTCGGTCTCGAGGCCGGCAAGCACGTCTACGTGGAGAAGCCTTGTTCCTTTGATCCGAATGAAGGCGCGCTGCTCGTCAAGGCCGCTGCCAAGTACGGCAAGCTCTGCCAGATGGGTTCGCAGCAGCGCTCCTCACCGCACACCATCGAGATCGTCGGGAAGATTCACAACGGCTCGATTGGCCGCTCCTATTGGGCGGAAACCTGGTACGCCAACAATCGGAAGCCCATCGGCATCGGCAAACCCGCCGCAGTCCCGCCCACACTCGACTGGGACCTCTGGCAAGGCCCGGCGCCGCGCACAGCTTACAAGGACAACATGCATCCTTACAACTGGCATTGGTTCCGCCGCTGGGGCACCGGCGAAACCCTGAACAACGGCTCACATGAGGTGGACATCGCGCGCTGGGCATTGCAGGCCGAGATGCCGCAGCGCGTCACGGCCGCGGGCGGCCGCTACGCCGCGAAAGACGACTGGGAGTTCTACGACACACTCGACGTAGGCTTCGAATACCCGGACAAGCTCATCACCTGGAAAGGCGATTGCTGCTCGGGCAAGAAGACCTACAACCGCGACCGCGGCATCGCGGTGCACGGCACGCTGGGCACGGCCATCATTGATCGTGCCGGCTACGAGGTGTACGACCTCAGCGACAAGCTCACCGACAAGTTCCACGTCGCCGAGCACGCCTCCACCGCGTCGTCGGACACGGTCGGCGCGGACAGCATGACCGACCGCCACTTCGCCAATCTGATCGCGGGCATCCGCACCGGCGCACCGCTGGCCCAGCCGGCATCCCAGGGCAATGTAGCCATGACCATGCTGCAGCTATCCAACATCGCCTACTTCACCCGCCGCACTCTCAACCTCGACGCGGAAGGGGCCATTCTCCACGACAAAGAAGCGACGGCAATGGCTCACCGGGAGTATGAGAAGGGCTGGGAGCCAAAGGTGTAATGGTAAGAAGCTGGTAGGATACAGGTATGACAAAAGCCAGCGCCTCTCCACGCGTGAAGAAGAGCTACAGTCTTTCCGGAGACGCGGTCGCATTCGTCGAGAGAATTCGCAAGCTCCGCAAGAGAGCGTCGGATTCCGAAGCTCTGGATGAACTTATTCGAGAAGCGATGGAGATCCAACGCAAGAGCAAGATCGACGCGGCGTACAAAGCCTATTACGAT
>CAXSHQ010000396.1:0-4168 GCA_964236875.1 uncultured Acidobacteriaceae bacterium | reverse complement strand
AACGGCTCGAAGATGCGCGACTTCACCTCTTCGTCCATGCCGTGGCCCGTGTCGGCGACCTCCATCAACACGTACCGGCCGGCTTCCGTGTCGGGCGCGTGCTCGCGGGCTTCCGTGAGAGTGAACGCCACGTTGGACGTGCTGATCGTCAGCCGACCGCCCTTGGGCATGGCGTCGCGCGCGTTGACGCCCAGGTTGAGGATGACCTGTTCGAGCTGGTTGGGGTCCGCCCGGACCCGCGCGTTCGTCGCGTGGGGACCGTTGATTAACTCGATGTGCTCGCCGATGACCCGGCGCAGGATTTTCTCGAAATCGAGGATCAGCGCGTTGAGGTCGATCACGCGCGGCTGGAGGATCTGCTTGCGGCTGAAGGCGAGGAGTTGGTGCGTGACCGCCGCCGCCTGCCGCCCGGCCTTCTGGATCATCTCGACGTTCTGGCGGCTGGAGGCGTCGAGGTCGTCCCGTGCGACGAGGAGTTCGGCGTAGCCGAGGATGGCGGTGAGCAGGTTGTTGAAATCGTGCGCCACGCCGCCGGCCAGCCGCCCGACGGCCTCCATCTTCTGCGCCTGGCGGAGCTGCTCGCCGCTGGCCCGCAGCGCCTCCTGCGGTACAAGCCCGACCAGCCGCTCACCACGCACCCGGTTGCCCACCAGGTCATGCGTCTGGATGAACGCGACAAACGAGGTCGGCGGAACGCAATGCTCCTCAGGCTGCCCCTGTTCCTGCGCGGCAATCACGAAGCCTTCCGCCAGCGCCTTCGCCAGCTTCTCCGTCTCGCCGCCATCGTCATTACCTTGCTCGTCGCCGTGCTCACATCCGGGTGCAAACACCGCAGCGAGCAGGTGCGTGCCATCGTGGTTCCATTGCGCCGTAAAGCCGCGCGGCTCGCCTTCGCGCGAGCGTAGCAGCCGTTCGGCGATGTTGGTTTCGTTCTCCAGAATCAGGTGAATGTGCCGCCCTTCGTCCGCGGCTTTCGCCCGCAGGCGCTCACTCATCTCGTCCAGGATGTGCTTGGGGCTGGTATCCACCATCGCGTGCGAGGCATCCAGCCGCAACCCGTCCGCGTGGAACTCCTCCACCCAGTACATCGCGTTCTCCAGCACAAAGCTGCGCACCTGCTCGCAGTGCTCGCCATCGAAGTTGAACGCATCTCCCCACGGCGTGCAGTGCCGGTCGGTAAGCACCTGCGGAAACAGCAGCGGCAGCACATTGCCTTCCGGCCCAAAGTGGTTATAGACCACATCGAAGATCACCATCAGCCCGCGCGCATGCGCCGCATCCACAAACGCCTTCAGGTCGTCGGGCCGGCCATACGCGGAGTCCGGCGCATACAGCATCACGCCGTCGTAGCCCCAGTTGAACAGCCCCGCAAAGTCCGCCACACACATCAGCTCAATCGCCGTCACACCCAGCTCACGCAGGCTGTCCAGTTGATCGATGGCCGCCCGAAACGTGCCATGCTCGGTGAACGCGCCCACATGCAGCTCATACAGAACCGTCTCTCCCCACGGCCGCCCACGCCACTCCGCATCCTGCCACGCGTAAGCGCACGGATCGACGACCTCGCTGGGTCCGCCGACATCCTCCGGCTGAAACCGCGACGCAGGATCGGCCACTGCAGCGCCATCCGGCAGCACGAACCGGTACAGCGTGCCCGGCCCCGCGTCCCGCGCGGTCAGCTCGAACCAGCCGTCGCCGGAAGCCTCCATATCCTGGAGACCGTCTCTGCCTTCTATCTGGAGCCGGAGCGCCTCCACCGCTGGGGCGAAGATGCGAAAGCGCACACCGCCGCCGTCCACCAGCTCTGCCCCAAACGGCAACACCAGCCTGCGCGCGATGCCTGCGCCCGCACACGCCTTCTCTTCAACCTCTGCCATGCTGCTTAAGAGGCGGGCACACGCACTCCAAGTTGTGCCGTTAGCATCCTGAGCTTGTAAGCGCGTCAAAGCGTCGCAGCAACGCCGTGCGGTTTGGCTCCGCTCTGCGGCAGGAACGCGTAGCGCGGACGCTGCGGGCGCGAGAGCATCGCATTCGCCCCGTCATCGTTGCGAAACCGCTCCGCCACAGGATCCCAATGCAGCCGTCGCCCGGTGTGCATGGCGATATGGTGGATCAGGCACGTCGAGCACGCGCGGTGGCCCATCTCCACCGGCGAGATCGGCGCCTCGCGCGAGCGGATGCAGTCCAGCCAGTTGCCATGCTGGTCCGCGCTCTTGTACAGGTGCACCTCACCGGGCCCAATCACCGACTGCAGGATGCGCGGATCGCTGGCATCGAGCCCCGTCGCCTTCGGTCCACCCGTAGGCTTGCCGCCCGGGTCTGTCGGCGTGGTCTGCTCCGTGCGCGTCACGAACAGCCAACCCTTGGTCCCATAGAACTTGATCCCATTCGGAAACTCACCGGAGATATCCATCGTGACGCCGTTCGCGTAGATGGCATGGGTCAGGAACTTGCCATGCACGTTCCATAGCCCGCTCTTCGGAAACTCCGCGCTGCCCCACACCTCTACCGGGCCGGTGTACTCGGTGTTCATGGCCCAGTGCGCGCTGTCCACATGATGCGCGCCCCAGCCGGTAATCATGCCCGCGCCAAACTGCTCGCACCGCAGCCAGCCGGCCGGTCGAAGCCCGTCTGCGGATGCACCCGCATCTCCGTGTAATAGACCTCCGGCGTCGTGCCCAGCCACGCATCGTAGTTCAGGTTCGCCGGCGCCGGCATGGGCGGCGCGTCGGGTCCAGAAGGATCACCCGGCAGCCCAATCTCCACGTGCTTCAGCTCGCCAATGCGCCCATTGCGCACCAGCTCCGCCGCATACCGGAACTGCACCCACGAGCGCTGCTGGCTGCCGATCTGCAGGATGCGGTTCGAAGCCTTCACCGCATTCGAGAGGTATCGGCCTTCGGCAATCGTCAGCGACGCCGGTTTCTGCAGGTACACATCCTTGCCCGCGCGTATCGCCGCCACCGCGATCGGCGCATGCTGGTGGTCGGGCGTGCTGATCACCACCGCATCGATGTCCTTGTTCGCCAGTAGCGCATGGTGATCGCTGTAGCCGGTCACGCCATCGTAGGCCTTGCCGCTCTTCTTCGCGTACACGCCGTTGATCAGTTCCTTGCCCTGCTCCACGCGGTGCGAATCCAGGTCGCAAACCGCCATAATGCGAGCGCCGTCATACTGCCAGATCCCCGGCAGGTCATGCCCGCGCGAGATGCGGCCCACGCCGATCGCGCCAACGTTGATCCGCTTGCTCGGCGCATTCTGGCCGAACAGCGACGACGGCACGACGGTGGGAAAGCCAAGCGCGGCGGTAGCGCCGCTTGCGGTCTTGAGGAACTGCCTGCGGGACGTATTGCTCGCCTTGATCATCGTTGACCCCTTACTTAGAAAGTGGAAAGGCTTGAGGAGCTTCGTCCACATAACATTTTGTTAAGGGCACGGCTTCAGCCGTGCCCTTAACGCGTCGATGAACCCACGCGGCCCTAAAGCAGTTCTCCATCGGGTATGGTCCTTCCGTGTAGAGAGGCGTCATCCTGAGCGCAGCGAAGGATCTCTGTAGTTTGCCCCCAGCGGAACGGATTCATCAGGAAAGGACGACTACACCCTCTAGGTTTAGCCGCTGAGGTGTTCCTCCCCGCCTAACAGACACTCCTAAACCAGACTCACCCGCTTGGCATCGCGCTGCGCCTTCAACACCAGCTCAGCCGCCAGCAGGCACTGCGTCTGGTCCTGCCCAACGTGCGTGCGGTTCGCCACATCCGCAATGAACTGCGGCCCGAACGGCAGCTCCAGGTTGTTGCAATCGATATAGCGCGTGGCCGTTTTGTTGGTCACAAACAGATGGTTGCCGCCCTTGCGTCCGGCAATGTCGATGTACTTGCGCAGCTCGATGTACCCTTCCGTGCCGAGGATGAACAGCCGGCCATCGCCCCACGTCCCCAGCCCGTCCGGCGTAAACCAGTCCACCCGCACATACCCAAAGCCGCGATTGCCCTGCAGCATCACGTTGCCGAAGTCCTGAAACTCAGGATGGTCTTTGTGGTTCACGTTGGCGATCTCCGCCGAAACCACCTCGGCCTGGTCGCTGCCCGTATAGAACAGGAACTGGTCCACCTGGTGCGAGCCAATGTCGGTAAGGATGCCGCCATACTGCTTCTCATGCCAGAACCAC
>CAXSHQ010000395.1:1270-4189 GCA_964236875.1 uncultured Acidobacteriaceae bacterium | reverse complement strand
CACTGCTGTACAGGCTGGTCGCGGGAGGCCTGCCCAGGGTGCCGATAAAGTCGCGTGCATTCCCGGAGCCCTGCTTGCTGTCTACCGAAACATATAGGGTGCCGTTATAGATCTGCACCGTGCGCGTATCTTGCGCAAACGTTTTGCTGCTCGTATCCAGTCCCGTGATTGCCGTGGGCGCCGCGTTCGGCGCAAAGAGCGGCGACAGGAACACGCCGCCGGTGGCATCCGCTCCCGTCCCTTGCCCGGAGATATACACCGAAAGCCCGTCGGCGGTGTACACGCTGCGCGGGTTGTTCGTGTTGTAGATGTTGTACAGCGGGGTCGACGAATTGGTGTTTCCATACGGATCGACCAGCGTCACCACGCGCGCGATCGGCGTATAGCTCTGCCCTGTCAACGACCCCGACTGCGCCAGCGCGTTCGATGGCGCCGCTCCATAGGTGGTTGGGCTTGCATCGAAAACGGCGGCGTTGATGCCATACTCGGCGAACGTCAGGTACTGGCCCGCGCCTGAAAGCTGCAGCGTGCCTTCGGATGACGAACCATATTCACTGGATAGCGGAAGGTTCGCGTTCCTGCTCGTCTGCGGCAACACCAGCGAATTCACGTACGTCGCGCTCGTTGCACCGTTCGGCGTGAACTGAAACAGCGTTACCGGCGCTCCCTGGTTGTCGCCATACCCGCCCGCGGAACTGTTGTACGTCCCCGTGCCCGTTCCGTTCGGCACGGCGGCGCACGTACCTCCCTGGACACCGCAGCCTTCCACCAGCACCACAATGTTGCCTGCGGTAAACACCGGCGTAGAAGACTGCGCGAAGGCATTCGCGCCAGCGGCTGAAGCAATCAACAACACACACCCGGCAACTCCCGGCCCACAAAGCATCCGCATCGATTCGTTCCTGATTTCTGATCTGGAGATTGGCGGAAAGCCGCCATCCTGAGTATTCCTTCGGCGCGGCAGCGCAAGGATGAACTCACCATGAATTCGCGAATGCTTTTCGCTTTGGCAGCGATTCAGCCCATCCCGCGACGTTCACCTGCGCGGGATGGTTAGCTCTTCCGCTTCCTGCCCTTTGCATTCTTCTCTAGCCGCAGCTTCCACGCTGCACGCAACGCGCCCAGCAGCGCGTCTTCACTCACAGCAGCCAGCCGCACGTGAGTGATCCCCATGCGTCCCCAGCCGCCATGCACCGGCAGATACAGCTCAGGCGCTTCGCCCACGAACGCCGCCTGCATCTCCGGCGACAGCATCAGGTTGCCATAGCCCTGCGCCTCAGACGCGAGTGTGGCAAAGATGCGTCCATCGACTCGAAAGTCCGCCGAGCCCATGTGCGCGCTTTCCTCCGCGCCAGGCAGGCTCAACGCCAGTCTTCGGAAATCGTTCGCGGTCATGTTCGCACCCACGCGCGCACTTACTTCTGCGTCCCGTTCGTCCCCGGCGTTGTTCCGGTCTCACCGGGCGCGGAAGGATTCAAGCGCCCCTGCGCATTGTCCGGGGTGGCCGAATCCACTTTTGTTTCGCCACTGCCTGCCGTGCCTGGGTTGTCGCCTGTTGCGCCCGAGGGCGTCGCCTTGGCATCGCCGCGGTCCCCCGCCACCTTGCCGCCGCTTGCCTTCTCTTCGTAGCCTGCCTGCTCGTATGCCATCGTAGCCTCCCGCGCTGCCATGCAGCGGTTGCTCTTCCGTAAGATGCGCCCGAGCCCCTTCGACTATCGCCGCAGCAGCACATCCGCCGCCACAAACCCGAAGAACACCACGGAGATCACCCCATTCAGCGTAAAGAACGCCGCATTCATCCTTCGCAGATCGCCCGGCGACACGATCGCGTGCTCATACACCAGCAGCGCGAGCACCACCACCATGCCCGCCAGCGCCACCGCTCCCAACCCGAACGCATGTAGCAGCACGAACAGCAGCACCGCCATCCCCAGGTGCATGCCCCGCGCGATCCAAAACGCCCCACGCAGCCCGAAGGCCGCCGGCACACTGAACAAACCCACCTTGCGGTCGTGCTCAAAATCCTGGCACGCATACAGCACATCGAACCCGCCCACCCACAGCAGCACGATAGCCGTCAGCAGCACTGCGCGTGCATCCAGTGAGCCTCGCACCGCGATCCACGCCGCCGCCGGCGCAATGCCCAGTGCCAACCCCAGCACCACGTGCGACCACCGCGTCACACGCTTCATGTAGCTGTAACCCAGCACCACTCCTAACGCGACCGGCGAAAGCGCAAACGTCAGCCGGTTCAGCATCGCCGCGCCCAGCACAAACATCGCCACCGAGATCACGGTAAAGCTCAGCACAAACGTCCGCGTCAGCTCACCCCTGGGCAGCGCCCGCACCGCCGTCCGCGGGTTCGTCGCGTCCAGCGCATGATCGGCCAGCCGGTTGAACGCCATCGCCGCGCTCCGCGCCGACACCATGCACACCACGATCCACAGCAGCACACGCATCTGCGGCCAACCACCCGCCGCCAGCACCGCCCCGGTCAGCGCAAACGGCAACGCAAAGATCGAGTGCTCCCACTTGATCATCTCCAGCGTCACGCGCGTGCTGCGAAGCCACCCTGCCATGCATCCATCCTACTCAGCAGCACTCGTATCGCGTGCCGCACACATACCAAAACTGCGCCGCGTTGTTCGGTCCAAACGACGTCACGTCACCGGCCTCACGTGCAACGTAGAACATACAACGCTCCACTTACCGAATGACTTCCCGCTGCCCCGCCCCTTGCACCTGCAAATTGTTCTGCACGGCAAACACACCCGCGACACCATTGGCGCGCAGGCCCGCTAGATTGCGATCGCTCTCACTGTCTACCACACCCACCAACGTCACCCGCCCATTCACCACCAGGATGCGGATCGGCTTTGCCGGATTCAGTCCATACTTCTGAAGCTGCGCATACCCATA
>CAXSHQ010000395.1:0-1260 GCA_964236875.1 uncultured Acidobacteriaceae bacterium | reverse complement strand
AGATCGCATTGGCCTCGGCCTGCCGCACTCGATCATCGTTCGGTGAAAGCGGCGCGACCTGCACATGGTCCACGAGGTCGCGAACACCTTGCATGTTGGTCACCTCGCCTAGAGCGACGTCCTTATCCGTCGGCGTCACTACCAGCCCGCCTACTGTCGCCACGCCATTCCTTACTTCCAGCGTGATGTTGTTGAACGCCGTCGTGCCATATCCCACGCTGCTGTAGGCCAGATTCTTCGCCAGCTTCTCGAACAACTGCTGATCGCTCACACCTTCCGGTGTAGCCACTTCGATGTCGTTCCGCAGGGTCAGCCCTACCGTGCGCTTCTCTGCCTTCTTGCCGGCGTCCAGCTTGTCCGCCAGCAGCCGCACCTGTCCGCTCAGGACCAGCGAGCTTCCGCGAGTGTCTACATGGACTCCGCTAAAGCGCCCACCCTTCAGCGACTTCTGCACCTCCGCGCGCAACGCCGCCGTATCGGCATCGTTCACATGTTCCTGCGCGAACAAAGCGCCCGTCGTGGATAGGGAAAGCGCCACACCCAGCAGCGCCCCGCAAACTGTCTTCTTGGAGAAAACCCGCATGACCTGAACCTCCAGAGCGCGTCTTCTCGCTCTGAAAGTTAGATGTTTCAGGCGCAACGGAGGTCACCCTGTGAGCTCAGCTACTCCAAAACCCGCTGCCTACCGATACCGCTTCCGCAGCTTGTACACAATCGAGAACACGCCCGACTCATCACGCGTCGCCACCAGCGACGTGTTGTCGCTCAGCTGGTATTGCACCTGGATCAGTTCCTGCGCGCTCTCGTTCACGTTCGTCGCGAACACCAGCGTCAGCTGTTTGGTCAGCGGCTCCTGCACCGTGATGCGCGCCGTCGAGTTCCCCAGCGTGCCCACAAACGCCGGATCCACCTTGATCGATCCCGACCCGAACAGCTTGTTCACGCGGCTCCCCACCGTCGCGCTGAACGCCCCGCCCAGGATCGCGCTCGTCGTCGGATCCGTGCCGGCCTGCACCTGCTGCTGCGTGCTCAACTGGCTTTCTTCCTGCGTCTTACCCAGCGCCAGCAGGTTGAAGATGTCCGCCTCCGTCAGCGGCGGCGACGACCGGTACGTCGGCTTCAAGCCAGTCGTCGTCCCATGAACGCCCACCGTAATGTCGTAGTTCTCCACTCGTGTCGACACATCGAGGTCGATGGTCGGGTCGATGCGCACCGGGTTCGAGAAATAGATATTCCCGCGGTCCACGTTGTACTTCGTGC
>CAXSHQ010000394.1:0-4196 GCA_964236875.1 uncultured Acidobacteriaceae bacterium | reverse complement strand
GCGGCTTGGTTCCCTCCACTTGGACAAAGACGCCGGCGTTGCCGTCGAGCTTGGAGGTGAGATAGCGGGCGTAGAGCGAGACGGTGATGGGCGTGGTCGTGCCCAGAATGTGTTCCAGCGCAGGGACCGTGACGCTGGCCTGGTCGAGCATGGGAAGGAACGGTGTGGTGGTGGCGGAGAAGGGCGCGGAGTTCTGCAGTATCTGTGTGTCGAAGTAAAGCGCCGACGTCTTTAGCGCGGTGTCGCCCTGCGTTGGGTCGGCGTAGGTGATCTTCGTACCCTTGACGCTGCAGGCCCGCATATCGCCGGAGGTGCGGTACACCTGCCGCGCGATGGCAAGGTTCTCCTCGCCTTTGTCGACAAAGATTAGCGAGGCAAGGAAGTTGACGTGCTTGCCGGCGAGGTCAGTGGCGGTGAGGTGGAACGGGAAGCCCGTGCCGCCCACTTCGATCCAGAAGGATTCGCTTCCTGAGAAGCCGATCGGGGTCGAGACGCGTAAGAACTCCGGCCGGTCGATATCGGGCGTGACCGCCGTCTCGATAGCGACGCTCTGCCAGAACGGCATCTCGCGAGCTTCGAAGGTGTAAGGCTCTCCCCCGTAGGTCTTCTCCTTTTCGCGGACGGCGATGTACACGTGCTGCTTGAGATAGGCCGTGGGGTTGAGCACCGTGGAGCCGTTGGCCGGCACGATCTTGCGCTCCGTGACCTGCACCATCGCGGCGCGGTGGCCGAAGGGGTACAGGAAGCCTTCGCGCACGATCTTGACGTACTGGTCGCGGCCCTGGGCGGCGATGTGGTCCCACTCGCTCAGGTCCAGCGTTTCGATCTGGGTGCTTCCCGTGTCGTTGTAGGTCGGCTGCACCGGCCATGAGCCGCGCGAGTTGAGCCAAGCGCCCAGGGAAGACAGGAACAGGCGTTCAGCCTGAAGGGGCGTGGGCTCGAAGACCTGCGCGGGGCCACCGGGAGTGGGGCTGTTGTAGCCCGAAACGCCGGACGTGAGGATCACGACACTGGCGCGGTCAACGGGCTTCATGGACGTCAGGAACGGACCGTCGTCCGAGAGCGGAGGCAGGGGCTGATGATCGTGGAAATCGGGCGACCAGATGGCGCGTAGCGGCACGGTGTTCCTGGCGCCGGCTTCCGTCAGCACCTTGGTGGTGTTGCTGCCGGTCTTCTGGTTGATGAACTGACCGAGACGCGTGTGCCACAGCTCGGTGCGGCCGGCGTGCGTCTGCGGAGCGGACGCGTGGAGCCAGCCCACGGCTGCGGCTGGAGACAGGAGCACGCGATAGGGAAGCTCCAGGGCCGTTTGCAGGGCGGTGGGCGGGGTCAGCGCGCCTTGCGGTGCTTTGCCCTGAGCGGTGGGGGAAAGCACGAGCTGGAGTTTGGACCAGTCCAGCAGCGCGGCCATGGTGAACGGGATGTTCTCCATGTCGGCGGGGAGCTGGAAGACAAGGCGGCTCGCACCGGCCATGCGTACACCGATCATGCCGGGCTGCCCAACTCCATTCGCGCCGGTGATATTGGTGCTGTCTTCGAAGAACGCCTCCTCCGCTATGTTCTGCGGTGGAAACTCCATGGTCAGGAAGGCAGCCTGCTTCGCGTTCCCCCGCACCAGCCTGGGGTTCTTCGCGTCCGAAACATCGAGCTTCAGGTTGGTCGTGACCACACGCAGGACCAGCAGGTCGTCCGGCCGCAGCAGATCGAACGTGAGAGCGGCGGCGGTGGGGGGAGTGCCGGGCTGGGGTGTGTCTGGCATGGTTGCCTTCCGTTGCTGAAGAAGCGTGTGCTGCGGGGCCGGTGACGCGGCTACAAGATGGGAGTACCGATTTGCGTCGTGATGCCGAAGCGTTCGACATACCAGGTGAAGGGGTGCTTCCGTTCCGTTTCCAGGTAGGCCCGGCGTTCCCAAACATCGCTGGCTTCCACCATGGCGAGCGCGCTTTGGAAGAGCGCCGGGAAGGTGCGGGCGTAGTAGCGCAACATCTGCATGCAGCCGAGCTCGCTGAGGTAGAGAAGGCCGAAGCGGATGCAGTTGTGCACCCACTCGCGGCGAATGCTGCTCAGGAAGCTATGGAGCTCTGCCTCCGGTTTGAAGCGATGCCGCACTTCGATCTCCGGGACGGCAAGCATCTCGGCGCCGTGGAGCCAGGCGCGCACGCTGAACTCCGGCTCGCCGCCACCGTGATGGAACATGCCGGCGTCGTACCCGCCGAGCCGTTCGAAGAGCTCGCGCGGAATCACGGTGGCGTGGCAGGTCGCGAGCTGTACGGGGGTGAGGCCGTTCGGTGTATCGCGGTTCCAGCACAGGCTCATGGCGGGGACGAGCAGCTTGCAGCCATACGCGCGGAAGCCGGAAACGGAATCCGTGGACGTGGCGGCCAGCATGCGCCCGGGCCGGCTGTGCCGCAGCACCGATTCGTCCCAGCCCGGCGAGAACTCGACGTGCGCGTCCGTAATGAAGAACAGATCGGCGGAGGCGAGTGCGGCCGCCTGGTTACGCGCGCGGTAGTTGCCTACCTGCTCGTCCAAGCGGCACACCCGTATGTCGATCTTGGGTTCGTCGAGCAGTTGCGGCACCGACCGCGTCAGGTGGCCCAGGCAGTCGTCCGTCGAGGCGTCATCCACCACGACGAACTCTACCCGGGCACCTGTGCTTCTGGCGCGCGCAATGGACTGGATCGTGGACGCGAGCCGCGATTGTTCATTGCGCGCCGGAAGCAGAACGCTGATGTCAGGCCGCACCTGCTTACCCCTTCCTGCTCATGCCGGCGATAGCGGCAATTGCCGTGTTGGCCGTGGCAGCCACCATGGAGACCATGCCGGCAATCGCGACGCAGCAGCATTCGCATCCACCGCCGTGCCCGGACATGGCGACGCTGCCTGGGACTGCCGGCTGTGGCTGTGGCTGCGGGCCCGGCGGCGTGACCGGCGGCAGGACCGGGGGAGTGATGGGTGGAGGCGTAATCGGAGCAGGTGGAATCGGCGTGAAGGGCACCGGTGGCGTCGCGCCGGGGTTGGGGGTGATGAACACCGGCACCGGTGGTGTCGGCGGGACCGGCACCGGAGGGGTCGGCGGTATGGGCGCCGGCGGTGTAGGCGGTACGGGCACCGTGGGCTTGGTTGGGGATACCGGCACGGCTGGCGTGGGCGGCTGAGCCGGGACAGGGGGAACCGATGGTGGCGGCGGCTTGACCGGCGTGGATGGCGGCGTCGGCGGCTTGACCGGTGTGGATGGCGGCGTCGGCGGCTTGGGCACGGGGGGCGTCGGAATCGGGGGCAGCTTGCCGATCCCTCCTCCGGTTCCGGAGCTGCCTTCGTCCTCAGCAAAGGCACGGGAGCGCAGGGCCCCTTGTCCCAGGACACCGAAGGAACTTCCCGTGCGTGGCTGCGAGACCACAACAGGCGGAGCCGTGGGTGCGGAGCGGAGGTAGCTCACGCCGCCAGCTGGCCGCGGCGCGACCTTGGCCGCCGCCGTTGTGGCTGCCGGGAGGCTTGCTGGCGGACTGACCTTGGTTGCCATTGCCGGCGGAGTGACCTTGGTCGGGGTAGTGGTTGCCACCGGGCGGCTTGCGGGTGGAGTGACAGTGGTCGCCACCGGGCGGCTTGCGGGTGGAGTGACCTTGGCAGCCGATGCGGGTGGAGTGACTGTGGTTGGGGTAGTGGTTGTCGCCGGGCGGCTTGCTGGCGGAGTGAACCTGGAGGGAAAGTTATTTCCTTTTGACGGCTTGTGTGGAGGTGCCATACGAGTTGGTCCTTTCTATTCGGAATGCGTCTATTCGGATTGCGCGTCCGCTATGGCGGCGATGGCCGTCAAGGCGGTGAGAGCGGTGGTGGAAGCGGCGGCCACAATGCCGGTGATGGCGCAGCATCCGCATGCACTGCCTGGGTAGGCCGAAGAGGGTTGCGAGGGAGCTAACGCGACCGGAGTCGCCGGCGGAGGAGAAACCGGAGTCCCGGGGGTTATGGGCGCTGCAGGAGAAACGGGTGCGGCGGGTGCTGCAGGCGGAATGGGTGCAGCGGGTGCAACAGGTGCAACGGGAACCGGGGGTGAGACCGGCGGAATGGGCATGGGAGCCACTGGCGGAATTGAGGGCGGCCGCGGAGGAATGGGCGGGGGCGTCACCGGAATGGGCGGGAGAGCCGGCGTCACGGGCGCGGGCGAGGTCGGACTCGAGCTGGGCGATCGCGGACTC
>CAXSHQ010000393.1:0-4216 GCA_964236875.1 uncultured Acidobacteriaceae bacterium | reverse complement strand
CGCCGGAGCCCCCGCCATCGCGCTCTTGTCGAGCACCCAGGCTTCGTCGAGCTCGATCTCATAGTTCGTGGCGTTCTTGCTGGTGGCGATGTGGATGATGCCGTCCGGTCCCTGGGTGGCTGTGGTGTAGCCGACGGTGAGAACGTTGTCCGGCAGCTTCTTCGTCGTCCAGGTCTTGCCGTCATCGTTAGAGAGCGCGACGATGCTGCCGTCCTTGTGCAGGTGCTTCTCCTTCTTCGGGTTCAGGTCCGAAACGAAGAAGAGCCGGCCGCTCTGCAGGCGGATGACGCTGGGGCGTTCGCCCGACATGAGTTCATCGAACGGCGTAGTGGACTTGCTCCAGGTCTTGCCCGCGTCGTGGGAGGTGGCCATCGGCATGTGGCCTTCGATCTCCGAGTTCTTGCCGCCGAAGCCGAGCAGGTCGCCATTCTTCGCGAAAACTATCGTGGTGTGACGCCCGGCCGTGCGGCCGCCCGTATCGGACCACGTTTTGCCCTCGTTCTCCGTCCGCCATACCGCGCTGATGGAGCCGTTGCCGTCGGAGTCTTTGCCGGTGGAGTCGGTGGGCATGTACACCGCGCCATCGGGACCGCGCACGATGCTGTTAATGGGCTGCGAAACGTACCGGCCGATCGGCTGCGGGAAGGCGGGGAAGTGCGCGGCGGACCATGTGGCTCCGTTGTCTTCGGAGGTGACCCAGGCGAACGGCGTCGCTCCGATAAGGCGGGCAAATCCCCAGAAGAACCACACCTTGCCGCCCGGCTGCGCGCGGTGCGCGGGGTCGTTCCAGATTACCGGCGCGGCTTGGCCGGCATCAGCCATGACCGGCCAGGGCTCGGGCATGTCCCAGTCCTCGCTGCCGGCGCGGCGGCGCAGCGTCATCACCGTCTGGTCGGGGTCGTCCTCGTAATCCGGCGTGTTGTAGAAGGCGGCCAGGAGGTCGCCATTGGGAAGCACCTGAATGGCGGAGTTGTGGTAGCCGACGCCAAGCCCGCGCGCGAGGCCGAGCCGCCATCCCGTGCTCAGCATGTTCTTGCCGGCCAGGTTCGGGAAGAGCTCGTGCGTGCGGTAAATGGGCTTGCTGAGGTCGACGTGATCGATCGCTTCCGACTTCGCCGGGCCGCCCAGTAGCGACTGCTGCTTAATTGCCGTCTGGAAGAAAAGGAATTGGGCAGGCGTGGGCTCTGAAGCCGGCATGGACGCCTGCACCACGCGGAAACCTATGTTGCCGTTCTGCGATTGATAAGAAGGCGGTGCGCTGGCTCGGTTCGCCGGGCGGGAGTAGTACGGCGCTGTGGCTGGCAGGTTCAGGTCCGGCGTGGTCTTGGTGGCGGTGTGACGCCAGTCGAGGCCGCCGCCGCGTATCGCACGCGTCAGGCTGGAGGCGGCGCCGACCGGATCCAGCTGCGGGCTGCCATCCAGCGAGCGCTGGTACGGGCCGAACCAGTCCAGCGTCCACTCGGGACGGCCGACCTCCTGGTTCTGCACGCCGAAAGCATTGGCCTGGTTGAGCGGAACGGGCGTTGCCGAGGCTCCGAAAAGCTGCGCGCCGCCTGCACGCGCCGCGTACTCCCACTCGGCCTCCGTGGGCAGACGCCATGGCTTGCCTGTCTTCTTCGACAACCAGGCGCAGTACGCCATCGCCTGATCCCAGCTAACGCCTGCGGCATACCCCGGTGTGGCTTCGTGCGCCTTGTAGGAAGGATCGAACCGGGCGAACTCCGCGGGCGACACCTGCGTGATGCCGATGCGGAAGGCATGCGTGATGCGCACAGCGTGCGCGGGCGTTTCGTCGAAGTCACCATGCTTCGGGCGCGAAGACATGACTCCAAAGCCCTTGATCAGCGCGGGCGAAAGCGCTTCAGGGTCCGCGCCCATGCGGAAGCTGCCCGGCTGGACCAGCACGGTCGCGGGCACACCGTCCGCGGCAAGTGGCGGCGCGTCGCCGGGCATGCGCGCGAGCACGCCATCCTTCTGTGCGCCAAGCGAGCTTGCCAGCACGAGGGCGAAGGTGACCACTGCGTATCGGAAGAGTGAGGCAGAGTTGTTCACTGGGACTCCTGAAGAGATGATGTGCTCAATGCGCGGCCGGTAAGTCGGTTTCAAGCGGACCTAAGGTGCTTCGCCTTGCAGCGACCCGGCCATCCACGGCGATCCACATGCCGCGGCCGCGGCCATAGCGCTTGCCGGTGCTGTCCCACGCGATGCTGAGCAGGTGACCGTGGTACGGCAGCGCATCGAGCGCGAAGTATGTCCACTGCCCCGCGGGCACCAGCGGATGCACGACGAGGTGGTCGCCGGCCTGCGGGCGCAGGCCGATCAGCCCGGTGATCAGCGGGTCCGCGAAGCCGGAGTGGTTGTAGTAATTGCCGCGCCCGATCTGCTTGTTCTTCTCGAGCAGCATGCGCTTGGCAATCCACTCATCGGTGTCGGCGTCGTAGTCCTCATCGACCCAATCGATGCTGCGTCCATCGGCGAGCTTGAGGTGCTGCGCGAACACGTAATGCGCGAACAGCTTGTAGAACGCCTCCGCATCGACGACATGAGGGCCGGGGGTGTTCTCATAAGCTGCCAGCGCGTTGAGTGCCTGCGTGTTGGCGAAAGGCCATGCGGGGCCGTTCCATGTGCACTGATCGGAACTGGCAAAGCGGAAGCGCGGATTGCGGCGCTCCGCCGTGGTCGCACCGTACTTGCCGTCGAAGCCCTGCGTCCATGCAGCGGCGTGGTCAGGCGGCGGCGAGAGGAACGCCCACGGGTTATAGCCGATGAGCTCACGCACGCCGGAAAGCTGCATCGTCGTGCCGGGATCCTGAAACTTCTTCTGCGCGCGGATGCCGGAGTCTTTCGCCGGCGAAACCACTTCGTAAAACTGGTCCTTCGGATTCCACAGCTTAGCTTCGATCAGCTGGTTCAGCTTGCTTGCTTTCGCGTCGAACTCCGCGGCCAGCGCGGTGTTTCCCGCGAGCCGCGCGGTAGCGGCGATGGCGCGCGCATCCGCGACCATGTAGCTGTTCAGCGTGGGCCGATAGCCATCGCCGCTGATCGACTTCTCCATCGCATCGCGGGTATCGATGGACCAGAACAGACCATTGCTGTCCTGCTGGTTTGCTTCCCAGTCGTGATACACGCGAACCATGTCGGGCAGCAGCGACTTCGCAAAGGTGTCGTCACCATTGGCGAGCGTCACAGCACGCGCGGCGGTTGCCATCGCATCGGAGTATTTGCGAATATCCACGCCCGGCTGATACCAGAAGCGCGCGTCGTCTTCTGCGATGCTGCGGTCGTGCAGCCAGCGGGCTTCGCCCAGATGGAAGGGCGCGGCATCCGGCAGCGCGCCGGAATCGGGGAGCTGCGGCTTGGGCAGCCATTCGGTGACCACCCAGCCCTGCGGCAGGCGGACGAGATGCTTCTTCCACGCGTACCAGCGGAAGTAGTACATCTCCTCGAACGTCTTGTCGGAACTCTCGAAGAGCGGTATCTCGCGCTGCATCCAAGGCCAGGCCTCTTCCGCGGGCTTGCCTGCTGTAGACGGCTCGCCGTTGTACACCTTGCCCGTGGCCGCCTGCTCCTGCTGCTCAAAGAGCTGTGCGTAATGCGCGTAGCTGGCAGGTTGCAGCAGCGGCTGCTGGGCCTTTGCCGTCCACGGCAACGTGACACCTACGGAAAGGCCGAAGCACGCGAGGCTGATAGAGAGAAGGCGCATGAGGAGGCGGCGAGTGCGGATGAAACCAACGTCCGCCACTATATCGGCTGGAGACTGCCGTGGCAATCATGGATGAAAATGCCTCACCAGCAGGGAAACTCGTGCGAGCGCGAGCGACCCGGCGGCGTCAGCGGAGGGACGGCTTCGGCTTGCCCAAGGCGTTGTCGAGGAACTCGATGTAGTGCTCCCAATCGAAGAGCGTGACATCGTGCTTGCCCGCTCGCTCGTGGTACGCGACAGAGGTGTTGACGCCGATGGCCTGATCGACCCTGGGCCTGGGCGTATCCGGCGCGAGAGCTGGTTTGCCCAGCAAACGGTACACACGGCTCGCGCTTACGGCGGAAAGGAACTCGCCCTTCGGGTCGGACCACTCATCGCCTTCCGCGCTCCCTACATACAGAGGCCGCGGCGCGCTGAGGGCTAGCAGCAGGTTGCCATCCGCCGGAATCTCCGCATCGCGACCAGCCCATTGCGCGTACGCGGGGCAGAACCAGTAGGGGAAGTGTTGCTCAA
>CAXSHQ010000392.1:1467-4225 GCA_964236875.1 uncultured Acidobacteriaceae bacterium | reverse complement strand
AGGATCAACGCGACAAACCACTTGCCCACCACATCGAGCTTGCCTGCGGCGCGGCCCACCTGTGTGGAGCCCACCGCTGCCTGCCAAAGAGCCATGCCCAGGGAAATCAGCAATACAGTGAGACCCTGGATCAGGTGGTCCACCATCACCGCGATGCACCGGCTGCCGATGCCGGCCACCGGAAACCGCAGCGCCACACCTTCGGGCGTGGCAATGTTAAGCTGATCGGAAAAGTTTTGCCGCGCAAACGTGCTCATGCCACCCCAGCCCTATGCTCACTAACTTCTGGATCGACCATCGCAAGAATAACTGGAACCGGCTCGACGTGCTCCTGCGCCAGGTCGAAAGCTCCGGCGTGCGCTCGCTGGCCAGCGCCGAGCTCCGCGAGTTTGGCCTGCTCTACCGCCAGGCCGCCGCCGACTTAAGCGCCGTCCGCACCGAAACCGCCTCCGGTCCGCTGGAGAACTATCTCAACCGCCTCGTCAGCCGCGCCCACAACTTCGTCTACACCGGCCGCCGCGCCTCGCTCGGAGGTATCTGGCGCTTCTTCGCGCACAGCTATCCGCGCCTGCTCCGCCGCCTTTCCGGCTATGTCGCTCTGGCCACCGCCATCTTCGTCTTTGCCGGCCTTCTCTCGGCTGTTGTAATTGCGGTTCATCCTTCCTACGGCCCGGCGCTGCTCGGCCCCGCCATGATGGAGAAAATCGACCGTCATGAAATGTGGACCGACAGCATCCTCACATCCATGCCGCAGGAGTATTCGCAGATCTCCACCAACAACATTCTGGTGTGCTTCATCACCTTCGCGGGTGGTATATCGGCGGGTCTGTTTACGGTGTTCCTTCTGCTTGAAAACGGCGCGCTCATGGGCGTAGTCGCCACCGTGTGCGCGCAGCACGGCATGTCGCTCAGCTTGTGGAGCTTCGTCGCCGCGCACGGTGCGCTGGAGCTGCCCAGCATTATGCTTGCCGGCGCGGCGGGCCTGCGCCTCGGCGCGGGCATCCTCTTTCCCGGCCTGCTCCGCCGCCGGGACTCCGTCGCCATCGCCGGCCGCGAAGCCGTGCAGCTTGTCTGCGGCACTATTCCGCTGCTGCTCATCGCTGGCAGCCTCGAAGCCTTCCTCGACCCCACCCGCGCGCCCATGGCGCTCAAGTTCTCGCTATGCGCAGTGCTCTTTACCGGCCTGTGCTGGTGGCTCGGCGAAGGTGGACGTGTGCTGGCGCGTGGATAGGAGACCTTGTCTTAGCTTCCGCAGCAGCGATGTAGCTAGCTCTTCGCGCCAGTTTTCAACTTTGTTTGGAGAACAGACCGAAGCGCGGTGTTGACGGACTCTGAATCCGGGAAGCTTTCCGTGAGATCGGGCTCAAGCAGCACCAGCACACTGCCACGCTTGAACTCCGCAGCGTGTTTCCCGCGCACACCCTTGCTGAAGTCCAGATTTGGTCGTGGAGCCAGTGGATCCTCTTCAAACGCCTTCTTCATACTCGTGTCGCTCGTCCGCGGTCGCAGTCCGTGCGCCAATCAGTCGCACGGTGGAGCCCTCCTGAGTGTAAACGACAAAAAGCAGGCGACTTCTGTCCGATGTGCCCAGAATGATCCAACGTTCCTCATCCCAGGAATGCTGATCGTCGCGAAGGTGCGAGCCAAGCGTGTCACCAAACACCGAAGCGGCCTCACGAAACGAAATGCCGTGCTTACGAAGGTTAGCCGCTGCCTTGCGAGAGTGAAATTCGAACGTCAGCATTCCTCACAGCCGCCCTTCCGCCTTCACCTCCAGGTACTTCCCGATCGCATTCACTCCCGCCTCTTCCGCGCTGGTCTCCACGATCAGCACACCCTGCCGCTCCAGTTGCGCCACTGTCTCGCGCCGGCGCTCCAGCATCTCCTGCGCGGCGGTGCGCTCGTACATGGCATCGCGGGTCGCCGGCACGCGCGCGGCAGCCTCCTCCAGTTCCGGATGCTTCAACAGCACCAGCACCACCAGATGTCGCCGCACCAGCTCCGCCGCTGCGGCCACGATCTCCGGCCGCCCTGCCTGGTCGGCCATCTCCGTTACCCACACGATCAGCCCGCGCCGCCGCTGCACGTTCTTCAGCCGCGCCATCGCCTGCAGATGGTCCGCCTCCGCTGCTTCGCTCCGCGTCCGGCTCAGCATGTCGATCATCACGCGCAGATGCCCCGCGCCCTGGCCGGTCGCAAGCAGCTGCTGCACGCCGCGTCCGTAGGCCATCAGCCCCACCTTGTCGCCCGACCCATCCACCACCTGCGCCAGCATCGCTGCCGCCGTTGCCGCCTGATCCAGTTGCGTCACGGTGAGCCGATGCGCGCGGTCGCGCTCTTCTTCCGTCTCCGCCACAAACTGCCGGGCTTCACGCTTCAACGCCAGCGCCGTCCCGCTCAACCGCCCCGCATCCAGGACGATCCACACCTGCTGCGAGCGCTCCACCGTGAACAGCCGGGTCACCGGCTTGCCGCGCCGCGCTGTCGCCGTCCAGCTCACATGGCGTAGCTCATCGCCAGCCTGGTAATCCCGCAGGCTCTCAAAATCCCGCCCTACGCCGCGCAGGCGCAGCCGCCGCTTCTCCTGCGCGATCTGCCGCGCCAGTTCAGCTTCCTGCGAGCCGAGACTTTCGGCGAAATACCACGCCGCCGCGCCGCAAACCGCCGCCGCCAGCGCAAGGCACGCCAGGGCGCCGCGCAGTACGCGGCTGAGCCGCATCGGATCGAGCGCACCGCGCGCTTTCTGCTCGAAAACCTT
>CAXSHQ010000392.1:0-1457 GCA_964236875.1 uncultured Acidobacteriaceae bacterium | reverse complement strand
GCGCGATCTGCCGCGCGCGCTGCAAGAACAACTGCGTCCGGTCGCGGCTCTCTTCCAGCGCCGGGAACACCCGCACCCGCTGGCCCTGTGCCGCCAGCCGCGCCTGCTCGGCCTTACGTTGTTCTTTGCCCTTGCTCTTGCCTCTCTTGTTGTCATCCTTCGCCGCAGGCGGAGGATCTGCATCTGCCCCCGCCCACGCTGGCCCAGAGCCCCCAGCATCCGCCCCCGCTGCCCGCGGCTCCATCGGCAGCGCCGCGCACCACCGCTCCGCCAACGCCCCGCGATAGCGCAGATAAACCCGCCCCATCACGAATTCGCCACGCTCCCGCGGCCACACCGTCGTCACGCTCGCCACATCCTCACGTGGAAACATCTTCAGCTTTTGCTCTACCGGCTCGCCCACCAACGCCGGCGCAAGATCATCCACGCAG
The DNA here is from genome assembly GCA_964236875.1 of uncultured Acidobacteriaceae bacterium. Taxonomy (GTDB): domain Bacteria; phylum Acidobacteriota; class Terriglobia; order Terriglobales; family Acidobacteriaceae; genus Granulicella. The sequence goes on along the minus strand of CAXSHQ010000392.1, from coordinate 1,026 downwards.
CGCAGGTCGAGTACGCGATCCGCCTCCATACGTACGGTCAACTCCACGCGCGTGTCCTGCCCAAGCTGCGGCGAATCCAGAAACGTCCGTGTCACGATGAATGCTTCCGGTGCCGGCAGCCCAAACGCCTCGATCAGCCACACCACCAGCAGGAATCCATCCCAGGCCGGCACAAACCAAAGCGCCTTCAGGTGCCAGAATGCCGGTACAGCCATCAGGAAACCCGCCGCAAACAGATACATCGCCAGCGGCGTCATCCCAAACCGCCACCAACGCCCGGCGCGGCCGATAGGCCGTGCCGTCGCGCTCGCGGGTTGTGGAATGAGGGTCTGCATCAGTGCACCGGCCTGTGCTGCGCCATCAGCGAAGTTGAGGTTCTCTGGGCTTGCGCCTGCTCCCCACGCTTCTGCGAACGTCGCCAAGGAAGCGGTTCAGCCGCCGAGGGGATGCCGCAAAAGTTCGGGGAGTTCTTAGTACAGTCCTTTCTCCTGCGCTTCGGCCAAGAGTTCGGGATGTCTACGGATGGTGGGCGAAATAAGTTGCCGGTCTAACTCGACAAGGATTGATCCGATGGCGCTTTGAAGCTTCTCCAACTCTTCTTTGGGTTCGACTCCTTGCGCGCGATCCATAACTCCCATCAGTTGCGTGTCACAAATCTTAACCGCCGTGAGCAGCGAACGGGCTTGCTCCAGATCGGAGAACAGGTTGTTCGGACGATCCAAACTTCTCCGGATGCTCGCCGGCGCATCGCTCTCCCCGTCCGGCAGCAACTCGATGAGCACCTTATCCCCGATGTGAAGGGGCACGCTGTCCCACTCCGACGTGATACTGTTCGGCTCTTCTGTCTTGTCGAACGCGACCACCCAAACACGATCCGGCTCTTCTGCTTCAACACCGTCCGTCATGTTCACATGCGCACTCAGCCAGCCTTGCGCCTGGAGTGACGCCCGCATCATTTGCTTACCGTTCACTGCAAGTGACATTCGCATGGCTTTACTTCGGCACCTGCACAGCCGCCAGCACATC
>CAXSHQ010000391.1:0-4243 GCA_964236875.1 uncultured Acidobacteriaceae bacterium | reverse complement strand
GGCCGAGCGCCTCGCCGACGTCCCCGGCGACGACGCCGCGCGGCTCCGCCGCGCTCACGCCAGCATGGCCAGCGGGTTGAGGTGCCGCATCACCGGCTCGCGCGGCGGCAGGTCGGCCGCGACCCCCATCAGCAGCGACGCCTGCGCGTCGGCGATGGCCGTGAACACCAGCAGAAAAGCCAAATGCGGAAGGCCGGCAAGGCAACCGACGGCAGTCATCAGCTTTACGTCGCCCGCGCCCATGCCGCCGGCGATGTGGAAGAGCAAGAACGCTGCAAAGCAGATCAGTCCCGCGCCCGCGGAGGACAGCACGCCATGCCATGAGTCCCCTACGCCGTGCAGCAGGAGGCCGAGAAGGATGCAGGGGCCCGTAATCAGGTTAGGGATCCGGCGGCTTCGGATGTCGAAGGCCGCGCCGAGCGCCGCGCAAACGCAGGCGGCAATCAGATAGATCGAGTGGAGGTCGGCCTGCATCATGTGCGTTCCTGGGTTTGTGGAGCGAGCTGCATCAGTGGGAGCGCGCACTTGCCAGGGGGCACGTTACCCGGGCAAATGCAAAGAGGCTGGGGCGACTGGTCAGCACCTTGACTGCTTCGCCAAGGTGCCCAGTCCTGAACAATGAACGCCCGAAAGCGGTTCGGAGAAAACGAGGTGAGGAGGTCTGTGGGCGCCAGCCGCTCGCCCACAGGGGCTAGACAGCGGTGGTCAGGGTTGTGCCGATGGACGTGAACGCACTGGTAATGGCTGAGCCGAGGGTTCTCATCGAGGCGACGGCTGCGAGGCCGATCAGGCAAGCGGCCAGCGCGTACTCGATCAGGTCCTGTCCGGATTCATCGTTCACCAGGTTCAACATCAACTTGTTCAGGTTCTTCATATTCGTTCTCCTTGTGGGTGTGCTTCAGTGGGTGTGCTTCGTACCAGATCTTTTGGTGGTGCGGTGCTATAGGGAGACTAGGGTGGGGCCGGGGCGGTCACAATCACAGGAAGGTGGGGCCGGGATGCTACCTAAGCGGGGACTTCTGAACCTTGGTAACGCCATCGATTACCTCCTTCTGGTGAGGGCTACGACCCATCCAGCTCGCCATTTCAGCGGGAAAAGAAATGGTTCTCCTGATAAATAGTCGATTCGGCCCTGTTCCGCAGCCCCACGAAAGCGGTAGAGGTGGTTACCAACGTTCGGCGGTGATCCTACATCCACCCCCCAGGCCTGGCACGTAAGCCGCATCGCACCTGCACAGAAGCGGTGGGGACCGCGTCGTGCATCCCCAGCGCACACCCGGCGAGTCATACTTGCTGCATTCCCCTTGACGCCTGAACGACCTGGCGCGCGAAAGGCTTTCCTGCCATGGCACGTCCCTACTGGAGTGGACAGATACAGATCTCGCTGGTGCAGTTCGGAGTGAAGCTGTTCGTCGCCACGGAGGCGAAGAACGACATCCAGTTCCACCAGATCGACCGTGCCACCGGGGAGCGCGTGCGCCACCAGAAGGTGCTCGCCTCGGCCGCGGAACAGGCGCCGGAGCAGCCCGCGCAGGCCGAGCAGGTGGTGCAGCGTACACAGATCGTGAAGGGCTACGAGTACTCCACGGGCCGCTACGTCACCATAGAGCCGGAAGAGCTGGCGCATTTGCGCGTGCCTTCCAAGCACACCATGGAGATCTCGCAGTTCGTTGACGAAAGCGAGATCGACCCGGAGTTTTACGAGAAGCCTTATTTCGTGATTCCGGAAAATGATGCGCAGGCTGAGGCTTTCGCCACAGTGCGTAAGGCGCTGGCGGACACCAAGAAGATTGCGCTTTCGAAGATCGCCTTCGCGGGCCGCGAGCATGTAGTCGCCATCAAGCCAGCCGGCACCGAGGAGCACCCAGGCATGATGGCCTACACCATGCGCTATGCCGCCGAGCTGCGCAAGGCGGACGACTACTTCCGCGATGTCAAGAAGTCCAGCATCGACGAAGACTCGCTTGGGTTAGCCAAGGAACTGATCAAGCGCAAGGCCGCACCGTTTGCGCCAGAAAAGTTCGTGGACGGATACGAGGTCGCGGTCAAGGAGTTAGTGGACGCCAAGCTCCAGCATCTCCCTGTTCCGCAGGACGAGGAAGCGCCCGCACCTACGCGCGGCAAGGTCGTCAACCTGATGGACGCGCTGCGCAGCAGCCTCGGCAACAAGGCTGCCGCTCCTGCCGCACAACCGGAACGCGAGGAAGCCGCACCGGCGCGCACAGTAGCCGCCGACAAGAAGGGCGGTCTGTCGCTGGTAAAGGGTGGAGCGGCCAAGGCTGCCAAGAAGGCCGAGCCGAAGGCTGCGAAGACACCCGTCCGTCGTAAGTCCGCGTAGCAGCGTTTCAGGAGAGCAACGACGATGGCTCCGAAGCCGAAAGCTCTTTCACCACCGAAACGTTCCTCTAAGAAGAAAATACCAGCGGAACGCCCAGCGGAACCCTCCGAACCCATGCCCGCCGACCTCGTCGACGAGCAGCTCGCGCGCTATCGCGAGATGCGCGACTTCGGCGTGACTGCTGAACCAAGCGGCGCGAATCCTGCCGGCAAGAAAGCCGCCGCCTCGCGAACTTCGTGGCCGGAAGTGCAAGCGCGCGGCGGGTTGCCGTTCGTGATCCAGAAGCACGCGGCCAGCCACCTGCATTACGACTTCCGGCTGGGGTGGAAGGGTGTGCTCAAGAGCTGGGCCTGCGCCAAGGGGCCGAGCTACACCGTCAAGGATCGCCGCCTCGCGGTGGAGGTGGAAGACCATCCGATGGAGTACGGCGGCTTCGAGGGCATCATCCCCAAGGGCCAGTACGGCGGCGGGACGGTGATGGTGTGGGACCAGGGCACGTGGGCTCCGCAGCCGGGCTACGAGGACGTGGATGCTGGCCTGCGCGACGGCCACCTGAAGTTCACCATGAGCGGCGCCAAGATGCACGGCAAGTGGGCGCTCATCCGCATGCACACCACAGCAGGACCGAAGGAAGGGCGCTGGAAGTCATCCAGCAAACCCAACTGGCTGCTCATCAAGGAGCACGACGAGTTCGAGCGCGGCCCCGACGACCCGGCGATCACTGAGGCAGAACAGCTCTCCTCCGTGACCGGCCGCACCATGGATCAGATCGCCCATCAGGAAGACCACGTGTGGAACTCCAAAGAGACCGCGCGCGGGGAAGCCTGGTACCGGCAGGAAGCCCGGCCTGTGGAGCCCGAAGCGCCAGCAGCGGCGAAGGCCACTCCGGCGAGAGCCCGATCGCCAGACGCCTCTTCACACAAGCAGAGCGGTGCGATCAGCAACCTCCCCGCGGAAACACAGCCCGAGTTCGTCCCTCCGCAATTAGCGCTGGAAGCCAGCGTTCCACCCTCCACTGAAGGCTGGCTGCACGAGCTCAAGCTCGACGGCTACCGCATGCAGGCGCGCAAGTCCGCGCGCGGCGTGCAAATGCTCACCCGCAGCGGCCTGGATTGGACCTACCGCATTCCCTCCGTAGCCGAAGCAGTCGCACAGCTCGCTGTTGGAGCGATCACCCTCGATGGCGAAGTCGTCGTGCTCCGCGAAGACGGCACCACCAACTTCGCCGACCTGCAGGCCTCGTTTCAGGAAGGTGCGCGCAATCCCCTCACCTTCTTCTGCTTCGACCTGCTTCACATCGAGGGCCGCAGCCCGCGCGAGCTGCCTTTGCATGAGCGCAAGGCGCTGCTCGCGGAGACGATTGGCGCGTCGCCGCCCGACTTGCTGGTCCGCTTCAGCGAGCACCTGGAGACCGACGGCGAGAGCATGTTCCACAAGGCCTGCGAGCTGCATGCCGAAGGTATTATCTCCAAGCGCGCAGACGCACCGTATCAAGCCGGACGCGGCGGTGCGTGGCTGAAGTGCAAGTGTCTCCATGAACAGGAGTTCGTGGTGGGCGGCTTCACGCTCTCCTCGGACGGCACCGACCGCATCGGTTCCCTGCTGCTGGGCTACTACCGCGACGGCAAGCTGATCTATGCCGGACGGACCGGAACCGGATTCAACCAGAAGACCCGCCGTGAGCTTCGCAGCCGCCTCGCAGCGCTGGAGCAGCCGCGCCCCGCCTACTTGAGCGCCGCAGCCGATGCCCGGCGCGATGCTGTGTGGGTCAAGCCGGAGCTGGTCGCGCAGGTCCGCTTTGCTTCCTGGACTGCCGAAGAGTACGTTCGCCAGGCTGCCTTCCTCGGTCTCCGCGAAGATAAGGCCGCCAGCGAAGTTCGACGCGAGGAACCGACGGTTCCACCC
>CAXSHQ010000390.1:0-4253 GCA_964236875.1 uncultured Acidobacteriaceae bacterium | reverse complement strand
TCAATCAGTGAAGCCGACTTTAGCTTCTTATTTGAAGCACAGGATGAAGTAGTCGCTGTTACTGGCGCCGCAGTGTCTGTTGTAGAGCGTATCGTTGACGCGTAGGTATGGTATCATCGCTCGCCGTACCGTGAGCTAAGATCCTCAAACCCTTGCTGGAGGAGACACATGAGCGATCAATCCTACCTCCTGGATCGTACGAAGCCCCTGGCCGACAGCCTACGCGTCATCAAGAACATCATGATTGTCGGCGCAATTCTTCTTGTTTCGATGACCTATATTGTGGACGGCATGTTGGCGGCTTCATCTGTGGCCTGCACTTTCACTGCTCTCGTACTCCTCATCGCCCCCAGCGGGCCCACGAATGCTATTTACCTACGCGCCTTCCGCACTGACCGTGCTACTGCCAAACTTCGTACCGTAATCGCTGGCATCATAGGCCCAGACTTCCGGCTGTCCGGCATCCGACCGCCCCGGGAAAAAACATCAGTATTCCTTCGCTTCCTAGTGCCCGGCTTCGTCGCTCTCAAGTATGCGGGCAGCAAGTACATGGAACTCGAGGCTGGTGACGACTGGATGGCAAGGCTCTGGAGATCTTATCAATCCACGCGGATAGTCTTCATCGATGTTCGCGACGTCACTCCGTACGTTCATCAGGAGATTGAGTTAACCCTCCTGACCATGGGCGTCTCGCGCTGCGTCTTCCTGATCGATGACTCGAAGACAGAGGCGGAATGGCGGCAGCTACTCGCTAAGATTGATGGAGTAGTAGTTGGCTTCGGAGCCTTCACCCTCATGAACGTAAGTCAGTCACGCCTCGCCTCCCGGCAGGTGGATGCTGACCTCAAACAAATCTTATCCCGCCTGCCCGCGGAAACCATCGAACTCCGGGAAGGCCGTCAGTTCATTCTGAACCACGTCAGTGAAGATCTGCTCAGGAAGAGTGGCCGTCCCACGTCAATGACGCTCTTAAGCGCATCGCTGGCGCTTTTCTTCTCCATTGTGAGCGCATTGTTTTGGGACCGTGTCCCACCTTACATCAGGTCCGTGCTCGCCGCGATCTTCCTAGCACTGTTCCTGAGTTTCGTTACCGGTACGATCTTTCGCTCATCCATCCGTGCGATGCGGCTCGCCCGTGGCGGACATGCACAAGCTTCCGCGCGCGCCTGGGCCATCCTCACCTTGGCTTTCCTTTTCTATCCGGCAAGCATTGCGCTTACACTCTCTCACCGACGATCGCATGAGGTCGGACCTCTAGTCTCCATTAGAAACGAAGCTCACCGAGTCTCTGCCATCTCGTCACTCCGAACGTTGAACACCATGGAAAATGTCTACAATTCAAACCACCCTGAGCAGGGCTACGCCTGCTCGCTCGCCGGGCTGAGCAATAAGGATACCGTCAATTCAACGCTGGATGCCGCTCAAGTGCTTCCCGATGATCTTGCCAGCGGTCAAAAAAACGGCTACACCTTTACTTTCTCAGGCTGCATTACGACGATGGTCAAAGGCGCCAGAGAGACGACCGGCTACCGCATCACCGCAGTACCAACCACGCTCTACAAGACCGGGGACCGGGGATACTGTACAGACGAAAGCGGGCAAATACGGTACGACTCCTCCGGCGGCACCAACTGCACGGAGTTACTCGAGTGAGGTAAGCAAGAGTAAATATCTGCGCATCAGCCAGGGTAAATGTCCGTACCTGGGTCGGAGTCCTCCAGCCATACGATTCATACCGACCACATCGACGCAGGTCGGCAACGGCTCCCAAAGCCGCTAAAATAATCATCAGATCGTCGTCCAGTAACGATCTCAAAGTGCTCCAATCGGCAGTCCCTAGCATCGCCAAGTTACGGATCACTCCGGCTGGCTCCGTAAGGGCTGCTCTGGTAACGTCTGCAATCATCGCGCCAGACGGGTGGGCAGAGGTCGAGGGTCTTCGTCGAGGGTCCGATAAGGGTCCAATAACTGTTCCTTGCTGTTCCCAATAGCGCTAAAACGGGCCATCCGCTACGCATTGTTTCAACAAGTTACAGGTTTCCGGTTCACTGTCACGGCAGAGGTCGCGGGTTCGAGCCCCGTCGTCCCCGCCATACAAAGCAAAGAGTTTAGCTTTGAATGGCACCTCAAGTGACATCCCACCCGTTTACCCACACAATTACTGGATCAGGTGACTTCCTAGCCCTACCGCGCTGAGGAAGGCGCCCTGCGCGATCTGCTTTTCGTCCTGGTCATCTTGCATGTAAAGACCGAGCGTCGTTTTCACGTTCGCGTGTCTAAGCATGCCCTGTACGGTCTTCGGGGCGACCTTCCCGGCGTTCGCCAGCCATGTTGCCAGGCTGTGCCGGAAATTATGCGTGCCGAACCTCTGACCGTCAGCAATCTTTACGCCTGCTGCCTTTGCCGCGGGCCGTAGATGGTCATTGACGAAAGTTGAGGTCCAGATAGGTACCCTTCCCAGCTTCTTAAGCGACGGAAACACGAAATCCGCACGCTTTGGGTAAGGCGTCTGGACGTGCCACTCTCTGAGGTACTCAGCGAGGACCGGATGCAGCGGTACCGTGCTGTTTGAGGCGGCGGTTTTGGGTGGACCGTCCTTGCCCTTGGCCCACCTCTTCGAAATGCTGATCTTTCCCTCTTCCCACAGGATGTCCGACCAGCGCAGCGACAAAATCTCACTGGAGCGCAAACCGGTGGCAGCGAACGTCAGAATCAACGCGTAATGCAGGGGGTTCGATGACATCTGTTGAAGGATGGCGAGTGTCTGGGCAGGCGTGACGATGATCGCCCTGTAGTCAGTCGTCGATCGACATTCCGTATGAACCACGGGATTTTTTTCCACGCGGTCATGCCGTAGGCCGATTTTGTAGACCCTGAGCATGAGGCCGCGGATCTTGCTCACCGTGGTCCATGCAAGGCCTTGATCGTTGTGGAGCGATACGAGCCATCGCTGAATCTCGATGGGCCGAATGGACTCCGCCGGCTGGTCGCCCCAACGGGCGATCAGGTAGTCCCTCACGTAATGCTGCACGATCGGGATGGTGTTAGCCGACTTCTCACGCACCGCATCGGCGCCATGTTCGGCTTTCAAGTAGAACTCCGCGAGTGAATCGAAGCGGGTGCGAGCGGTCTGAATCTCAGCGTTGATTGAGACCAGAAGACCGCGCCGATCCACTTCTTTCCTGGCATCGCGCTCCTTTGGAAAGTCGCGGACGGACCCGATGGTGGCATTCTGCTCCACCCTCCGCCCGTCCGCTGCTGTCACCCGGTAACGCAACACCCAGTACTCTCCGGAACGGGATTTGCGAATACTGCCTCGTTGGTAGGTCATAGCAAACCTTTCTCAACGAGAGCCGCCCTTGCTGATCGGATCATACCCCCGTTTGTCGGAGTAGGACCGTGTGGCTCGAGGGTTGATTGCGCTGCCCAGCTCGGACAAACGGAAGATCCATTTCCGCCGGTTTGCGCCAGTGCCTATTGGATAGGCACCGGCGATTCCCTTCCGGGCCAGGGACAGCAGGAGCCGCCGCTTGATCGCGAGAAAGTCAGCGGCCTCCTACGCTGAGACGAACGGCTCCTGCGTTGCCACTGCATAGTGACCGCTCATGTCAGCCCCTTACCCTCGCGAGGAGCATGTGTCCCTCTGGGCAGCTACCTTGCTTCCATTCGGCCATGAGCTGTCCTGTGCCGAATGGTGAGGCTGAATAGCCGGTTAGCTGGCATGGGCCGGGCCGTTCTCCGACGGTTTATCGACACGGAACACCAAGTCACCATCGATGACGGAGCCGATCATTGTGGCGGATACAGGGCTCGCATCCTTCATGATGGTCTGTATGTTTTTTGGCCCGACGTGTCCGCCTTGGAGAGGCAGAGCTGGAAAACAGGAACGCGACTCATAGCCGGAAAAGAAACCCGGCTTGTCGATGGCCGGGCGTACCTCCAGGCGAATCTGACACATGTTCTGGTCGAGGTCGAGTGCGCGGCCACCCCATACGCCTGCGAACTCCGTGGTGGCCTGAAACAACGCGACGGCATTCGGGTCAGGCGGCGGAGGTGACACAACCGGTGCGGGACGCGGCGGCAGGGTCTGGGGCCGGACCGGCATCGCCGCGTGATGCGCGAACGACTCCCGGACGATGGCGATGACGTTGGGTGCGAAATGCACCATTACGAAGACGGCGCCGACGATCCATCCGGCTTGCTGAACCTGATCGACGAACACACGCGCGAAAGCCTGCTGGTGCGTGCGGAAC
>CAXSHQ010000389.1:3924-4256 GCA_964236875.1 uncultured Acidobacteriaceae bacterium | reverse complement strand
GCTGGAACAACACCGCGCAGATGCAACGCCTGCAGATGCCCGGCGTCTTTACCCACGGCGACTTCGACACCTGGAGCCCCGGCTACCTGATGTTCCTCGCCGGCATGCACAACGGCATCAGCCGCCTCTATGAAACGTTTGGCAACGGCGGCGCCGACACGGTAAAGCGCATCCTCACCCCCGAGCAGTACTCGCGCACCTGGTATCGCCAGAACCCGCCGCCCGCTGAGCTCACCTGGTCGCAACGCGACAACAACAACTACGAAGAGTCAGCGCTGCTCACCACACTCGCCTACTTCTCGCGCAACACCCACCACTTTCTGGAGAACTAC
>CAXSHQ010000389.1:0-3914 GCA_964236875.1 uncultured Acidobacteriaceae bacterium | reverse complement strand
GATCCTGAAGCCCGCACAGGAAGGCCCTGCCGCCTACGTCTTGCCCGCGAACCCCGCCGAGCTCAATCGGCAAGTCCAGATGCTCAACATCCTCAAGCTCCAGCACGTGGAGCTGCAGCAGCTCGCCTCTGAGGTCACACAAACGCTGCCCGCCACCAAGCGCGGTGACAAGCCCACAACCGTTACGCTCCCCGCCGGCAGCATCGTTGTGCGCATGGACCAGCCCTACGCCCGCATAGCCGACGCCCTGCTCGACCGGCAGTACTGGGCGCCCGACGACCCGCAGAAAACCCCCTACGATGACACCGGATGGTCCTTCTCCGAGCTCTTCAACCTGAAGACGGTGCGCATCACCGATGCAAAGTTTCTGACATCCAAGATGACGCCGCTCGCCGACCCCACCACCCTCGCCGGCAAGTCGCCCGGATCAGGCGGCGTCTACCTCGTCCCTAACACGGCGCAATCCACGCTGCTCGGCCTCTCCTACAAGCTCAAAGGCCAGCACATCAGCGTGACGGAGAAAGCTTTCGAAGAAGGTGGCAAGCACTACGCCGCAGGCTCGCTGCTCATCAGCGACACCCCTGAAGCCACCCTGAACGCCGCGCTCAAGGCCGCCTCTCTCGATGCCGTGCAGATGCGCCACGCCCCCAGCGTCGCCGCGCATCCCGTCACCCTTCCGCGCATCGCCTTCATGCACTCATGGCTGGCCACGCAGACTGAAGGCTGGTGGCGCTATGCTTTCGACAACGCGGGCGTGCCCTACGACTACATCAGCACGCAGACCGCTGCTCACGAACCCAACCTGCGCGGCAAGTACGACGTCATCGTCTTTGCACCCATTGGCCGCGCCTCTACAGATCTGGTTCTGAACGGCACCCCGATGTTTCACAACGCCATGCCATGGAAGAAGTCCGACCTGACGCCGAACCTAGGCAGCCTCGATCAGACCGACGACATTCGCCCGGGACTCGGCTATGACGGCCTGCAGCACCTCAAAGCCTTCGTCGAAGGCGGCGGCCTCCTCATCACCTGCGAAGACACCGCACAATTTGCCATCGACACCGGCCTCGCTCCTGGCGTCACCGTAGCCCCTCACGCCGATGCCCGTGTGGTCGGCAGCGTGCTCAACTCTGTCTTTGTCACGCCGGAGCATCCCGTTGCCTGGGGCTACGGCAGCAATCTTTCCGTCATGAGCGCGGATGGCATGGTCTTCAACGTCAGCAACACCGTAGGCGGTAGAGGCGGCGGACGCGTGCTCATGGATCCCTACCAGGCCCGGCCCACAGGCCGCGGCAGCGTCGGCGACGACGACGTCCCGCAGGGCCGCACCAATGTTGCACCGGTCATTCCGCCGTCCACCAAGGCGTGGGAGCCGCGCCCGCTCAACGAAGAGCAGATGCGCAACAATCCCAGCGTCCTTCCAGACCAGCTCCGTCCTGAAGTCGTGCTGCGCTTCTCGGAAGCGAAGGACCTGCTCCGCTCCGGCCTGCTCGATCACGGCGGCTCCATCGCCGAGCGCGCCATCGTCGTGGTCGCCCATGTCGGCCAGGGCGAAGTGCTGCTCTTTGGCAACAATCCCGTGTATCGCGGCGAAACCGTGGGCAGCTATCCGCTCGTCTTCAACGCGGTGATGAACTTCAACCACCTGCAGCACCTGCCGCCCGCCCCGAAGGAGCCGCCCAGCAAAGCGCTCCCCGGACCGCAGCCCGGCGTGCCCTCCTCGCAGCCGCAGGGTCCTCCCAACACCACCACCGGCCCGGACGGCAAGCCGTAGGAGAGATGAGGACTTGCCTCCGGCTAGCTCCTCGTCTCTTTCTCTAGCGGTTTACCTATAGCCATATAGCTTGTCGTCTCGACCGGAGCGAAGCGGAGTTGAGAGAGCCCTGTATCTCGGACCACCGAAAACTTTACACCTGAAAGGTAACCGCCATAGTTGTCATTCCGTAGCGAAGCAAAGGAATCTGCATCTCGGATATCCTCCACTCGCTCAGGAAGCAGCTGCAAGCCAGGGGCTATCTTGGGGGCGTGACGGGCGCGGGCCGGCGCCCCGGAAAGCGTGGCGTTCTCACCGCTGCTTCCGTGGGGAGTTGATCTTTACAAAGCTCGAGCACCTGGATCGCGGAGAGCCCCGTCTGCGCCGCTTCGTTCGTGGAGATCGCCATGTCTTCCTCGACAGGCTTCAACGAATCCGCTCCCGTGACCACATGTGGGTTAGCGATACTCCCGCCTTGTGACAGCAGCGTGGAGACCGCCTTCTGCGCGTACGCCTTGTTCCCCGTCTTGGCATAGGCATACGCCGCCAGCCTGGGCGCACTCTGCCCCGGCACCACCCAGCTCGCGTCTGCGCCCTCGGTGCCCGTTTCCTTGTCCTTCGTGTACACCTCCGCCGGTGCATTGCCGATCCGGCACATGCGCAGCCAGGCTGTCTCAAAGTCCTTGCGGCCCAGCAGCGGCACCAATTCGAACATCACCTCACCTCCACCCTGAATGGTGGCAAGGTTGTAGTTCATTGGCGCCATCGCCTTTGTCTTCGGGTCAGGAATCGCGGTGAGCCGTCCCGTCGCGCTGTCGAACCCGACGATCGCCGCGGCGGCTTTGGGGTTCGCTGCGGGCTTGCCTGTCTCCAGCTCATACGGCATCGCGAGCAAGGAATCCACGCCCGCCATGATCATGTTGCGCCAGCGTACATCGCCCGTGCGCTCCCACTCCGTCATCCAGTTGCCTGCCAATGCAAACCAATCCGGCGCTATCCGGATGCGCACGGTCGGCTCGCCCGGCTGTATGGGTGCCGCTTCACGCATGGGATCGTACTTCGCCACAGCCAGCGGGGCCGCCTCGGTCACCATGCGCATGACGTCCCCGGCGCGCTCGTCCGTGGTCACGTAGTAAAACATGCGCCAATGCGCGGCCTGGCTGATGCGCGCTTCCTTGGCGCCATCTCCCCACTTCACTACGTTGTGCCGCGAGCCCAGCCCCTTCATCGAGCCCAGGTGATACACATCGGTCTCGCTCGTGTTGCGCGCATGCGCCACCGCCAAGCGCAGCAGGTCCGCACGCCCGCTCCGCAGGTAGCTGTACCAGAGCCACAGCGGCGCGCCCAGTTCCGTGTTGTCCCACGCATGCCCACCCCAGTCGTAGTGCCACACGTGCCGCGCCGCGGAATAGGAATGGATGAAGTCCCCGTATTGCCAGAACCCATACCACGACCGGTCATCCACCTGCCGTTCATAGAACGCCAGCACCGAGTCCAGCCCATCCTCAATCGACTTCTTGAATGCCGTAGACCTGTCCGGCAGACTCCACACACCCAGCACGCCGGTGGAGTGCATATATGCCGGCGTGCACGCAAGGATGGAAGCCTGCGCGCTCATGCTTGCAAGCGCAGCGGTGTCCTGTCGGGTGACGAACGCCCCGACCGCATGCAAGGTGAACTCACTCGTGCGCGCCACGCCATACGCCGTGCTCAAACCCGGCTGCGCATCTTCATACGCTGCGTCGAGCCCATGCGCGCGTGTGTCGTAGAAGCGCATATCCATCTCCGGACCATCCGGCGACCACAACCACGCCACAATTTTCGCCACGGCGCTGCTGGCGTGCTGAATCTCCAGCCCGCCTGGAAACGACTGCCAGAAGTCCTTGATCCCAACGCCCAGCCCGCCGCCCAGATCACCCGCGTACGCCAGCCCCGCAGCCCGCTTGCCCACGGCGGAAAACAGCCACGTGCTCTTCGCGTTTGTGCGCTTCGTGATCGTGAACCCCTCCGGGTTGGGCTGCACGAGCTTGAAATCATCCCAGATCGCGTTCTTGCCGAACACCGGGCTTCCCGTAAACGCCTGCCCGGTCTCCTGCGCGACACTGCCTCCGCCTGGCTGCAGCGGCTCGGACCACACGCCGCCATCCTGCCCTGCGAAGCG
>CAXSHQ010000388.1:0-4260 GCA_964236875.1 uncultured Acidobacteriaceae bacterium | reverse complement strand
CCCACCGACCAAGGCAAGGTCGAAGCCCTCCGTAACGTCGGCATCACCGCACCCGACGCCGTCTTCGGCAACTCCGTGCATGATGCCGCCATGCTCGCCATCGCGCGCGGCCCCTTCGCGGTCAACCCATCCCCCGACCTCGTCCGCACCAGCATCGACCGCGGCTGGCCGCTCTTCTCTCCCGCGTCCGTCGCGCCACGTGCATAGACGCACGTCCCCTCACGTTCACACGCGCCCCCGCAGCCTGCTATCTCAACCGAACCGTGACGGCTTCATCGTCATGCGCAGTGGAGAGACGCCTGTATTTCGCGACGCGATGGCCGAAGGCACGAGCCCGAACACCCAACCCAGCCGCCTGCCCTCCGCAACCGTCTACACTTAAGCCAGTGAAGGAGCCCATCCGCAAACTCGACGCCTCCCCCGTGCGCCAGCCCCCGCGCCCGCTCCGCCATGTGGTCGCGGCCTTCATGCTGCGCGGTGAAGCTGCCGCCCGCGAAATCCTCGTCTGCCAGCGTCGTCCCGACCAGCCGATGGGCCTCAAGTGGGAGTTCCCAGGCGGCAAGATCGAGCTCGGCGAAACCGCCCCGGAGGCCCTCGCGCGCGAGCTCAATGAAGAGCTCGGCATCACCGCCACTATCGGCCGTCACATCGTTACCGTCCGCCACACCTACCGCAACGGCGGCGCCATCGAGATCCAGTTCTTCCTGATTGATGCATTCACCGGCGATCTGGAGAACCGCATCTTCCGCGACATGCGCTGGAGCTCGCTCGCCGACCTCCCCAGCCTCGATTTCCTCGCCGCCGACCTGACCCTCGTCCGCGACCTCGCCGAAGGCAAGCTGCTTTAGATCCACTCGCAATCGCGAAAGTCTGCGCCTTGTGAACGGTGTCATCCTGAGCGAAGCGGAGAGCCTGCCCTGAACGAAGCGAATGGGATCCCCGCATTTGCCCGGAGCGCCACAGCGGCTTCAGAACAACAAACACACAGTCATGTCCGACAAGGCATCTACCCACGCTCGCATCGCGCACCTTGGCGTTCCTTCGCGCCCATGGCGTCAAGGCTTTCTGCTCGCCCTGCCACCCACTTGTCAGGAACACCCAGGACCTACCCGCCCGCCATCACCTGCCGCAAACTCTGCCAAAGCATGATCACCGAAAGCCCAATCACCACCACCGACGTCGTCCAGGCCACCACATTGAACACCCGCGTGTTCGTGTAAGTCCCCATCAGTTCCTTGTTGTTGATCAGCTTCAGCATGAAATACAGCACAAACGGCAGCAGCACGCCGTTCAGGATCTGCGACAGGATCGCCATCTTCACCATGGGGAAGTGCGGTATCAGCACCACCGCCGCCCCGCCTGCGATCAGCAGCGTATACAGCCAGTAAAAGACTGGCGCCTGCTTCCACTTGCGGTCCAGCCCGCTCTCCAGCCCAAGGCCCTCGCAGACTGTATACGCCGTGGAAAGCGGCAGGATCGAAGCTGCAAAGAACGACGCGTTGAACAACCCTCCCGCAAACAGGATGTAGGCGTAGCGGTCCGCCAGCGGCTTCATCGCTTCCGCTGCGTCAGCCGCATCGTTGATGTTCCGCATCCCGTGCGTATACAGCGTGGCCGCGCACACCACCATGATGAACCACGCCACCACATCCGTGAAGATCGACCCCACGATCACATCCAGCCGCGATGCCTTGTACTGCCGCACCGTTACGCCCTTCTCCACGATCGAGCTCTGCAGGTAAAACTGCATCCAGGGTGTGATGGTCGTCCCGATCACGCCCACGGTCAGCGGCACATACGCCGCATCGTGCCACACCGAGCGCTCCGGCAGCTTCACCGTGGCCAGCAGCGCCGTGTGCCAGTCCGGCTGCGACATCACCCCGGCCACCACATACGCGATGTAGATCACGCTCGCGACCAGGAAGATCTTCTCCACGCTCTTGTAATCGCCGCGCACGATCAGCGCCCACACGGCCGCCGCGCACAGCGGCACGCTCACGAACTTGCTCACATGGAACAGGTTCAGCGACCCGGCAATACCGGAAAACTCCGCCACCACGTTCGTAAAGTTCACGATCACCAGGATCAGCATCATGAAGAACGTCATGCGCAGCCCGAACTCTTCGCGGATCAGGTCGCTCAGGCCCTTGCCCGTCACCGCGCCCATGCGCGCGCACATCTCCTGCACCACGATCAGCGCCACCGTGATCGGCAGCATCGTCCACAGCAGGTTGTAGCCGTACTGCGCCCCAGCCTGCGAGTACGTAAAGATGCCGCCGGCATCGTTGTCCACATTCGCCGTAATGAATCCCGGTCCCAACACCGCCAGAAACAGGAAGATGCTGGTACGCCAGCGCCGCCACACACTCACACCGGCACCGCCCTGCACAGGCTCGGTCCTGCCATTGCGGCTTCGAATTGATAGTGAATGCGCATGGCAGCTCCGGACCTCCTTAGACTACCTCGCCATGCACGTGCGAAGCGTCCTGTAGCTGCTTCTACCTCATCGCCCCGTCTCGGAACCCTGGGCCATGATCTCCCGCAGCCGCTCCACGATGCGCCGCTCCTGCGTGTCGTTGTCATACCCGCTGCGAACCGCGCGCGTCCGCCCTGCCGCCGCAATGCGCTTACGGGCTTCTTCGTCCGGCAGGTAGCGTCTTATCTTTTCCGCACACTCCTCAAAGCTCGAAAAGAACACCGCCTCTTCGTCCTCGACAAACCGTTGCGCATGCCCTTCCGAACGCTCCGCCAGCAGGAACCCGCCGCAGCCCGCGATCTCAAAGCTCTTATGCGCAAACTTATCCTGGTTGGAGTGCGTCAGGAAACTGAGGTTGATCTTCGACCGCCAGATCGCCTCCCGGTACTCGCTCCCATACAGCTCGCGCCCGCTGTACAGCGCGCTGCGCTCCTCCTCACCCAACGCCTTGCCCCAGTGCTGCGGCCCGCCGTCGATACTCAACCGCACGCCGTGCTCGCGCCACAGCCGCGTCAGGAACTCCGCGCGCTGGTCATACGGCGTTCCAATGAACGACACCTCACGATCCCTCTCACGGTCGCCCCACCCCGCAGGCGGCGGAAAGTGCAGCGTCGGTTCAAACGCCGTCTGGATCTTGATTACATCCCGCGCGCCACGCTCGCGGTACTCCACCACATTCCGGTCCCGCTGCACCACATGCAGATCAAAGAGCGGCAGGTCCTGCCGATACAGCCGCCAGCCCGGGTCGCGCCGCGGCCCAAACGCGTTATCGATCATGTAGCTCACGCTGGTCACACCCATCGCGCGCAGCGACCGCAATGTGCCCGGCTGCAGGCTCAGCAGCTTGTCCGCCCAGAACACATCCGGCCGTTCCCGCTCCGCCAGCTGCAGGATCTCGCGGTTCAGCCGCGCCACCCACGGCCCTGTCTGCGCCCGAAACAACACCCGCCGCACGAAAGCCCGCCGCGGCTCATAGGCCTGCGGGTCCAGCCCCACCACCGTGTGTCCCAGCCGCTCCAGCGCCCACTTCCGGTGCAGCGAAGAGTCGTGCGGCCCCAGCGGCGCCACATACACAATCTTCAATGGTCGCGCACTCACAGCGAAATCGCGATCCTCTCTCACCAACACTCGCCGCCTACTCGCGCTGACTGGCAACTCACAACTCACAACTGAACACTGGAGAGTTCATGCCTCTCGCCCCAAGCGCCACCACAGCTTCAGGAAAGCGCGTTCTACCCATCCCGCAGTTGCGCAATCACCTGCTCTGCATGGATCACCCCAGCCACCGCGCCATGGTGGTTCACCACCGGCAGCGACCGCAGGTTGTACTTGTCGAACAGCTCCGCCACTTCGCGTTCCGGCGCATGCAGCGTACAGCTCACAATGTGCTTCTCCGCCAATGCGCTCAACGCCGTCTCCGGCTTGGCCAGGAGCAGCCTGGGCAGCGTCACCACGCCCTTCAGCTTCTCGCTCCCGTCCACCAGATACACCTCGGTGATCGTGTCCGCGTCGCCCTCGAACTCCCGCAGCGCCTCCACCGCGTCCTGCACGCGCTGGTGCACTTCAACGCTTACATAATCTGTCGTCATCCGCCCCGCGGCCGAGTTCGACGAGAACTCCAGCAGCTCTTCCACCTCATGCCGCTCGTCGGGCTCCATCTCCTCGAGAATCGCCTCGCTCTGCTCGTCCGGCATCTCCGCCAGCAGGTCCGCGGCCGCCCCCGGGTCCATCTCCTCCACAATGTCCGCCGCGCGTTCGGAGTTCAACCCGCGCAGCAGCGCCAC
>CAXSHQ010000387.1:0-4264 GCA_964236875.1 uncultured Acidobacteriaceae bacterium | reverse complement strand
TCGACGATCACCTCGTCGATGTCCTTGTTGTAGATGTCGCGGATCGCGCGCTTGATGAGGTCGCTGTCGCCATAGACGACGGCGGGCGCCGCCGACTTGAGCGTCGTCTCGCGGATGCCGTCGTTGCCGCGCCACCACCAGCGCTTCAGGTCGTACGCCTCATTGATCTGAACTTTGCGAACGGTTGTGTACTGGCCTTCCAAAGGCGTGGGAATATCATTGGGCCGGTTCCAGCCGTAGCGGAACAACCACTCCTGCTGCGAGGACTGTGTTGTCCATGACGTAGCGGCGCCCGGATGCGGGGAAGTCACCGTTGCGTTCGCTGCCGCCGATGCCGTTCTGGAGCTGTCTTGTTGAGTGCCGGTTGCAGTCTTGTCCGCTGAAACTAATATGGATCGCTGCAGAGGCGGGATCGTCGCAGGAATCGCGCCTTTGGCGAGCGCGGTAACGTTCTCGTCGGAGAGTGCACGGTCATAGATGCGAACCTCATCGATATCCCCGCCGCGGTCAAAGTTATAGCTGCTCTCCACACCGGTAGGACCGATGATGCGCGAATGCGGCCCAAACTGATCGAGGGCGGCATCGAACATGCCCGAAGCCGCCTTCTCGGCAACGAACCTGCCATTAATGTAGAAGCGAATGCCGGTGGTTTCGTCCCAGGTAAGCGCCAGGTGTGTCCACTCTCCGGGCTTGGGGAATGCAGGGACCGGAACGGAGACGCGGGTTCGCCCTAAATTGATGTCAGTCACAAAGGCGTCGAAACCATGACCGTTATAGTCGATGCGTAGCCAGGTCTGGTCCCAGCTTGAGTGGTCGGCATAGCCGACACGGAAGACCGGGAAAGCCGTCTCGTCGACCGGGTCGCGTGAGCGCCAGTAAAACGATAGTGTGCCGCGCTGCGCGTAGATGTTGCCGCCCGCCCAGTAGCTCAGGAGCTGGGTGTTTCCACACTGGATGTAGCTGCCCTTCGCGCCGCCCGGCTGGATGCTCACATCGGATTGAAAGTTAGGCTCGGGATGCCGGTTGGTGGCATAGTCGGCATTCAGGCTTTGGTCGCCGGACAAATAGAAAAGGAGACCGGCTTCGTTTGCGTGTGGCGAACTGGCTGCCTCGCGTGGAGCGACCGGCAGGGATGCGGGGCGGATGCCCTCATACTGCGCGTGCAGCGTGGCCGTAAAGACAATGGCGGAAAGCGACGTCCACCGAAGCAGGGCGCTCACGCGCAAGAGACAGTGTGAGCCTTTGACAGACGTATGGAACAAGCCGAAACGATACATTCACTCTCCGCGGCGACGAGAAGCACATGATCCCGCCGTAGCAGGCCGACTCTACCGGCAATTGGCAGGATCTGGTGACAGTCTTCAGGACGCAGGAGCTTTGCACAAAGTCTCGCAACAGAAAACAATTGCAGAGGGGAGCCGGGCCGGGGTCGAGCGTGGACATGAGTTTCCTCTTCCCGGCACGCTTGATCGCTGGTACGCCATCGCCGCTACCTGCGACGGTAAGACTCTCCGCGCCTGGTGGATGGCGAGTTTCAGCAACCTGAACAAGTTAGGTTTCGGTGATTTCGCCTCGACAAACGATGTATTTGTTCAACTTGACCTTCTGCTTTGCATCAGGGCTCGGGCAGGGAACTGACGGCGCCTGATCCAGAACCAATCCATGGCGACGAGGCTAACATTGCCCGCGCTGGCGATGCGCTGCTTGTCGCTCTGGCGGTAGTAGCGGCCGCACACGGGCTACCGATCCCATGAAGGGCGGCGCAACAGAACGAACACGTTTGTGATGGCGACACCCAGGCACATACCGCATGCAATCAGGGTCATAACATCCACGGCACGAAAGGAGGCGAAGCTCGGCCGGTGGGAGACGTTCCAGAAGGAAATCCCGGCAAGCAGGAGCGGCATGAGAATCATGGCCATGAGGTGTCTACGAGGGCGCATGCCGGCATTATCCTCCCCACGCGAAGCGGCTGCCAAGGACATTCGCGCGCCATCGCGCATTGGCAGGTGCCGCGTGAAGCTACTTTCCACTGCAGTCGGCGCAAGTGGAGCGGTGCTGTGCGAACAGCTGCCGGCGCGGGTTGCTGCCGAGCATGGGTGGGTCGATGAAGCTGCGCTGCCGGGCCACGGCGAAGGCGCCCGGGTGGGCGGTGGCGAGGTCATGGAGCAGCGCTATGCCGGCAGGGCAGGAGGGGATGTCGTCCATGCTCCACTGCGCAAGGAACTCGCGAAACGCAGAGGTGGCTTCGGCGCGCTCCCGCTCGGCGGCTTCCGCGGCAACGGGAATGATGGTCTGCTCGGCAGGCGCGCGGGTGAAAGGTTTGTGCCTCGGGGCAGGTCATGACCAAAAGCCCGTAAGCTGCTTCTAAAACACCGGCCATCAACAGCTGTTCCCGGCGAGCGCCTCGGCTGTGCGGCATTGCAGAAAAGTTAGCTCAAGTAGTAGTCTTGCCGCGATGCGGAATGGGATCGGAATGCGTTCGAAGGGATTGCCCATGTTTTCTTTTGGTGGCAGCCGCCGTTGACCGCTGCTCGCTGGGCAGAACTTCGTCGTGTAGTGGAAGACGCGGTGCTGGTTGCGCCGGGCGACCGCGCCCTTTGGCTTGCCGCCCAATCGCTCGAACCGGATGTGCGCGCTGACGTGGAACAACTGCTCGCTTTCACGCAGGAAGCCAGCAAGGTGTTTGCCTCGGATAGCTGGGAAAGGTTTGCCTCACCCCGTGAAATCGAGCGCGACCTCACCGGAGAGCTGATCGGCAATTACCGATTGCTGGAAGAGGTGGGCCGAGGGGGCATGGGCGCGGTGTACCGCGCCGAACGCGCCGACGGCGAGTTTGAAAAGCAGGTCGCGGTCAAAGTTCTGCAGGAAGGCATTTTTACGGCTGCACTGGTGCGCCGCTTTCGCGAAGAACGGCAGATTCTTGCAGGCCTGACGCACCCCGGCATCGCACAGCTGCTGGATGGCGGACTGACCGCCGATCGCAGGCCCTACTTCGTGCTGGACTTCGTTGAAGGAGAGCCGATAGATCGGTATTGCAAGTCGGAGGGGCTTGGCGCCCATGCGATTCTCCGCCTGTTTCTGGCCGTTGCGGAAGCAGTCCAGTCCGCACATGAGCGGTTGGTGTTGCACCTCGATCTGAAGCCCGCGAACATCATGGTGAACAGCACAGGCGCTCCGCGGCTGCTGGACTTCGGGATCTCGCGGCTGCTCGATGATCCTGACGGGAGTGAACCTGCCGGCGAAGGCGAAGCTGCCCCGCTGCGGGCGTTCACTCCGCTGTACGCCAGTCCGGAGCAGATCGCAGGTGCGCCGCTCGGCGTTGCAAGCGATGTGTTCTCGCTAGGCACACTGCTGTACCGGCTTCTCACAGGCAAGTTGCCGTATCAGCTGGACGATGTTTCGCCAACGGAGATGGCACGCGTCATCCAGCATCAGCCGCCTACCCTACCGAGTCTGAAGGGTTCACCTGAACTGCGCGGCGATCTGGACGCGATCCTGCTGCACGCATTACAAAAAGATCCTGCCGCGCGCTACGCAACGGTAGCCGCGTTCGCTGAGGATGTTCGACGGCATCTCGCCCACAAACCTGTTTCAGTCCGGGCCAACAACCTGCGCTATCGAGCTGGCAAGTTCTTGCGACGCAACACCGCTGCGAGCGCAGTGACGGCCACTGCGATGCTGCTTCTCGTTGCGAGCCTTGTAGCGTTGGAGCACGCAGCAACCGTGGCACGCCGGGCGCGCGCCGCTGCGGAAGCGGAGCGCGCCACGGCGGAACGACGGCTCGGGGACGTGCGTCAGCTTGCGCACTCATACATTTTCGAACTGATTCCTGAGTTGGAGCCGATTCCCGGGACTGTACAGGTGCAGAATCATGCGGTGCAGCGCGCGCTAGGATATCTGAAATCGATGTCGCAGGAGCGGAGTGCGGATACTTCGCTGGATCGGGAGCTGGCTTCAGGCTACTTCATCATGGGCCGGCTGCAAGGGGCGTCGTACAACAAGAGCCTCGGCGATCGCGCAGGCGGGTGGGATTCCCTGAACCGCGGGCTGGCGATTCAGCGACGCATGCTGGCGGCGAACCCTGGCAACATGGACGATCGCGTCCGCCTGGTGATGAGCCTGCGCGGGTTGGCAAACATGAAGAACTCGGAAGGAGACACCATGGGCGCCTTCCAGATGCATCGCGAATCCTGGGATGTTGCCGCGCCAATAGCCGAAGACGGCGTGACAGACGCCCGCCTACTGCAGGTGGTGGAAAGCG
>CAXSHQ010000386.1:0-4274 GCA_964236875.1 uncultured Acidobacteriaceae bacterium | reverse complement strand
CAAGCAGGTCGATGCGGGGCAACAAACGGCGCTCATGGTGCAGGTAGAAAACGAAGTGGGCTATCTTGGCCGCGGACGCGACCGCTCCGCTACAGCCAACCGCCTCTTCAACAGTCCTGTACCGGCAGCTCTTCTCAAGCGCCTGAACGATCGCCGCGTCGCACTATCGCCAGAACTCGCGGCGGACTTCCACTCTGCAGGCAAGACATGGAAAGAGGTCTTCGCGGACAACGCCGACGAAGCCTTCATGGCCTGGAACTATGCCCGCTTCATCAATTCCGTAGCCGAAGGCGGCAAGCAGGCCTACGGTTTGCCCTTATACGTCAATGCGCAGTTGCCCGCGCCCGCCGAGCGCGCCGGCGAGTATCCCAGCGGCGGACCGCACCCAGACGTCCTGGAAATCTACCGCGCTGCCGCCCCGTCCCTCGACTTCTATTCACCCGACATCTACTGGCCCAACTTCGAGTACTGGGTGCAGCGCTACAACACTTCGGACAACGCCGTCTTTGTCCCCGAGGCTCGCCTTGAAACCGGCGCTCTCAACGCGCTCTACGCGTACGGGGAAGCGCGCGCCTTCGGCTTCTCTCCCTTCGCGGTGGATAGCGTTACGATCCCGGCTAACCCTGCCGCACCGAAGCCTTTCCTTGCCCAGACCTTCGGCCTCCTGAGCGATGTCTCCGGCATGCTGCTCGAAGCGCAGGCCGCGGGCCGCACGCGCGGCCTCCTGCTGCACGCCTCCAGCCCGAGACCTACCCAGACCGTCGCGCTTGGCGGCTACCTGTTTGAAGGGACGCTCGCGCGCACTTGGCCGGCCCGCACCCTTGCTACGGAAGACGGCGGCATGCTGGTCATCGAGTCCGCACCCGACGACTTCCTCATCCTCGGCGTCGGCCTCACCGTGAACTTCTTCCGCGACCCCGATGTGGATGCCAAGAACGCCGGTATTGCCAGCATTGAAGAAGTTGCCATGGAGAACGGCCGCTGGACCACGCAGCGGCGGCTCAACGGCGACCAAAGCAACCAGGGCCGCCAGCTGCTCATGCCCGCCAATGAGATGCATGCGTATCGCGTCCGCCTTTATGCCACCGATCCGCCCTGGAAGCCCTGAGCCCGGCGTAGACAACACACATCTCATAGAGCATGAGTGTCACCGATGTGCCCGCCAGCCCGCTGCCGAAAGATGTGTCCCTCCGCTTCGCTTTCGACAACACCTACGCGCGCCTGCCCGCCACCTTCTATGCCCGCCTCAACCCAACGCCCGTCGCCGCACCGCGTCTGATCAAGCTCAACGTGGAGCTCGCGCGGAACCTTGGCCTGGACCCCAAAGTCCTTGCCACTCCGCAGGGCGTTGAGGTCCTCGCCGGCAACCGCGTCGCGGAAGGCTCCGAGCCGCTGGCCCTTGCCTATGCCGGGCACCAGTTCGGCCACTTCGTTCCCCAGCTTGGCGATGGCCGCGCCAACCTGCTCGGCGAAGTCCTCGCCCGCAACGGCGCACGATTCGATATTCAGCTCAAGGGCTCCGGCCCCACACCCTTTTCCCGCCGCGGCGACGGCCGCGCCGCCCTCGGTCCC
Source organism: uncultured Acidobacteriaceae bacterium (assembly GCA_964236875.1). Lineage (GTDB taxonomy): Bacteria > Acidobacteriota > Terriglobia > Terriglobales > Acidobacteriaceae > Granulicella. The sequence goes on along the minus strand of CAXSHQ010000386.1, from coordinate 2,702 downwards.
GTGCTGCGCGAGTACATCGTGAGCGAAGCAATGGCCGCTCTTGGTGTTCCCACCACGCGCGCTCTCGCTGCTGTCGCTACCGGCGAGCGCGTTGTTCGCGAAACACTCCTGCCCGGCGCGGTCTTCACCCGCGTCGCCGCCAGCCACCTGCGTGTGGTACCTTCCAGTACTTCGCCGCTCGCAAGGACGTCGAAAGCCTTCGGCACCTTGCTGCCTACGCCCTCGCTCGCCACTATCCCCACCTAGCCGGCGCGGCGAAGCCTTACCGCGCGCTGCTGGACGGCGTCATCGCCCGGCAGACCCGCCTAGTCGCCCAGTGGATGGGTCTCGGCTTCCTTCACGGGGTGATGAACACCGACAACACCTCCATCTCCGGCGAGACCATCGACTACGGTCCCTGCGCCTTCATGGAAGCCTTTCACCCGGACACGGTCTTCAGTTCAATCGACATGAATGGCCGCTATGGGTACGGCAACCAGCCCGCCGCGATGCTGTGGAATCTGACACGCCTCGCGGAGGCGCTGCTCCCGCTCCTGCAGCAGGAAGAGAGCGGCGAGGACGGGGCGCTTGCCTCTGCCCGCGAGGCCCTCGGCGGCTTCGAGCCGCAGTTTCAAGCTGCCCACCTTGACGGCCTGCGCCGCAAGCTCGGGTTCCTCACGGAGCGCGAAAGCGATAGTGCTCTCATCGAAGACCTGCTCAACCGCATGGCAGCCAACCAGGCCGACTTCACCCTCACATTTCGTCGCCTGTGCGACGCCGCAGCCTCGTCTTCAGGGGACGCCAACGTGCGCGCTCTCTTCGCCGACCCCATCGCCTACGATGCCTGGTCAACGCAGTGGCGCGAGCGCCTTGCGGAAGAGTCCGCATCCGCGGAAGAACGCCCCGCAACCATGCGCCGGGCGAACCCAGCCTTCATTCCGCGCAATCATCTGGTTGAGGCCGTGATTCAAGCGGCGGTTACACGAGACGACTTCCAGCCATTTGAAGACCTGCTTGATGTGGTGACCCGCCCCTTCGAAGACCGTCCCGGTTTCGACCGCTACACGCAACCGGCGGCGCCAGAAGAGCGCGTCCACCAAACCTTCTGCGGCACGTAAACCGGGCAGGGAAGCGGATCGTCACGCGTACCGGAACAGCGCTTTGAAGCCGTAGTCCATGTGCTGCTGAATATGGCAATGGAACAGCGAGAGGCCGGGCTGGTCGGCTGTGAACTCCACGGTTGCGCGCCCGTAGTACGGCACCACCACTGTGTCCTTGATTACGCCGGAAGTTTTCTTTCCGTTGAAGTCCACCAGCTCCCACAGGTGACGATGCAGGTGCATGGGATGAGCATCGTCGGTGCGGTTGCGCATGATCAACCGGTAGCGCGTGCCCTGATGGAGCACGAACTCACGCTCATGCGGGTACACCTTGCCGTTCACCAGCCAGGTGTTGAATTTGCCCGCGCCGCCGGGGATTTTCTCGAAGGTCAGGTCGATCGTCTTCTCCGGCTCGGCTTTTGTCGGAGCGCCTGCCGCCGCCGCGTGCCCGAAGATGGTGTAGTCCCACGCCGCCTTCTTGGGCGAAATCCACTGCGGCTGCTTGTGCTGGCCCGCGTACTCCACCACCACGCCCAGCCCGGACTTGCGGATCGTCTCTTCCGTCGACCCCAGGATCCAGACGCCCGGGTTCTTCATCTCGATCTCCACATCGACGCGTTCGCCTGCGCCAAGGAAGACGGAGTCGAGCAACTGCGGCGTAGGCACCGGGTTCCCGTCCATTCCGATCACCCGCATCTTGTGCCCAGCGAGTGCGATCCTTCGGTTCTCGATCGCGCTGGCGTTCAGCAGGTGAAGCAGCAGCCGCTGCCCTTCGCGCACACGGATCGGCTCGCCCGAGCCAAGCGCCTTGTCGTTGATCGAGTACGTCACCGAGCCCACTTCCAACCCGTCCGGGTCGGTGTTCAACGTGGGAGGTTTTTCCAGCAGCGGCCCATCGTGCGTGTCGTCGTCATCGTCGTCCATGGTGGCGGTAAAGAACGGCTCCCAATCGCGCAGCGCCAGGAAGTGCTCCTGGTCATAGCGCCCCGGATCGCTCGCGCCTTCCACATATACAAAGCCGAACTGGCCGGTGTACGCACCCTTGTGCAGGTCGTCCATGGCCATGGCGTGCGAGTGGTACCACCGCGTCCCCGCCGGGCCGGGTGTCATCGAGTAGCGTGCCCGCCCATGCGGAGGCACCACCGGCGAGCCTTCCTCCTCGGTGCCATCGGCCTCGGCTGGGATCAGCAGCCCATGCCAGTGCACGAACTCCGGCGTGTCCGTGTCGTTGATGACCTCTACCGTGATCGGCTTGCCTTCGCGCATGCGCAGCACCGGCCCGGGCGCCGAGCCGTTGTACCCCGTGGTGGAAAGAATGTGCGCGCGGTCCAGCTCCACGGTGACCGGCGCGATGTGCAACGAGATGTCAGCCTTGCCTTCAGCCGCAGTGCCTCCGGCCATCGGCATGCTGTGCGGGTGTCCTGTGCCGGCCTGGGCGCCCGCGGGCCGCGCCCACCCGTTTGCCAGGGCCATGCTGCCGAGCTTCAGGAAATCGCGCCGTTGCATGTGCGCTGCCCCCAGGGAAGATTTCGCGTCTGCTCCCAACGGGGGCCTGAGGCCATCGTCTCACGCGCAAATCGACGCAGACAAGCCGCGCCGTGCCGCTGTTGTTGGGGGAGGCCG
>CAXSHQ010000385.1:0-4303 GCA_964236875.1 uncultured Acidobacteriaceae bacterium | reverse complement strand
CAGGTAGGGCTTGGGGTTGAGCTCCAGCGTCACCATGGTGAGCGCGCCGCCCATGGAGGCGCCGGCCACGTAAACCTCGGCTGGGTGACCGTAGGTGTGATCGAAGTAGTGGCGCAGGACTTCGGTTTCCCCGTAGGCCTGCGGCAGCGCCCATCCGGGCTGGGAATAGGCGCTCTGCAGGATGGCATAGCGCCGCTCCAGCATGGGCATCTGCTGGCCGCCAAGCTTTTCCGCTACATGGAAGGTGAGGCCGTGCTCGGCATAGCCGTGGTAGAAGACCACGAGCGAGTGGTTCCACTCGGGCGGAACGTCGATGCGGTACTGCACGCCGTTCAGCACACCGACTTCGGTGGTGCCGAACGGCGTCTTCAGGACCTCCGTCGGAACGTCCGGCTTCTTCTCTCGCGCGGTCCGGCTGGGCGTGACTCCACTGAACGCGGTGAGCACACAGAGGATGGCGAGCGCAGAGGAATGCGGCGTGCGGGCACTCGGCTGGGCTCGCGGGAAAAAGGACATGGCGGGAACAGAAATGATTCTACCCCGCCGTGAAGAGGCAAACGCTAGAACCTGTAGCCCACGCCTACGGAGAAGATGGGAAAGAACCGCAGCAGGTGGATGTCGTTGTTCAAGTCATTGTTTTCAGCCTGGAGGTTGGCCTGGAACTGCGGGTTCGTCGCCGTGTTCTGGCAAAAGCCGTTGCTGCAGGCGGTGCCCTGAAGGGCCAGGTTGAGGTGCGGGTCGCCGATGTACTGGAAGCCGAGCTCCACCGGGATGCTCATGTGACCCTCACCATGCCGCGGGATGATGTTGCCGCTGCCGATAGTCAGGGTAGGCGCCGTGCGGTGGCCGAAGTCGAACGAGGCCGAGCCGTGGATGGGGTCGGCGGCCGACGAGGTGTAGGTGGCGTCGTCCAGGTCGAAGGTCTGGCCGCCGGGAACGGAGGCCGTGGCGTTCAGGCTGTTGCCGTTGTAAAGGTTCACGCCGGGGCTAATGCGGAAACGGTTGTTGAACGGGTACCAGTCCACGCTCATGTTCACGGAGCGGAGCTTCAGGTCGCCATTGATGCTGGTGCCGTCTGCCAGGTAGCTGCTGCTGTAGGAAAAGAAGCTGGCGCCTCCACGGAGGTTGAAGCGCTGGGAGAGCGGTGTGGCGACGTCGAAGCCGATGCCGGCCACGCCTCCCTTGACCGCGACGGCGAGGGCGCCAAAGGGCCGGTACACGTTGCTGGGGCGCGGCAGCACGACCCGGGTGACTGCCGATCCGGGAGCGGTGACATGCTGGGAAGACGAGGAGGAGTCGGAAGGAACGTCAGCAGGCAGGCTGGCGCTCGCCGAGGCGTAGGCCTGTGGCGCGGGCTGGGCTTGGGGTGTCGACTGGGCGGGAGCGGGGGCAGGGGCGTAGAGGCAAAGGGCGGAGCCTGCCAGAACGGCGGTGAACAGGCTTGAAAGCGGCGGGTGGGGAGTGCGGGTCCGGTTCCACATGGTGCGAGTATTTGCGCACCCAGGTAACCTCGCAACTACACGGAAGGGTTAGAAGACGAAAACAACCCGGCAGTGGATTTCACGCATAGCAAGCCCTGTAATCAGCAGGTTTCCTGAGGATTACAACCACTCCAGCTTCAGTGGAACTTGACGTAGGGCAGAGCCTGGGCGAGCACCACGCCGACAATCCCGACGGTCATCAGGGCTGCCGCACCACCGAAGCCGGTTACCAAAGGCCGCAGCTGATTGACGCGGCGAACGAGGGCGTCATGCTCCCGCTCGCGCGTGGGATCCGCGCTTTCCGAGAGGAAGAGCTCGTCGGTTTCGTGCTGCGTGAGATGGGCGCGGTACACCATCAGCGCGGTGAAGCCGGCGATCAGAACGCCCCAAACGGTTAACATCACCTGCAGTGTGCTCATGGGAAAGACCTCCAGTGACGAACGTGTGTGGCACTCCGGAGCGGCAGCGCGCCGCGGAAGCAGCCCCTTACGTCGCATTCCGAAGATACTCCCGGAAAAGTCGTTTTGTACAGCCTAAGTTGTAGAAAGTAAGGTTACCTGCGCATGGTGGAGGCGACCAGATAGACCGCAACGGCGATGGCTGTGGGGACAAGAAGCAGGAGAGCAAGGAAGAACAATGCGGCGCGGCGGCGGGCATGCTCCGCCGGCTCGGTGATCCCGAAGGTGCGGTAAAACGCGTCGGCGAGGGCGTAGAGCAGGTGCATGGATGAACCCATTCTGCTGGAGGATGACCGTTCCCGGGGCAGAGATTCGAGGAAATGCAGTAATCGGTAGTGATTGCGACTCGTTTCGTTGACGCCGGCACCGCCACTTGGTAAAGTGAAAAGGTTCCGCAAGTTTCGGGAACGTGCCTGTCTGGAAACGCCGAATAGGGCGGAACGTGATTGAACGTTCATCCGGGCGAGGCTCCTGTCTGTTGTTCTGCAACACCCGCCTCCCGTTCAGTAAAGAAGCCTTGGGATGGGGTATGCGAACCGGAACAGCGGGAAACGGAGTTGGGCGGGTCAGGCGTTTGTGACCTACGAGCCTCAGCCACCGTCCCCCTGTCTCACATCGAGCAGAAAAGGCAGTACGCGTAGTTAGCGGTACGGCTGCGTGCAGGATTCAGGACCTGGCCGGAGTGCAGAGCTTGCCTCCGGGTTTCGTATGCGCGGTGAGTCAACCTCATTGCGGCGAGCCAAAGCCAGGGAGCTGCCCTGCTGACGTGTCCGAGGGAGAAATCGGAAGCCCGGAGCGAAGTAGAAAAACGCACCGGTGTTGCATCAGGAGAGTTTCGAAGTGCCTACATTTCATCAGCTAGTAAAGCAGGGCCGTACGCCCACCCGCTATAAGACAGCATCGCCTGCGCTTCAGGGCTCGCCCCAGCGCCGCGGCGTGTGCACGCGCGTGTACACGCAAACCCCCAAGAAGCCGAACTCGGCGCTGCGCAAAGTGGCTCGCGTTCGCCTGACCAACGGCATCGAGGTCACGACCTACATCCCGGGCATCGGCCACAACCTGCAGGAGCACTCGATCGTGCTGATTCGCGGCGGCCGTGTGAAGGATCTGCCCGGCGTTCGGTACCACGTGGTGCGCGGCACGCTGGATAGCGTGGGCGTGGCCAAGCGGATGCAGAGCCGGTCGAAGTATGGCGCCAAGCGGCCCAAGGCTGCGGCAGGCAAGTAAGTTTCACGTTGTTAGGTTCTACGTTGCACGTGCGGTTCGACTTACAACGTAGAACTTGCAACGTACAACGATTCACCAGGCTCAGCGCGTGAGAAGTCAACCGGGCTGAGGGAAGAAGAAAGAAGAGAGAATGCCAAGAAAAGGTTTTATTGCGAAGCGCGAAGTGGCAGCGGATCCGATCTACGGATCGACGCTGGTTACGAAGTTCGTCAACAGCATGATGTGGGGCGGCAAGAAGTCCACCGCACAGGCCATCTTCTATGAGGCCATGACGAACCTGGAAGCCAAGGGCGGCGGAGACGACGCGCTGAAGCTCTTCAAGAAGGCCGTGGAGAACGTAAAGCCCATGCTGGAAGTGAAGAGCCGGCGTGTGGGCGGCGCGAACTACCAGGTGCCAATCGAAGTGAACCCGGAGCGCCGCACCTCGCTGGCGATCCGCTGGCTCGTGAGCTACGGTCGGTCGCGCGGCGAAAAAGGCATGGTCGACAAACTGACCGCCGAGCTGCTGGATGCGGTGAATGGCCGCGGCGCCGCGATGAAGAAGAAGGAAGACGTTCATCGCATGGCGGAAGCGAACAAGGCGTTCGCGCACTACCGCTGGTAAGTTGCACGTTGTATGTTGCACGTTCCACGTAAAGAACGCTGACACGTACAACGTCGAACGTACAACGTTGAACCAGGAGTACCGCAGGCTAACCTGCAGAAAGAACTATCGTGGCACGCACAGTACCTCTCGCCAAATGCCGGAATATCGGGATCATGGCGCACATCGACGCGGGTAAGACGACGACCACCGAGCGCATTCTGTTCTATACGGGCGTGAACCACCGTATCGGCGAAGTGCACGAAGGCACCGCCACGATGGATTGGATGGAGCAGGAGCAGGAGCGCGGCATCACCTGGAACGGCATTCGCATTAACATCATCGACACACCCGGCCACGTAGACTTCACGGCCGAGGTGGAGCGCTCGCTGCGCGTGCTGGACGGCGCTGTGGCGTGCTTCGATGCGGTCGCCGGCGTGCAGCCGCAATCGGAAACGGTGTGGCGGCAAGCTGACAAGTACCGCGTTCCGCGGGTGTGCTTCATCAACAAGATGGACAAGGCAGGCGCCGATGCGGTGTACGCCACGTCCACC
>CAXSHQ010000384.1:3472-4305 GCA_964236875.1 uncultured Acidobacteriaceae bacterium | reverse complement strand
CGCGCTGTAGCTCCTGGTAGTGGTTCGGCACGGAAAGCCATACCGGAAAGTGGATGGCCGACTCGATCTGCTCCGGCAGCTTGGCGTCCATGGAAGTCGACCGGTTGATGATGATGCGGAGCTTGCCCGCGGCATCGTCCATCTGCCCCAGCCGCCCCACGCGCCTCGCCAGGTCGCGCAGCGAGGCCACATCGCTGGTGGACACCAGGTACACCTCATCGCTCGCCTGCAGGATCGCGGGCGCCACATCGACGTAGCTTATCCACGATGACGTAGTCGTACTGCCGGCGCAGGAACTCGAAGATCGTCTGCACGTCGTCCGCCGTCGTGGGGTATGGAGACGAGCACGCATCGGGCGAAGTCAACACTTCCATGCCGCTGCTGTGTTTGGCCACCATGCCCTTCAGCAGGTCCGCGTCCAGCCGGCTCACGTTGCGAACCAGCTCGCTGAAGTGGTACTCCCCATCGGTCATGCCGAGATGCAGGGCCACGTGCCCCAGCTCATAGTGGTCGTCGATCAGCAGCACGCGCTTACCATGGTCCCGCACCAGCTCATGAGCCAGGTGCACAGCCAGCGTGGTCGCGCCCACGCCGCCCTTCACCCCGTAGACCGAAAGCACGCACCCCTGGTCATGCGTTCTGCCGGCCGCCTCCGCCGCCTGCGCTCGTTGAAGGTCGAACAGTGACTCGCGCAAGCGCCCGGTTTCCAGCGGCTTGGCAAAAAAGTCGTTGCACCCCGCGCGCATCGCTCGCAGCAGGTAGCCCTCAGGCTGTTCGGTCGCCAGCCCGATCACATCCAGCCGCTTGAATCCCATCTTGCGCAGCCGCCGCAT
>CAXSHQ010000384.1:0-3427 GCA_964236875.1 uncultured Acidobacteriaceae bacterium | reverse complement strand
AGTCCACCAGCGCGATCGCCCCGGGCGCGGCTTTCAGCGCCGTCGAAAGCTGCGGCCGGTACTCGCCGCTGAAGTAGCGTTCAAAGTTCTCCACGAACTGGAGATCGGTTGACTTCGCACACGACGCCGCCACCGCAGTGACGACCTCCGGCGTTGCGCACACGGTGAAGACCGCATGCGGCAAGGGTTTGGAAGGTATGGCTTCGTTCGGCATCATGCTTGCTCAGGAGCTCCAGGGCAGCGCTTGCATCCGCTCTGCTTCAGGAACTCTTCAACGTAGATTTGCGGTGAAAGTTTCGCGTGGGCTCCGTAGCCTGCGCGTCCTCTGTAAGCACGGGAGCGAAACATCTTTCCTCCATCCAGGCGCTCAATGCTCTGCGGTTTGCGTTCCAGCACCTCTTTCGATTGTCCAAGCCGGAAAGCGGTCGCAGGCACGCCGCGCACGAAAGAAACATGACCAACGTAATGCCCCGCAGCCTCCCGGAGATGCCCACAGCGGACCACCCAGCTCCTCGCTCCTGACCCATCGCGATTGCGGATGAGGCGAACGTGTCATCGCCGCCCCGGCAGCGGTATTACAAGCGTAAGAGGCGTGCGCCCGATTCCGCGCAGCACACGCTGCCCTTGCTCCTAAGCTGAACGAGGCTAGACCGGCTGGGCTGGACAGGCTGGGCTGGACTGGACAGGCTGGACCGATCTCGCGCGGCGTACCGGCCACCGGGTGCACCGCAGGTGCAGAGAAAGAAGGAAGCAGCATGCACATGGCTCTCCCCATGGCTACTCACGGAACTGCAATCAGCGGCCACTACAACATTCCCCTGGTTGCGCTTTCGATCTTTATCGCCATTCTTTCCGCCTACGCCGCGCTGGAGCTCGCCGCCCGCACCACCGCCGCGCGCGATCACCTTCGGCTCGCCTGGCTTTCCGGCGGAGCCATCGCTCTCGGCCTCGGCATCTGGTGCATGCACTACGTCGGCATGGAAGCCTACATCCTGCCCGTGCCCGTGCTGTACCACTGGCCCACGGTCCTGCTTTCCATGGTCGCCGCCGTGCTGGCGTCCGCCGTCGCTCTGTTCGTGGTCAGCCGCAACACCATGCGCCTCGGCGCCGCGATCATCGGCGCGCTCCTGATGGGCAGCGGCATCGCCGCCATGCACTACATCGGCATGGAAGCCATGCGCCTGCCGGCGATGTGCAGCTACTCGACCCCGACCGTCCTCCTTTCCGTCGCGCTCGCCATCGTTATCTCGTTTGTCGCACTGTGGCTCGCCTTCACGCTGCGCTCGCACGATCCCTCCAAGTCCCGCTGGCGCAAGTCCGGCGCGGCCCTGCTCATGGGCCTTGCCATCCCCGTCATGCACTACGTCGGCATGGCCGCCTGCACGTTCTTTCCTGACTCCGCTCCCATCAACATGTCGCAGGTCATCAGCATTTCTGACCTCGGGATCGCGGGCGTGGTCATCGTCTGCGTCGCGATGCTCGGCGGTGTCGTCGCCATCTCCATGTTCGACCGCCGCAACGCCCTGCAGAAGCTCAGTCTCCAACTCAGCGAGGAGCGCTTCCTCCGCGTCGAAGAAGTCGCCAACGAACGCAGCATCCGCTCCGCCGCCGAAGCCTCCTCAAAGGCCAAGAGCGAGTTCCTCGCCAACATGAGCCATGAGATCCGCACCCCGCTCAACGGCATCATCGGCATGACTGACCTTTCGCTGCAAACCGAGCTCACCGAAGAGCAACGCGACTACCTGCAGACCGTCAAGCTTTCCGCCGACGCCTTGCTCAACGTCATCAACGACATCCTCGACTTTTCCAAGATCGAAGCCGGCAAGGTCGACCTGGAATCGGTCGACTTCGATCTCCGCGAGTGCACTGAAAGCTCGCTCAAGACGCTGGCTCTCCGCGCCGACGAAAAGAATCTCGAGCTGCTCTGCGAGATCCCACCCAAGATGCCCACCTTTGTTTGCGGCGACGCGGGCCGTCTCCGCCAGGTGCTCATCAACCTGCTCGGTAACGCCATCAAGTTCACGCATGAAGGCGAGGTTTCCCTCAAGCTTCACCACGAAGTTCTCGAAGACAAATCCTACCTGCTGCACTTCATCATCACGGACACCGGCATCGGCATCCCTACCGACAAGATCGACCTTATCTTCGGCTCCTTCAACCAGGCCGACACCTCTACCACGCGCGAGTTCGGCGGCACCGGCCTCGGTCTTACCATCTCCCGCCGCCTGATCGAAATAATGGGCGGCAAGATCTGGGTCGAAAGCGAAGTCGGCGTCGGCTCCAAGTTCCACTTCACCGTTCGCCTCAGCCACGCCACCAATGAGTCCATCGCGCCCGAGCCCATCGCGCAGCCGGAAGCCGTGGCCGACGTCAAGGTGCTCGTCGTCGATGACAACCGCACCAACCGCCGCATCCTCGAAGGCCTGCTCAAGCACTGGGGCATGCGGCCGGTCACGGTCGCCCACGCGCCCGGAGGCCTTATCGAACTGGAAGAAGCGCGCCAGGCCGGCGTGCCCTACCAGCTCGTGATCACCGACATGCACATGCCTCCGATGGACGGCTTCGATTTCGTCAAGAACATCAAGGCAAACGCCCAGCTGGCGGCGACGCCCATCATGATGCTCAGCTCCGGCGCCAACCGCGGCGATTCCGCCCGTTGCGCCGAGCTCGGCATTTCCGCTTACCTGCTCAAGCCTGTCCGGCAGTCTGAACTGCTGGCAGCCATCCAGCGTGTGCTCCACAAAGCCGAAGCGCAAGGAGAGCCCGTGATCGTAACAAGCAGCACTCTGCTGCAGGAAAGAGAACCGGCCCAGTCGCTCAACATCCTGCTCGCGGAAGATAACCCAGTCAACCAGAAGCTGGCGCTCCGCCTGCTGGAAAAGCGCGGCCACAGTGTGGTGCTCGCGGGCAACGGCAAGGAAGCCATGATCGCCTTGGAAGCCTCCAGCTTCGACCTGGTCCTGATGGACGTCCAGATGCCGGGAATGGACGGCCTGGAAGCCACGCGCCGCATCCGCGAACGTGAAAAGACCCTAGGCACCCATGCACCCATCGTGGCGATGACCGCGCTCGCCATGAAGGGCGACAAGGAACGCTGCCTCGACGCGGGCATGGATGGGTACCTCTCCAAACCCATCCGCCCACAGGAGCTCGATGCCGTCCTCGATGAGTACATCGCGAAGAAGGCTCCGGCTCCTGTCGCTATAGCCGTCCCCGAACCGGAGTCGCCACCCGCGTCGGACATTGCACAGAGCAGGTCCGAGCCGGCCGTGGATCGCGACGAACTGATGGAGCGTCTGGACGGCGACATCGAGTTCCTCGCCGAGCTTGCCGGCATCTTCCGCTCCGACTACCCGGGCCAGATGTCCGCCGCGCGCAACGCCCTGGCCCTCGGTGACGCCGTCGCTCTGTCCAAGCTCGGCCACAC
>CAXSHQ010000383.1:3148-4311 GCA_964236875.1 uncultured Acidobacteriaceae bacterium | reverse complement strand
TCTCTGCCACTCCACCACGGTGACCCCTTCGACCGCATTCTGATCGCGCAAGCAAGCCAGCACTTGCTCACTATTGTGAGTCGCGATGAGACTCTGCCGCTCTACGGCGTGCCGTTACTCTGGTGATGCTTCACGCGCCCGGGATCGTCAGCTTGGCAATCGTCGCCAGCTGCATGAAGCTCGTGCCCTCATAAATCTTCCCGATCTTGGCATCGCGGTACAGCTTCTCCACCGGGTACTCCTTCACGAAGCCCGCGCCGCCGAACACTTCCACCGCCAGCGACGCCACGCGCTCCGCGACTTCGCTGGCATAGAGCTTGGCCATCGCCGCTTCCTTCAGGTATTCCGCACCGGAATCCTTCAGTCGCGCGGCGTTGTAGACCAGCAGCCGCGCCGCCTCCACATCCATCGCCATGCGGGCCAGCTGGAACTGCATGGCCTGGAACTCCGTCAGCGCTTTGCCGAACTGCTTGCGCTCGCGCGCATACCGGGCCGCATGCCGCCACGCTCCGGCCGCCAATCCCACAAGCTGCGCGCCGATGCCGATGCGCCCTTCGTTCAGCGTCTCGATGGCAATCTTGTAGCCTTTGCCCGGCTCTCCCAGCACGTTCTCCGCCGGCACACGGCAGTCACGAAACAGCAGCTCGCACGTGGAGCTGGCGCGGATGCCGAGCTTGTCTTCCTTGCGCCCCAGCGAGAAGCCCGCCGCGCCTTTCTCCACCAGGAAGCACGTGATGCCCTTGTAGCCCAGCGCGGAGTCCAGCGTGGCGAACACCAGGAATAACCCCGCCTCGGCCGCGTTCGTGATCCAGAGCTTGCTGCCGTTCAGCACGTACTCGCCGCTCGCCTCATTGCGCGTCGCGCGGCACTGGAGCGCGAACGCATCGGACCCGCTCGCCGCCTCGGAGAGCGCATACGCGCCCGTCATCGACTCCGCCAGCCTGGGCAGATATCGCTCCTTCTGCGCCTCGTCGCCCCAGCGCATCAGCGCGGACAGCACCAGCGTGTTCTGCACGTCCACCAGCACGCCCACCGCCGGGTCCACGGCGGAGATCTCCTCTACCGCCAGCACCGCTTCAAACAGCGTGCCCGCCGCGCCGCTCCACGCATAGCTGCCGAGGCCCTCGCTCAACCCGGCGATGCCCACGGCCGCATCGGCCACG
>CAXSHQ010000383.1:0-3138 GCA_964236875.1 uncultured Acidobacteriaceae bacterium | reverse complement strand
GGCACCTGGATGCCCATGAACCCGTTGGCATGCAGCTTATGCAGCAGCCCGGCGTCGAACTGCTGCGCTTCGTCCATGGAGCGCGCCAGCGGTGCGATCTCATTGCGCGCGAAGTCGCGCACCGTGTCGCGGAAAAGCTGTTCGTCGGGAGAGAGCTGAGTCAGCGCAGGCACAGGCATGGGAACGGCTGAGTGTAGCAGGAGGGGCCGCTGCGGGCAGTCACGCCCAGCCAAGCCGGCGCATCTTCCCGGCGTCCGCCTGTTGACTCTCCACGCACCCCTGTGCCTATACTGCGAATATCGGCCCAGCTGGTGTTTCTTCTCGCTCGTGGCCGAGAGAGGCTCATCTTCAGCGTTAGCGCGAGGGATGTTCGGCTCGGAAGCGGCGGTCCGCCTGGACAGGGTGGCGGATCGGATGGATGGCGCGCGGTCACCCGCGTGCTTCGAAGTAAACCGGCCCTGCCTGCTCTTGCCCGCTGGGCTGTCACTCCTGCAGCGGACCTCGTCAACGTCCTATTCCCCTCCGATTGCCGCCTCTGCGGCGATCCGCTTCTGCACCTGAGCCGCGTTCCGGTGTGCGAGACCTGCCGCGCCCGCGTGCAGCCGCTTGGCACTGAAGCCCTTTGCAGCAGCTGTGGAGACGCCCTCGACCCCGAGTCCTCCCGCTTCGCCGCCGCCCTCGGCGTCACCGAGTGTCACGTCTGCCGCATCGCTCCGCCGGAGTTCACCCGCGCCGTCGCCTACACGGCGTATGACGACACCAGCCGCGAGCTCCTCCATCTGCTCAAGTTCCAGGGCATGGCTGCCGTCGCCACCTGTCTGCTCGCTCCCGGCATAGCCCAGGCCATGCAGAAGCTCCAGCCCTTCGCCGCCTCGGATGCGCTCGTCGTTCCCGTGCCTCTCTTTGCCGCCCGCGCACGAAGCCGCGGCTTCAACCAGGCCGAGCTCCTCGCCGAAGCCGGCATGGCTCAGCTCCGCAAGCTCTCTCCGGAGTGGCGGCTCACCCTGCGCCGCGACGTCCTCCGCCGTGTGCGTGACACCAACTCATCGTTCACCATGGCGCCGCACGAGCGCCGCGCCAACCTCCGCGGCGCGTTCCGTGTCACTGACTCTGTAGCCCTGCAAGGCCGCGAGATCCTGCTGGTCGACGACATCCTGACCACCGGCGCCACGGCGCGCGAGTGTGCCCGTGTGCTGCTCAAGGCCGGCGTAGCGAAAGTCTGGGTCGCGACCTACGCCCGAACCTTCTCCGACGAACCCGGAGGCCGGCCCATGGAAGTCGCCATGTGGTCCGCGCCTTCCGGACTGCCACCTCCGCCTTAGCAGCCAGAGTTCAGAAAGCGGCAAGCAGACCGTTGAATACCTCACCTCAAAGGAGCCAGGAATGCACGCGGGAGCAGGAACGCAAAGCAAGAAGCACAAAGCGCACAAGCACCACGGCGGCAATCGCCACCACACCACGCAGCCCGTTGCGGGCACTGCGCGGGCTGAGGCCATCGACATCCGCGCCGGCGTTTTCCGCCAGCCGGCCATGCAGACGCCAGTGCTCGTGTTGAACGCCAGCTACGAGCCCATCAACATCTGCGGCGCACGCCGGGCCCTGGTCCTCGTGCTCAAGGGAGTCGCGCGCACCGAAGAAGAGCAGGGAACCATCCTGCGCTCGCACCGCGCCGTCATCCAGATGCCCAGCGTCATCCGCCTGCTGGAGTACCGCCGCATCCCCCACCAGACCCGCGCGCTCAGCCGCAAGAACATCCTGCTGCGCGACCGCAACACCTGCCAGTACTGTGAAGACGTCCTGACCGCGGCCGACCTCACGCTCGACCACGTGATCCCGCGCTCGCGCGGCGGCCAGAGCACCTGGGAGAACCTCGTCGCCTGCTGCCGCGGCTGCAACCGCCGCAAGGGCAACGCCATGCTCCACGAGCTCACCGACATGCGCCTGCTCCGCGAGCCACGCCCGTTCTCGCTCCACACCTCGCGCCACATCATGCGCATGATCGGCTCCGCCGACGCCAACTGGCGCAAATACCTGTACTTCGAAAATGAGGCGGCTGCGTAAGGTCCGCTGACGCTCGTGAGTCTGCGTTTCGCCGATCGTTTGTAATTCCCGAGCGTCGGGTAACAGAAGCCGACCGCCGGCTACCGCTCTGTCATAGTGCCATTCGTGGCACCATGGGATGGGTAGCGGGAATGCGGAAGTACCGCGGCTCCAGGAGATGTGGAATGTGGAAGAGGCTTGGAATTTGTTGGTTCGCGGCGGCGCTGATCATGACGTGCGCGATGCGGGCGCAAACGGCTTTCGAAGTTGCGACAGTCAAACCGGCAGCGCCGCTGGATATGGCAAAAATCGCTGCATCCGTGCAGGCTGGGCAGGCGCCGAAGATTGGCCCTCACGTGGAGAATGGACGCGCGGAATACACCTATGTGTCCATGCGTGAGTTGATTGCCGTGGCGTACAACCTGAAGCCTTATCAGGTGTCCGGGCCGGACTGGTTGGCGACGACGCGGTTCGATATCGCGGCGAAGATGCCGGAAGGCTCCGTGAAACAAGATGCGCCCGCGATGCTGCAGGCGCTGCTCAAGGAGCGGTTCAAGCTGGTGACACATCCATCCAATGAAGAGCGTCCCGTGCTGGCGCTCGTTGTGGGGAAGAGTGGGTCCAAACTGAAGCCCGCTGCGCAAGCTCCGGCGCCGCTTGACGAGAACAGTCCGTTGCAACCGGGTGAGATGAAGATGGACTCGCTCGATGGCCCCATACGAATTAAAGTGAACCCGGATGGGAGCTCAACCACCAATATGGGCGACAAGGGCATCTTCACGCAGAAGATGGACCCGCAGACGAGGACTCTGCATATTCAGGCGAGTGCCGTGACGATGGCGGGATTCGGACATGCTCACCCGGGTCACGCAAATGGGCGGTGGCAGCAGCCGCCAAGTCGTCGATGTGACGGGCATAAAAGGCTTCTACCAGGCCGATCTCGAGCTTTCACTGGCGGAGATCCTATCGATGGTAAAGGCAAGTGGCATGGATCTGCCCACTCCACCGGGCGGAGAGCCCATCGATGCGGGGCCGGAAGAAGGGCAGACGGTGCTGCAGTCCGTACAGACCCTGGGGCTGAAGCTGGAAGCGCGCAGG
>CAXSHQ010000382.1:2984-4328 GCA_964236875.1 uncultured Acidobacteriaceae bacterium | reverse complement strand
CCAGCCTCGCGCGCCGGACTGACTAGGAACAACCTCTTGAGACTCCACATCTAGACCCCAAACTTTGGAGGCCAAAATTGTCTGATGTCTGCGTTGGTGGCTGTTGGTCTCTGCAAGAGCGGGTTCCTCGGCGATGCCGGTATCCCGGCGCTCAGGTGAGCACCTCAGGTCAAACGACTGCTTCTCTGGCAATGTAGTGGAACGGCACGACTGCGCCTGAAGAGAACAGCTTTCGTTAGCGATCGCGGCTGGTGACGAAGCCTGGGACCCAGAGTAAGGCGCGTTTGGCGTCGCTGTCGGGAAGCTCGGCAATGGACTGGCGGGCCGCTTCGGCGTAGGCGCAGGCAGTGTCCATGGCGTAGGCGATGGAGCCGTGGTGTTGCAGGATCGCCAGGATCTCGGAGTGCTGGACGCGGCTGAAGCTGCGGTCGGCGAGGACGGTGCGGATTGCTTCCCGCTCCGCGCCGGTGCCGCGCTCGAGGGCGTGGATGACCGCGAGCGTGGCCTTTCCTTCGCGGAGATCAGAGGCGGAGGGCTTGCCAAGGACCTGGTCCTGCGCGGTGAGGTCGAGCACATCGTCGACGATCTGGAAGGCTAGACCGAGATTGCGGCCGTACTCGCCGACCGCGGACTCGAACGGTATCTCGCTGGTGATTTGCGGATCCGCAAGTACGGCGCCCAGTTGCATGGATACGCGGAACAGGCAAGCTGTCTTGCGGTAAATGAGGTCGAAGTACTCTTCTTCGTTGATGAGGTGGCCGAGCTTCTGCATCTGCAGGAGCTCGCCTTCGACCATCTGCTGGGTAAGCGAGATGAGCAGGTCGAGGATGCGGAAGTTGCGCTCTGCCAATGCGGTCTGGAACGCCTGCATGTAGAGCCAGTCGCCGGCGAGCACGCATTTGGAGTTGCCCCACGTGGCGTTGGACGATGGCCGGCCGCGGCGGGTGCTGGCTTCATCGATGATGTCGTCGTGCACCAGGGTGGCAGTGTGGAGCATTTCGACCACGGCGCCGAGGCGGATGCGAGCCTCGTCCGTGCAGCCCAGTGCGCGCGCGGAAAGGAGCAGCAGCAGCGG
The DNA here is from genome assembly GCA_964236875.1 of uncultured Acidobacteriaceae bacterium. GTDB lineage: Bacteria > Acidobacteriota > Terriglobia > Terriglobales > Acidobacteriaceae > Granulicella. The sequence goes on along the minus strand of CAXSHQ010000382.1, from coordinate 3,253 downwards.
ACGAATGCGCTTGCCGCCGCCGCCCAGCAGATAGTCGGCGATCTCGGTGACAACCGAGATGGGGGACTGCGACTGGACGCCGAACTCACGCTCAACTGCGGCGAGGTCGTCGCGAAGCAGGTCGAAGACTTCGGCAGCCGATGCGATGTGCAGGGAATCCACGCTGCACATTAGAGTAGCAAACGTCGCGCGCCGAACATCGGACGGCAGCAAAGCCGCTTGCGCCGTGCTGAATCGCTAGTTGGAGCGGAAGTTTGTGAACTGCAGGT
>CAXSHQ010000382.1:0-2974 GCA_964236875.1 uncultured Acidobacteriaceae bacterium | reverse complement strand
ATGTCCTTGCCGCGCAACATGCCCATGATCTCCTGCAGCGTGTCGAGGTCTTTGCTGGTGACGCGTACGGTGTCGCCCTGAATGCTGCCGTTAGACTTCTTCTTGGAATCCTTGATCATGGCGACGATCTTCTTCGCTATCTCGGAGGAGACACCCTGCTTGAGCTTGATCTTCTGGCGAACACTGGAGCCGGTTGCGGACTCCACCTTTTCGTACTCGAGATTCTTGAGCGAGACGCCGCGCTTGACGAACTTCTGCTGCAGGATCTCGATGACTGCTTTGAGGGTGTACTCATCCTGGCTGGCTAGCTGGACGGTTTCGTCGCCCTCGAGCGCGATGGTGGACTTGGAGTTCTTGAGGTCGAAGCGGGCACCGACTTCCTTGCTGGCCTGGTCGATGGCATTTTTGACTTCCTGGACGTCTACTTTGCTGACTACGTCGAAGCTCTGGTCTGCGGGCATGTGCTGTTTCCTTTGCGTTGTCTAGTATGCCGTGTGCGGGAGGACAAGGCAAAAGCCTTGCTGCGAAGTGCGCGGAGGAACGCAAGTTGCGCCAAGGGAATGGTGCGGATTACGCGCCTGTCGTGGGGAAGAGTGTGTGGAAGTTCGAAGTGGTCTGGTGCGCGATGTCGGCGAGGTATACGCCGAGAAGATTGGCGAGGAACGCGGCGGTATGGACTACGTGCGCGGGCTCGTTCTGCTGGCCGCGCAGGGGGATGGGCGCGAGGAAGGGGGCGTCGGTTTCGATGAGGATGCGGTCCGCGGGCGCGTCTCTGGCGACCTGTTGGATGACGGTGGACTTGGGATAGGTGAGGTTGCCAGCAAAGGACAGGTAGAAGCCCGCACGGAGGGAGCGCTCGGCCTGAGCTTCGTTGCCGCTGAAGCAGTGCATGATGCCTGGGAGGCCTGTGGGTGTCCAGTGTTCGGCGAGAAGGGCAAGGAGGTCTTCCCAGGCGTCGGCAGCGCCGAACTTGGCTTTGGCGTCGGGGCGCGCGAGCTCGGAGGTGCGGCAGTGGATCAGGATGGGCTTGCCGAGCTCTGCGGCGGTCTGTATTTGTGCGATGAAGGCGGCGTGCTGGATGGAAGGCTCGGGATTGTCGAGGTGATAATAGTCGAGGCCGATCTCTCCGATAGCGATGCAGAGTGGATCGGCGGCGAGGGTGCGGAGTTTGGCGAGGGCGTCCGGGGTAGCCTGGTGGGCTTCCTGCGGGTGGATGCCGGCGGAGGCGAAGATCCGCGGGGTATCGGGCTTGCCGGAGTGCAGGTGAGCAAGCTCGAGCGCGCGGTGCATCTCGTGCGGGCCATCGCCAATACCGACGGCGAGAAGCTGGCCGACGTCGGCGGCGTGGGCGCGGGCGAGGACCGCTGAGAGATCGGGGTAATCGTCGAGGTGGCAGTGGGAATCAATCAGCATCTCCCATCAAGCGTATCGTGTTGTGGGAAGCGGATGAGCGATGGGACGTGAGGTGAAGTGATGCAGGAGAAGAAGGCGGGCTCGTGGCCTGCGGAGTCGAAGGTGTACCGCTTTGCCGAACTGCCGGCACGGCGGAATGCGAATGGGAGCGAGAGCCGCGCTGTGGGCTCAGGCGCGCTGACCACGGGCGAGCGAGTGCGAGTGCATGAGAGCCTCCAGGCTGCGGGATTGACGCCGAATGCGGCACACACGATCGCGCATACGGAGTTCATCTGCGTGCGTGAAGGTGTACTGGAGTTCGTACATGAGGGCAAAGTGGATCGGGCGGAAGCGGGCGATGTGATCCTGGTAGCCAAAGGGACGCTGCACCAGGTGCGTAATGCGGGGAGTGGGCCGGTGAGTTACTTTGTAGTGTCAGTTGGTGGAGACGTTTAGGAGGCAACGATGAGCGAGATGAACAGGCGGGAGATGTGTGCGGCGCTGGCTACCTTTGCGGCGCTCGCGGCGACGAGCATGGATGCGCAGGTCGGGACTTCGCAGAGCGGCGCTGCTGCCGCGAGTGGTGCGGACTTATCAGGGTCGAAGGTCTACAGATTTTCTGAGATGAAGGTCACGCAGAATGCGAATGGTGGGTGGCGGCGGGATGTCATGCACGGGACGCTGCCGACAGGCGAGTATGTGGCGTCGCACCTGAGTATGCTGCCCGCGGGCCAGATGCCTCATCCGCCTCACCAGCACCGCGACTCGGAGTTTGTGATGATCCGGGAAGGAAAACTGGAGTTTTATAACGAAGGCAAGACCGAGCCGGTGGGGCCGGGAGATGTGATCTATACGGCTTCCATGAAGCTGCATGGGATGAAGAATGTGGGAACGACGCCGGCGCTGTATTTCGTGGTGGAGATCAGCCAGCCGAAGGTGTAGGCCCCTCCCCCCTCCGTTGTACGCAAAGTCTTCAACGCAGGCGGGTTAGGTCTGGGCTTTGCGGGGCAGATATGTGGATAGGAGACAGGCCCGGCTCGATGCCGGGCCTGTTTTGCGGGTGCTATCTGTCAAGGGGCTACTTGAGACGGGAGCCAAGAGGGACACCTTCGGGGACGGTGGCGAGGATGGGCTTGCCCCCGTCAGGACCGGATGCGGCGAGGAGCATGCCGTGGGAGTCGAGGCCGCGCATCTTGCGGGCAGCGAGATTGGTGATGACGATGATGCGTCGCCCAATGAGGTCTTCGGGGGTGTAGTGTTCGGCGATGCCGGAGAGGATCTGGCGGGTGGCTGGAAAGTCCGGGCCGAGGTCGACCTCAAGGCGGAGGAGCTTGTCGGCTTTGGGGATGCGCTCGCAGACCTTGATCTCGGCGACGCGGAGCTCGACCTTGGCGAAGTCGTCGATGGTGATCTGGGGGAAAGCGTCGGCCGGTTGAGTCGAATCAGGCGCGGAGGTGATGGGCGTCTGCGAGGCAGCGGAGGCGAAGGCGCCGCTAGGCTGCGCTTCCGTGTGTGAAGGAGTCGGGGCGTCGGCGGTGGTGGTGGCGTGACTGCCGGCAACGGATAGCGTGCCGCTGGGCTC
>CAXSHQ010000381.1:0-4339 GCA_964236875.1 uncultured Acidobacteriaceae bacterium | reverse complement strand
AATAGCTGCGCTACACTAACTCTTCCAACGGCACAAAAGATCGGGCACTCCACATCCGGGCACACTGCACGGTGGAAGGTGACGAACATCTTCCTCTGTTGGGCATTGCCCACGTTCTGCACGTTCCCAATGAGTCGAGTCCCTTGCGGCATGAGAAGCTGCTGGTGGTCGTGGGAGTAATAGTCGGTAGTGAGCATGATGAGGATGGGGCCACTCAAGCCGCCATCGATGTGGTTGGTGACGACCCCTTCAAGAACCGTTCCCTCGAACACCCGATATAGCCTTCCCTGATAGCCATTGAAGTCATATCCAGCCATCGGGTCGCTCTTTCCGTTGCTCTTAGGCTGCTGCTCTGCGACGGCCTGGACGTTTGGCTGCTTTCTACCATCCCCTCCATTTGAGGGGGAGACCGCAAGGGTCTCCGTGAAGGCATTTGGCGTCATCTCCTCGCGTTCGCCCAAAACAGCGGTAGGCTGGGCTGGGGTGCCGGTGGGTGCCGCAGAATGGGCGAAGTCGATTGCCACGGTATCGCTGCTGAGAGCATCTTGATGCAACTTCTCCCGCACCAATGCCTTCTGCTTGGCCTCAGCCTGTGCCTGAGAGACATTGGAGGTCTGTTTCGGCGCGTTCGGACTATCGCCATAGATCGCGTTGCGCTGCGCGGCAGTCATGGGAGCGGTCCCGGCGGATTCGGGGCCGGGTACGGCCTGCTCAGCCTGGAGCTGCTGCTGTAAGGCAGCAAGCTCCTGTTGATGCTGACGATCGTCAGCATCCCGCTGCGCCTGCAGGTGCTGCTGCGTCTCGAAGCTGCTAACTTGCTGCGGGTTGGCAGACGCAGGGCGCATCGGCATCGCACTGGCTGGCGCGGCCCTCTTGTTGCCGCTTACCAAACTCGATAAGTTCGCAATTCCGATCAGCGCGACGATAGCGATCAACCCGACGATCACGGGAGTGCTCTTCTTCAGCGGAGAGGGTGCCTCTGGCTGCTGGGGGACGGTGGCTGCCATCACGCGGAATGCGTGGGCAAGGGACTGCTTTGAGAAGGGTGAGGCCTTGCGATTGGCAGGGCGGTTTGGACGGCTTGCAGAAGTGCTTTGGCGGATCATTGGCTACCTCCAGCAACGGTGAATTCAGTTGCGATAGCCAGACCTTATGGGCCGCTCAAGCCCCGCGTCCAATGAGTTTGAGGCCCAACATGATGCTCCCCGCGCATCACTCAGCTTTTACTTGAAGAATCGTTGGTCGAAGGGATGGGAGTAGCGTGCCGTAATTCGCAGCTTCTTCATCTCCGCATGGAGCGGGTTGATCAAGAAGTTTCGGCGTTCGGCAACGAGAACGCTTGGGACTTCCAGAAGCAGGCTCCTCAGCGACCGAAGCCAGTCGTCACCTATCGACTTTGTTACAGCCAAATTGGTTCGCCAATCGGAACTCAACTTCTTCACATTCACCCGCTCGACCGTAAGGGCCGCAGACGACTGAATCTTCAATACTTGGAAGATTTGCGGTCGATCCTCGGCATCGATCTCGATGTGAACAAGAGTTTCGAGCAGAGCCGTGGAAGGGTCCTCACTGCAATAGACAATGGGATGGCCTTTCGTGTGCCAACGCCCGGCCACATACGTCCCACCCACGCCGTCCAAGGTGGAGTAGTTGCTCACGCGCCATAAGGTGACTCCACCGCTCATGCAAAGATGCCGTAATCCAATTGCAGCAGCATCTCTTCTACGAGACGCGCCCCCGCTTCGGTTCGGGAGACTTCCAACGGAGTCCGTCCGTCGAAACGCTCTTTAATTTTGCGGAGCCATCGACCGGCTTTCGCATCGTCACCGAAGACCTCTTCGGCCAGGGAAGTGATTCTGGCGATACGCACGGCACGGTCGGATTCGTCGTGGGTAAGCGGCTCGCGCTTGGACTTCCGATGTACCAGCGTTCTACGGGGAACAATATAGGTGTAGATTTCTTCGTCGCTGAGGCCATGCGAAGTCAAAGACTCAATGGAAAGCAGTGGCAGCCGCTCCTCCACCAGACGAGCCAAATCGCTGTCAGAGGTCAGCGTTCCCGTTCCGAGCTTTCGTTCCATGCGGCGGTAAAAGACTGAAGGTTCACGCCGATGGTTTTGGGGCGGTGCAACGGGATTTGGGCTGACAACAGCTTCGGGCATAGGACCTCCGCGCAATCTGCTCTCATTATAGCGGCAGATTGCTCAATGTGCCGCCGTCTTTACGCTGCCGCGTTCCGGTTCAAAACCGACATCGCGTTCTGCAAGGTAGTGTGATCCATGTGGGCATAGCGGGCCGACATTTGGATTGTCTTGTGGCCGGCTGCTTCCTGAATGACTTTAAGGCTTACACCTGCTTGAGCCAGCCTTGAGCAGAAGGTGTGTCGCAAGTCATGCCACCTGAAGGCCTTGATCTTTGCGTCCTTGAGCGCAGCCTCCCACCACTTCTTGTTATCTCCTATCCCGAACACGACATCGTCAGGTGCGGCGTTTGGCCGGTCAATAGCGCGGTCTTTACGTTCGAGCGACAGTTTCTTGAGCTGCCTAAAGGCAGATACGACATCGTCAATCATGGGAACCGTCCGGCTGGAACCGTTCTTTGTGTCCCGCAAGGTGATGACCCGACGGTCAAAGTCGATGTCCGACCATCGAAGACCGTACTGTTCACCCTTCCTCATTCCGGTCCCCAGTGCCACATCCAGCTCGTAGATGCGGTGCTGCAGGCGTTTACGACGCTGTTCATTCTGCGGGCCGCAAGCATCTACAGCCTTTTGCAAAACGGCTCGAAGGCGCTTTTCTTCGTCGGGCTTCAGGTAACGGACGATCCCATTGTTCAGCTTCTGCTGAGCGACCTCTCGTGCGGGATTGACCTGGACTTTGTCCCTCTGCTTCCCATAGCGGTAGATCGAAGAGAGTGTCACCTTATACCGGTTCACGGTCGCCGGAGCTCGTCCGAGACTGTCCAACCAGTCGGCGATCTCGTAGGGCCTGATTGAGGTGGCTGGACGATCCCCAAACACCTTCTTGATCATGCCGATTCGGTAGGGAGGATTACGCTGGTCTTTGTAGACGTTCGGTTTGCTCTGAATATGTCGCAGGAGGTCATCGCACAACTCGGCGATGAGCACGGAGGAATTTTGAGCCGTTGATTCAAGTTCCTTCGCAGTCTTAGGGACGCCTCTGGCGGACTTTGGAATGTGGCCCTCGCCCGAACGTCTCAGCGTTCGAGCCTTCTCAACGTACTCGATTGCGGCCGCTCGGTCGGAACCGAAGGACTTCTTGACGAGCTTTCCGTCGATACGGAAGCGCGCATACCAGTTTCCGCTGGGATCGTCGTCTCGCTGATAAACACCTTTGACTGGAGCTGGGGGCCTGGGCATCTGGGAACCTCTGGAACAAAAGGCGACGGTCGCCGCCTCCAAAACAGCATATCTCGAATTGGGATACTTTTGGGATACTTTTGTTCGTCTATCCCTGCAATTCTATGCAACGCATCGCAGCGGCTCGTATCAAATAATAATCAATGTTTACAAGGGTATTTGCAGCGTAGCGTTGCAAAGAGTAGCATCACCTTGCACGGGCAGAAACGCTTTCCTAACGCGAAGGTCGCAGGTTGGACTCCTGCCCGGGCCACCATCAACCTCATGTTTATGCTTTTTGTGAGTTGGGCGTCTTGACGCTTCAAAGTTCCCAAGGGGAGTCGGAGACTTCGGGATCTTTGGGGCTGTTGCGACGGCCCAGTCTCTAGCGGCACCGGTATCGCTCTATGGTGTAGGCCGAACAGAATAGGCCTACCGGCGGAGGAGGGTGAGAGCGTTATCGCGATAAACCTTCTTGAGCACTTCGTCTGGAAGATAAAGACCGTATACATCCCATCGGCCCTGGCGGGATGCGTGCGAAGGATAAGGGAAGTACTCGTCCGCCGTTTCCAGAAACCGGAAGTAAAGGCTGTACATTGATTTTTCAGGGGGAAGGTCTGTCCCGAAGATGAGGCGGTCGGGAAAGTCGAGGAAGAGCTTGCGGGCGGTATAAGGCTGGCGGCCCAGTTCCGAGACTCGGGCGGAAATATCGAGCCAGACGTTGGGATAGGTCTCCAGCATGCTGCGTACGAAGCCAAGGTCTTCTCCGCTTTCGCCGACGTGAGCGCCCACGAATCGGGTTGCGGGGTGGCGTCCGAAGATGGTGTTGCGCTGCGCTAGCAGCTCCCACTTTCCCTGGGAGACGTCGTTGAAAGCCCAATCGGGATGCGCGGCAAGCTCCTCATAGCGCTCGTTGTATCGGTCGATTGGCAGATAAAAAGCGGCGGGGTCCGAGGTGTGGAACATCACAATCAGGCCGAGT
>CAXSHQ010000380.1:3255-4343 GCA_964236875.1 uncultured Acidobacteriaceae bacterium | reverse complement strand
TCCGTGAGTTTTCGCGCATCGCGGATGCGTTTCGGCCTTGGGGCGTGAAGCTGGCGATGTCCATCGATCTCACCAGTCCGCAGGTGGTGGGCAAGCTGGATACGTTCGATCCGCTGGATGCGAATGTGATTGCGTGGTGGAAGGCGAAGGGGGATGAGATCTACACGCTCATCCCGGACTTTGGCGGGTTCACGGTGAAGGCGGATTCAGAGGGGCGCAAGGGGCCGTCGCAGTATGGGCGCTCGCCGGCGGATGCAGCGAACGTGCTGGCGCGGGCGCTGAAGCCGCATGGCGGCGTGGTGCTGTATCGCGGGTTTGTCTACAACAACCATTTGGACTGGAAGGACCCGAAGGCGGATCGCGCGCGTGCCGGCGTGGACAACTTTGTGAAGTATGACCGGCAGTTCGAGCCCAATGTGGTGATCCAGATCAAGGAAGGGCCCATCGACTTCCAGACGCGCGAGCCGGTGTCGCCGCTGTTTGCGGCCTTGCCCCACACCAATGTGGCGATGGAGGTGCAGACGGCGCAGGAGTACACCGGGCAGCAGCGGCACATGATCTTTCTGCCGAGCATGTGGAAGTGGGTGCTCGATACGGACATGCGCGCGGGTGGGCGGGCGATGCCGGTGAAAGCGATCGTGACGGGGCGGGCGTTTCCTCAGGCGGATGGAAAGGCGCGGATGAGCGGCTTTGTGTCCGTGACCAATGTGGGGATGGAGGCGAACTGGCTGCATCATCCGATGGCGCTGGCGAACCTGTATGGCTTCGGCAAGCTGGCGTGGAATCCGGATACTTCCTTGGAGCAGATCATCGATACGTGGACGCGGCTGACGTGGGGGAACGACCCGCAGGTGGACAGCGCGATCAAGGCGATGGAGCTGAAGAGCTGGCGCGTGTATGAGGGCTATACCGGGCCGAACGGCATGGGCACGCTGACCAACATCCTGGGCTATCACTATGGGCCGGGGATCGAGTCGGCGGAACGCAACGGATGGGGGCAGTGGTTCCGCGGCGAGAAGGACGGCATCGGCATGGACCGGACTTCAAGCGGGACGGGTTTTGCTGCGCAATACCCGTCAGAACTAGCC
>CAXSHQ010000380.1:0-3211 GCA_964236875.1 uncultured Acidobacteriaceae bacterium | reverse complement strand
GATGAGCTGCTGCTGTTCTTCCATCATGTGCCGTATGACTACAGGCTGCATTCGGGCAAGACGCTGGTGCAGTCGATCTATGACGTGCACTACGAGAGTGCGCGGGCGGCGGCGGAGTATGTGCCGCAGTGGATGGCGCTAAAGGGCAAGGTGGACGAGGAGCGCTATGAGCAGGTGCTGGCGCTGCTGGAGTACCAGGCTGGTCATGCGCTGGTGTGGCGTGACGCGGTGGACAACTGGTTTGCGCGCATCTCCGGGATCGCGGACGCGCAGGGACGCGTAGGGCACGACCGGAACCGGATCGAGGCGGAAGCGATGCAAGCGAGCGGCTATACGCCGGTGGATGTGGATCCCTGGGAGACGGCGAGTGGCGGGAAGGCTGTGGAGTGCCGCGAGGCGGCGGGCTGCACGTTGAGCACGACGGTGAACAAGCCAGCAGGGCAGTACGATGTGGCGGTGCAGTACTTCGATGTGTGGCGTGGTGTGTCGCGGTTTGAGCTGATGGTGAACGGCAGGAGTATGGCGCGCTGGGCGGCGGATGCAACAGTGCCGCCGGCGCAGTTCGGTCCGAAGCCGGATGGGAGTACGTCCACGCGGTTTACGGCGCATGCGGTCGCGCTGAAGGCTGGCGATACGCTGATGGTGCGGGGCGTTCCGGATATGCGGCCCGAGTTGAATACGCCACCGGCTCCGGCGGCGGCGGGCGCGATCAATCCGAATGCACGCATCGCCCGGGACTTCCGGGAGTATGCGCCGGTGGACTACATCGAGATTGGCCCGAATGGGCCGGTTACGCCGCAATGAGCTGTGGCGTTTCCCGGTGAGTTGGCGGGAGCACGAGCAGAAAGCAGATCCTTCGCTTCGCTCAGGATGACAATGGAGGCAGCTAGACAGGTTGAGCAGTGTTCACCCTCTCCCTAAGGAGCTTCACGATGAAGATCACGAATGCGCGCTTGATCATTACCTCGCCGGACCGCAACTTCGTTACGTTGCGCGTGGAGACGGACGAAGGTATCCATGGGCTGGGCGATGCGACGCTGAATGGGCGTGAGCTGGCGGTGGCGAGCTACCTGAGCGAGCACGTGATTCCATGCCTGATCGGGCGCGATCCGTTTGCGATCGAGGACATGTGGCAGTACCTGTACCGCGGAGCATACTGGCGGCGCGGGCCGGTGACGATGTCCGCCATTGCGGCGGTGGATGTGGCGCTTTGGGACATCAAGGGCAAGGCGCTGAATACGCCGGTGTACAACCTGCTGGGCGGCGCGAGCCGGCAGGGCTGCCTGGTCTACACGCATGCCAACGGCGCGGACATCAGCGAAGCCGTGGATTCCGTGCAGAAGCACATGGGCGAAGGGTATCTGGCGGTGAGGGCGCAGGCTGGGGTGCCGGGCGTGTCTTCGAGCTACGGCGTGCCGAAGGCCGGCAAGCCTTATGAGCCCGCAGAGCGTGGGCTGCCCGGCGAGAGTCTGTGGTCGACGGAGAAGTACCTGCGCTTTGCGCCGAAGCTGTTTGAGGCAGTGCGCCTGGCAGTGGGCGAGGATGTGCATCTGCTGCATGATGTGCACCATCGGCTGACGCCGATCCAGGCGGCAAGGTTAGGTAAGTCGCTGGAGCCGTATGACCTGTTCTGGATGGAGGACCCTGTGCCGGCGGAACTGCAGGAGAACTTCGCGCTGATCCGGCAGCACACGACGACGCCCATTGCCACCGGTGAGGTGTTCAGCTCGTTCCATGATGCGCATGACCTGATCCGTCACCAGTGGATCGATTACATACGGATGACGATCGTGCATGGAGGCGGGATTACGGCGCTGAAGAAGGCCGCGGATTTTGCGGCGGTGTACAGCGTGAAGACCGGCTTCCACGGGGCTACGGACCTTTCGCCGGTGACCATGGCGGCGGCCCTGCACTTCGGGCTGGCGGTGCACAACTTCGGTATCCAGGAGCACATGCCGCATACGGCGCTGACGGATGAGGTCTTTCCTCACGCGTACCGCTTCGAGGCGGGGTATATGCATCCGGGGGAGAAGCCCGGGTTGGGTGTGGAGATCGATGAGACGCTGGCGGCGAAGTACCCCTATGAGCGTGCGTACCTGCCAGTGGCTCGGCTGCTGGATGGGACGCTGACGGATTGGTAGTGCGTCGGCTGAGGAGTGACGTGCTTAGTTGGGAGCAAAACCTCAGCGGCTGAAGCCGCGCTCCGTATGGTGTTCTACGGCACGGCTGAAGCCGTGCCCTTAACAAGACCGGGCTTCGGCTTTGATGACAATGCAGGGAGGTCGTCGCTATACCGGAAGGGAACGACTCTAAGGGCGGTCTGATCCAGTCCGTAAGCATCCCTCAGTGGCTAAAGCCGCATTGGTTTTGCGGCGTTTACGGCGGGGCTGAAGCCCCGCCCTGACGAAACGGAGACTTGTTCAGAGGTTCCTCGGAAAACGCTGGAGAGCTTGCAAAGGTGGCTGAAACCGCATAGCGTGGCAGACGCCGCCTTTCGCGCGCTCGCCATGGGAGTGAACCAGCGGCTTGGGCGGAACCGCAGTGCACAGGGGGAAGTATGCGTTCAGGCAGGCGTCCGTTTTTGAAGGCGATTGGATCGGCGGGCATGCTGGGAGCGATGTCGCCTGCAGCGTTCTCGTTCGCGCCGGGTGAGCGTGTGGTGCATGAGATTGCGGAGACCGGCGGACAGGCGGTAGCCACACCCAAGTCTCCGGTTCGGTTCAGTGTGTGCGGCATGAGCCATGACCACATCTATGGCATGGTGGGCGCGATGATCCGGGGCGGCGGCACGCTGGTGAGTGTGTATGCGGCGGAGCCCCAAAGACGCGCGGAGTTCCTCAAACGTTATCCGCAGGCGAAGTCCGCAGCGACCGAAGCCGAGGTCCTTCAGGACCCGTCGATCCAACTGGTGCTGACGTCAGCGATTCCCAATGAGCGTGCCGGGATTGCGGTGCGCGCGATGCGCGCGGGCAAGGATTTCCTTTCCGACAAACCGGGTATGACCACGCTCGATCAGCTGGCGGAGATTCGAAAAGTCAGCCACGAGATGAAGCGGACCTACGCCATCATGTACAGCGAGCGGCTGGAGGTGAAGGCGGCGGTGAAGGCGGGCGACCTGGTGAAGGCCGGTGAGATCGGGCGTGTGGTGCAGACGATCAATATCGCGCCGCACCAGGTCGTTCAACACTCCGGGGACAATGGCGGCGGAACG
>CAXSHQ010000379.1:3715-4344 GCA_964236875.1 uncultured Acidobacteriaceae bacterium | reverse complement strand
GCGAGGTCGACCCCGGGGCCGGTGGGCGCTCGGGCGTCGACCGGGTGCCCGTGCTGAGCGAGCTGCTCAGCGACGTGCGCGACCTCGCGCGCCGCCACGAGGCCGCGGCGCGGCGATTGATCGAGCGCAGGCGCGCCGATCTGCCAGCAGCGGGGAGCGCCACCAACCAGGCCCCAGGTAGGGGTGTAGCATGTCTTATGGCCCGGCTGTGTGGCTTCGTGCAGCCACCCACCGCGCACCAGGCGTTGAAAGGCGCGCACAACTGCACCTCGACTGAGGTCAGGATTGTAGCGTTGCACATCGGGCGTAGAAAGCGGAACGGGGGCTTGTACAACCAGATACAGGCGCGCTACAAGACTATACAGTCCAATCGCGAGCGGCGTATCACGCAGGTCAAGCACCAGCCGTGTAGGAACGATGACATACCCTTCACGCAGTGGTGCTGCCTCGCTTGGTGGCGAAGGCGCGCTCCACGCACGTTGGTGAGCGGACATAGCGGCTTTCTTTCCAGCCGCCCGTACTGCAACACTGCCGCCTTGACAAGGGTATGGCGCAGCGCTATAGTATGAGGGCGACACTATGCATGCCCTTTGCCATACGGCAAGGGACGCGCGACGCACCGAGCGCGG
>CAXSHQ010000379.1:2686-3689 GCA_964236875.1 uncultured Acidobacteriaceae bacterium | reverse complement strand
CCAAAAAAACGCTTCTTATGATACCGATCGTAGCGCGTATTCCCGCCATTGGCAAGCGTTTAGCACGCCAGTTTCGGCCTGATAAGCGCCACTCTTTTCCACATTCCCGCCATGCCATGGCGGGAATGTCGGGAATACGCAAGAGCGATGGCGCGTGACCAAGCGGAACCCGCCGCAAGCTGCCGGACGTGAGTCCGAGCAGATAGGCAGGTTTGTGGGTGGCTTTAGCCAGAACGAATTGGAGAGTGTATTCGCGTTTAGAGCTTCCTATTGCGGAATAGTACCGATTATGGTATACTCTAATCACTGTGGGGCTTCGGCCTGCACGGTTCCTGCCTTCGGGCAGTCGCACCTGAACAATCAGGGTATGTTGCTGGTTCCCGCGCCAATCACGCCTGCGCGGGGTAAAATATATCAGGTCATGTTCCTTTGTACGGTGCAACTCCTCTCTTCGGAGAGATAGGCTCGGACGGAGCCTTTAGGCGTCAACGTAGCAAAAAGGTACGGTTCGCCGTATGGATATGCATGCGTAGTCTAAGAAGCTGTCGGACTTTAGTCCGTGCAGAGCGTCACTAGTTAGAATCGTTGATCAGCCGGTAGCGCAGTGAGCGCGAGCCGCCACTGGTCACGATCAAGCGCGCTTCCACCAGCCCCTTGATATCCCGCTGAATGGAACGCTCGGCACGGTCAGGAAACAAAGACCGCAGATCGCGTGGGGTCGCCTCGCCCCGCGTGCGCAGCAAATTCAGGATCGTGCGCTGCGATTCATTGAGCTGAAGCAGCGCGCCGCCTCCGCCCTGCATAGCCTCCGCTGATTGGCCGTGGATCGTTACGATAAACGACGCGCCCGTATCGTGAAAGCGTGGCGGGGCCATCTCCTCGCGCGCCAGCACCGCAACCACAGTATCCAGCCCTTGCCCAAACGCCTCCACATAGCCCGCCTCGTACAGAATCGAGAGGATCACTGGGTTGCGCGAGGCTTGCTCGGCGAGAATATTCTCAA
>CAXSHQ010000379.1:0-2676 GCA_964236875.1 uncultured Acidobacteriaceae bacterium | reverse complement strand
GCCTGGCGGCAGCCCACCGGGACTGATCCACTCGATGCGATTACGGAAGAGCTGCACGCGGGCCGACGAGAGGAAGTTGGCGTAGTCGCGGTGGGCGAGCATGTTGACGCACAGCTCACGGATGACTGCCTGCGGATATTCGTGTACCTCGATACGCTGAAAGCTGTTTTCGCTCAGTGTCATGCCGTGGTGCATATTCGTCCACAAGTAGCTTTCGACGCGCGCAAGTTGGTCAAAAATCGTTCCGCCAATCTCTTTCTCGAGATGGACGACCTCGAATGAGACCGTTTCACTGCCGCGATAGTGACCGATATCCACATTGGCGCGCGGAAATACCGTCTGTGGCTCGCGCCCAAAGCACAGCATGCCAGCGAGTGTGACATACAGCTCGGCTCCAACGGCAACGAGACACTGTTTGTGCAGCAGGTACGCCTGAGTGTCCGTTGGGCCGTGGTATCGTCCTCGTTCAACAGCGCGCTCGATATGGGCAGCCACCTTATTGAAATCGAGCAGGTCAGGGGTGGTGGTACGAACCGGCAAGCTATCGGTGCTCCGAATCGTTGGCGGATCAAGAAAGAGCGCATCGCTCATAGGCTTTGTGCTGCCTCAAGTAAAATCGCTTCACAACCGATCGGATTATAACCAACTGTAGGTAGTGTTTACGAGAACAAACGCATGTTATCGCGTTGTGCGGCAGTTTGCTCTCTTTCAAGAGCTGGAGTGCTGTTGCTTAATGAACAAGCATCTCTTTCAGTGCAAATATGTTTTGTCCAACACGTACTTTGGAAGTTCGCTTGTGGTTTACAAGGCTTGGGACTAGTAGGCTGCATGCCATTAAATAATTGGTGACACAATTGCTAGGGCGCACCAAAGTGTCGCTGAACCATTGTAACACGCATTATCAAGCGTCGGCCAGGCGCTGCCGACCCCGCTGATGGACAGCGATGGTGCCCTGGAAGGCTGCGAGGTGTTGAAAGGAACTCTGCATGTGTGCAGTCATGCATGAGACTGCACGTATGCGACCGACTCTCCCGCAGGTCGCGTCACTGGAAGCGAAACGGAATGAGCGCTGGCGCTACGGGCTGAATGGCTGCGTGATTGTGGGCTAAGGCACGTCGGCGACCGTGACCGGCAAGCGCAGCGAGCAGCTGTATGGGTCGCAGCGGTGATCCGCGAAGCCGCGCAGGTATTCGTAGACGTATCACGGCACGTGCGCGAAGCAGCGCAAACGCTGCCGACGTTTGTGGAGCACTGCATCGCTGCTCGCTCATCCACTGCGGGCCGCTGGCATTGTGCGCGCTCGGTCCACGGGTTGAGTGGCGAGTATCGCTATCAGGTGATGGAGTATCTGGTTCTCAGCAGGGCAAACGTATCAGTCTTCAAGTTCACTCGCTCGCCGTATACTCCCTGCCCCAAAACGCGCCTCTACCGCTGCCAGCGCCGTTCGTATCCGCTCGTGTCGCGCCAGTTCCTCAGGCGTTGGCGCACGGGGCGCATCCCATAAAGACAACTGGCGTGGTGGTGAGCCAAGACCGCTCACACCGACACCGATCAACCGCACCGCCTGTCCAGGAGGCCACAGCTGCGCAAACAACCTTGTAGCCGCCTCAGCAATCACCTCGATTTCGTCTGTCGGCTGTGGAAGCGTGAGCTGGCGGGTCGGGGTGGTGAAGTCCGGCCAGCGGATCTTGAGTTTGACCGTCGTTCCCGTGAGATCATCACGACGGAGTTTCGCAGCAATGGTGGCAGCCTGCTCACGCAGCGTGCGCTCGAGCGTGGCGCGGTCGGTGACATCGCGCGCAAAGGTGGTTTCTTGGGAGATGGACTTGGCAGCGCGCTCGGTCACGATGGGACGCGTATCAACGCCCCACGCACGGCGAGCGAGATCCTCGCCATGTTGACCGAAGCGTCGCGCGAGATCAGCGGCGGGCCAGGCGGCGATGTCGCCAATGGTGTGGATGCCCATCACAGCCAGCTTCTCAGCAGTCCTGGGACCGACGCCCCACAGTGCCGTGGCGGGCAGCAGCGCGAGAAAGGCCGCCTCTTCGCCGGGCGGCACGACACAGACCGCGTGTGGCATCGCCCCACTGCGTACCAGGCTCTTGCCGACATCAGTAGCGATCTTAGCCACGAGTTTGTTCGCCGCCACACCCAGTGAGCACGATAAGGCCAGCTCATCTTGTATGTGAGCTTGCAACAGCGCAGCTAGGACATCGCCTGGCTTGCCCAACGCCGTCACATCCATAAACGCTTCGTCAATCGAGATCTGCTCGACCAGCGGCGTGAGCTGGTGCAGGCGCTGCATCACTTGCTGGGAAGTCGCGCGGTAAGCAGCGAATTGCGGGGGTACGATCAGGAGGTCAGGACACAACCGCACGGCTTGCGCCATCGGCATCGCAGAATGGACGCCACACATGCGCGCGGCATACGAGCACGAGGCGACCACGCCACGGTGTTCGGGTTGTCCTCCCACCGCAAAGGGCTTGCCGTGCAAACTGGGGTCGCGTTGTTGCTCGACGGCGCAATAAAAGGCGTCGAGGTCAAGATGAATGATGGTGCGGTGTATGGTCATGGCTTTGACATCGAGCTTTACGGTGCTGATCATCGCTTGCAACTGCTATGAACGATGATCAAAAGTATGCTGATTGCTCCTCCTACGCAGCGGCAGTCGCAGGC
>CAXSHQ010000378.1:0-4349 GCA_964236875.1 uncultured Acidobacteriaceae bacterium | reverse complement strand
CAGAGCAGATCGACGTAGTGCCACACAGGGTTGCGCGTGAAGGCGTAGCCGGTCATCGCGCCGGTCTCGTCAAAGAGGCGGCAGCGCAGGCAGCGCCACAGGCCGACAGGAGTCACGTCGGCCCACACACTTGCATCGTCCTGGTGATCGTTCGGCGCGTTGTTGATGAGCTGCTTGATCGCGAACGCGTAGTAACTCCAGCGGTGGTAATGCAACGGCTGCAGGCCGGGCGGCAGATGCGACCAGAAACTGTCCACGCCCTGATCCGTGCCGATGGACGACGGATACGAGCCTGAGCCCGCGACGGCATCGCAGCCGGAGTGCCAGTGGAAGAGGTTGGTGTTATCGGACTCATTCTGGAATAGCAGGCGGCCGAGTCCCTGATCCCACAACTCCACCAGCCCGTCCTCTTCGCCCTCGCCCAGCAGATACATGCCAACGCGCGTGTAATCGAGGCTGGAACTGCCCGTGTTCTGCAGGGTAATCCCCTGCAACTTGATCCCGGTGCGCCAGTTGTGGCCGTAGCTGATCGGCACGGCCGCGCCTGCGTTGTTCGCCATCAGCTCTCCCACTCCGGCAGGGGCACTGTTGTTCCTGCTAGAACATGAAAGCAGTCGTTCAGGAACTCGATCATTCCGTTGCGCACGAAACTGTGACACCGCCGATTGATGGGGTAGAGCAAACTAGGCGAGAACGTTGGTGTCTCGAAGCTGCCGTTCCAGGTCCACGATGGGCCGTTAGCATTACCAACGCTGAAGCTGTGGAGACACTTGCATCCAGGACAATGGAATGCAAACTCGCGATAAGTCTGCGGCCCGCTGAGCTCACATATCTTCGCCATCACCACGCCCTCTTGCGGTTGGTCACCTGCGTCGGCAGCTCCGCCGCCGTGGCCGGGTTGTTGGTCTCATAAGCTGTCTGAATGCCGACGAAGTGTTCAGGCACCTGACAGCTCGCGTAGGTGTAGAGGCACTCCGTCGTGCCTGTGGCTCCGCAGCGCTTCTCGCCCCACACGATCTGGCATGTTTCGCTGACGTTCTGCTCCGGCGTGTCGTCCGATCCAGAGAGGAGCTGCTGAAGCTGCAGCGTGGCGGTGTTGCCCGTATCGCCCACGGTCAGCGTGCCGTGCTGTTCCACCCACGCGAAGCCCGCAGCCACGTCGAAGTAGCGCAGAACGAAGAGTGCACCCTCCAGCGTGCTTCGCCGCATGATGCGTGCGAAGTCGCGCTCAAAGGAGTTGCCGCCGAGGTTCTGTACCGTGATCGAGCCAGTGTCCGTCTGCAGCGAGCGGTTGACGCTGAGCTTGCCCTTGCCGAGCAGCCACGGCACGTAGGACACCACATCGGTCGCAGGCATCGTGGCGGCGAGCACGGGCACGGCCGTCACCTTGCGGTCTGCCCAGTAGTAAAGATCGCCCGCGGCCGTCTGCACGTCGAGCAGCAGCGATGGAGCTATGCCGCTGCGCATGCGCGGCGGTGTGACACCTGCAGGGGCGCCGGGCCTCACCGCATCACCTCGATCTTGTCCCACAGGAAGCCCTGGAGGCCGGCTTCTCTCGGCGGCGTGGCGGGAACGATCACGACCTTCACCACATGCACGCCCAGCGGGAGGTCCGTCTTCTTGTAGACCATCACCGGACCCAGGTCGACGCCGCTGGTGAGCACCACGTTGTCCTGCGCGAGAACGCCATCCACATAGATCTGGACTACCCCGGAGCCGGGGCCGACTCTCAGCCACAAGCGGAAGCCATATCCACGGTACTGATGCGCCGCCCAGTCTCCGTTCGTCGGTGTCAGGTTCTTGACTTGGCGTGGAACACGAAGAACGCCATTGCTGTCGGCAACGGCCGGAGGGCGCTGCCACGCGCCTGGTGCCGCGGAGAACGTAGCCGCGGCAAGCTCCCCGAAGTCGTTTACGGGCGGCAGTTTGATGGCCCAGTGCTCCCACTCGCCGGGGTACCGGAGCATCGGCACGCCGGGAATCTCTTCAAAGGTCCAGCCCTGCAGGTTGTAGCGGTCGTTGCCGGCCGCCACGATCGGCATGTCGCCCGTGAAGCGGCCGACGTAGTGCCGCCCGCGCCAGTCGTGATCGATGATGGTGAAGAAACCGTCCTCGTACTGCTCGGCCCAACGCTTGAGATACTCCGCGCATCGGCGGGAGCGATTGAGCCAGGAGAACTGCGTGGTGTGACCGCCGTTGCCGACCGTGAGCGCGAAGGGCTGGCCGAATGCAGCCTTGTCCATCGCGAGCTGCGACCGGCGCAACTGCTCGAAGCCGAAGTCGGGGCCAAGCGCGTCATCGATGTCCCTGCGCCAGGTGACCGTGGGATTCAGGATGTTCGTCTCAGCCATGGTCAGCGCCTCCCGAGTTCTCCGCGTAGCTCGCGTTGAGGGCGGCGCGGATGGTGTGCTTGTGCTCCATGAAGAGGTCCAACGCGCCCTGCGCATCGTGGGAGTGGAAGTGGAGGTCGACGGGCGCGGAGCTCCCGCCGCGCATCGTCGTGCCGCCGCCGTAATACGCGGACATCTGCGCGCGGCTCGCGCCGGCCAGCATGAGCGACAGCGCGTCGCCGTGCATGGACGTGGCGCTCTGGTGCATGACCGTTTCGCCGCGGCGCGCATGGATGTAGCCTTCCTCCGCGCCCGTGGCGAAGTCCCCGAAGCCACGGATCAGCCCGCCTCCATGGAACTCCGCTGCGCTCATGCCGTATTTGGAGCGGCCGGCCTTTTGCTCCCGGGTGAGCTGGGCCTGCGCGTTGATGATGGCCGGGTGAATGTCGTTGTTCCACGCACCCTTGCCGCCTATCCCGAACTGCTTGGTCTGGTCGCGTGCCTCCTTGTCGAGCGCCACCAGGTCGCTGTAGGCCGACTGGTAGTCCATCGCCCCCATGCCGAACTGCGTCACGTCATTCGCGATGCGTGGCTTCACCTGCTCGTCGAAGTACTTGGTCGCACGGCTCGCACCTCCAAAGCCGATGAAGCCGATGATCGCTCCCGCGCCGGCGCCGATGGCCGCGCCGATCGGCCCGCCCACCATGCTGCCCAGCTGCATGCCGGCCATGCCGCCCTGCAGCGCTCCGCCAAAGCCGCCGTTCCCTTCAAACGCCGAGAACAGCCCCGCAGCCCCGCCGATCGCCCCGCCCGCCTTGCCCAGCATGGCGGAGCTCTTCGCCAGCGTCGCGGTGGGCAGCTTGCCGTCGAGTAGGCCGCCCGGCCCCATCATCGTCTTGCCGAGATCGGCCGTGCTCTGCGCCATGTTCATCGACGAGCCAACGGACGCCGTGAAGCCGCCACCCGGGAGGCCCGGCATGCCGCTGACCGCATCCGGCACCGTGGAGCCTCCCGCGGGTCCGAACGCCGCCTGCGCCGCGCTGAAGGCCGCGGCAGGGCTGTTTCCGAAGCCGGCGGACTGCAGTGCGGCCGTGGCCGGCACGCCGCCGCCGGAGCCGCCAGGCAGGGACGCGAACATGGCCTGCCCGATGTGGATCTCGGCCGTGCCGGCATGCAGCACGGTGGACGCGGCGCTGACATTGGCGCTCAGTGCCGCACGCGCGGTCTCGGGGCGGTCAGGACCGTGCGTGTCGGCCGCGCCGCCGCGCTTGCGGCCGACGCCTGGGAACGGCAGGTCCAGGACCGCGCCGAGCCCGCCCGCGCCCCGGCCGCCGCCGAGCCCGGGATCGCTCACACCGGCGCCGCCCATGCGCCGCAGGACCATGTCGGCCATGTACTTCGAAGCGGCGTCCTCGCCGAGCTTGCGAAGCGCCTGCATGGGGTTGTCCATGAAGCCGCGCAGGGTGCCGGCCAGCTTGTCACGCATCTCGCGCTGCTGAGCGAGCAGCTTGCCGTTCTTCTCGGCTTCGGCGGCGATCTCCTGGCGCCGATACAGATCGGCGTTGTCGGCGTCGCGCGCCCGCAGCTCCTCCAGCGCACGATACCGCTCGGCGTAGCCGTCCAGGATGGCCTGACGTACCTCGCGTTCACGCGTCATGCCGGAGCGTGCGGCCTCCGCCTCCGTGCGCACCGTCTGGTCTTCGAGTTCCTGCCGGCTGCGCACCTTTTCGGTCGCGCCCGCGGCCTCAATGCGGCCGATCTCACCCTGCAGTGCCGCGTAGCTTTGCACGCGCCGCTGGTCGAGCGCGCCGAGCTGGCCATAGGTCTCCTGCCAAGCCTTGCGGATCTCGTTGACCGTGCGACGGGTCTCAGCATCGATCCGCGCGTTGGCGCTCATGGAAGAGATGGCACGGCTATCATCCATGCTGCGGATGCGGTCCGTGAACGCCTCTGCTTCCTTCGCTTGCTCGGCGCGGTTGCGGCTGTCCTCCGCGCCTAGGCGTTGCGCCGCTGTAGTCG
>CAXSHQ010000377.1:0-4357 GCA_964236875.1 uncultured Acidobacteriaceae bacterium | reverse complement strand
GACTCCGTATACCCTTCGACCCCCGAAAGCTGCCCCGCTACCAGCACGCTCGGGTGCGCCTTAAACTGCAGCGTCTCGGTCAGCAGCGAAGGTGCATGAAGGTACGTGTTGCGATGGATCTGCCCGTAGCGTAGAAACGTAGCATTCTCCAGCCCCGGGATCATCCGCAGGATGCGTGCCTGCTCGCCATACTTCAGCGAGTTCTGAAATCCCACCAGGTTGTAGCTGTCCGCGCGCAGGTTCTCCTGCCGGAGCTGCACCGCCGCATAGGGCCATCGGCCCGTGCGCGGATCAGTCAGCCCCACGGGCTTCATCGGCCCGAACCGCAGCGTATCCCGCCCCCGCCGCGCCGTCTCCTCGATCGGCAGGCACCCCTCGAAGTAGTGCATCACTTCTGTTTTCGACGGAGACGATCCGGGTGCCCCACTCACGGCGGCTTCATCGCCGTGCGTGGGCTCGCCGTCCGTCGGCAACTGCTCCCACGCCTTCGCGTCGATCTTCTCCGCCTCCGCCAACGCATCCACAAACCGCTCGTACTCGTCCTTCGTGAAAGGGCAGTTGATGTAATCCGCCGTTCCCTTGTCCCACCGAGCCGCGAAGTACACCTTCGACATATCGATCGTGCTCGCCTCCACGATGGGCGCGATCGAGTCATAGAACGCCAGGTGGTCCGCGCCCGTCAGCCGCTGCAACTCCGCCGCCAGCGGCCCACTGGTCAGCGGCCCACTCGCCAGCACCGTGATCGTCTCCGGATCGTCCTCACGCAGCTGCGTCACTTCCTCGCGCCGTACCGTGATGCGCGGTTCGGCCGCGATCAGCTCGGCCACTCGCGCTGAAAACTCCACGCGGTCCACCGCCAGCGCGTTTCCCGCAGGCACCGCGCATGCATCGGCCGCCTGCAGCAGCAGCGACCCCGCCCGCCGCATCTCTGCTTTCAGCAGCCACGGCGCCGAGTTCTCGGTCTCGCTCTTCAGCGAGTTCGAGCACACCAGCTCCGCGAAATCTGCCGTCTGGTGCGCCTCCGTGGAGCGCAGCGGCCGCATCTCGCTCAGCACCACCTCGCAGCCCGCCCGCGCCGCCTGCAGCGCCGCCTCCGGGCCGGCGAGACCCCCGCCAATCACATGCACCCGCTTCATACGTTACCTTCGCCGACGGCACCGCTGACACTTCTGGATGCCCCATCCCTGACGGCCTCATCGTCACGGGCGGGATCCACGAATGCGTGCCCAGTCACCGTCTCCCCCGCCGCCAGCGCCCGCAGCTTCTCGCCCGCCACCCGCATGATCCGCCACTCGGTCTGCACCCAGGCTCCCACGCGGTGGTACACATCGATGGCAGGCTGATTCCAATGGAGCACATCCCACTCCAGTCGCTCGCAGCCTTCGCTCACCGCGATCCCCGCCAGCCGTTGCAACAGCGCGCGCCCGATCCCGCGCCCGCGCATTTCCGGCGTCACATACAGGTCTTCCAGGCGTATTCCATGCCGACCCAGCCACGTCGAGTAGCTCGTAAAGTACAGCGCAAAGCCCGCCGCCTCGCCGTCCCACTCGGCCATCACCGCCTGGAACCGCGCCGGCCCACACGCCTCCAGCGGCGTCACACCGTCCGCAGCCATCCCAAACCCATCCCGCAGCAAGTCCGCTTCGGTCGCGACCACTGCCTCCGGCTCGCGCTCATACTCGGCCAGCTCGCGGATAAACCGCAGCATCACCGGCACATCGCGCGGCTCAGCGGTTCGCAGCCGCAGTGCAGTGGAAGCCACCTCGCTCAGCGCGCACTCCGCTGTCCAGCAAATCCAGCCGGCCGCCCAACGAAGTTCACCTTCGTCTTGTCCTTATCCTTACCTGCGGTCTTGGCATCCTTCGCCTTATCGTCCGTCTTCGCCGCAGGCGTCGGCTTCAGCCGGATCTCGAACGTTTCCAGCGTCTTCTCCGGCTTGCCGGCCGCCGTCGCGAACCGGATCTTCCGCAGCTCCAGCATGGCATTCTCCAGCACCGGATCGTCCAGGTCGCGCACGTTATAGAACAACCATCCAGCCGCGGTCGAGTGCGGCGCCACCGTCGTCGACGTGAAGCCAAAGTCGTCCATGTCATTCACGATCTTCTTGTCCACCGGCTCATGGTGGATCGTGATCGGCACGATCGGAATCCTGGTCGGCTGCACCGACTTCATCGTGAACATGCGCCGCTGCAGGTCGTCCTCGGTCGCGGAGTTCGTCACGCTGTTATCCGCCGCGACGAACAGGATGCGCGCCTGGTCCATCTCCACCGGCTGGTCGCTGTCGTTGGTCACGACGATGCGCAGCGGCATGTAGCCATGGTGCAGATAGTCCAGCCGCGTATCCGGGTTGGTGTCGTCCGTATCGCCCGGCTGCACGGCAATCGTCACATGCTCGGCCGCGTGCGTCTCGTGCAGCGGATACGTTGCCGCCGCGGCTGCCAGCGCCGGTTTCCGAGGCTTGTCCGCATGCGCCGCCACCAGCGGCATCACCAGCCCAAGCGCAAGCAGCCGAACCGCCGCTCCACGCCCCCGCCCACCCGTAACTTCGTCGCTGTTCATCCCCGTCCAACCCATGCGCATACCTCCTTCGATTATCCTCTTGCCCATGCAGCCTTCGCAAAGCGTGCGGACACCCACCCTGTCTGACGAGCATCCCCGCCGAAGGCACTACGCGCCCGAAGTCGCCGCGCTGCTGCCCTGCGCAACGCCCACACCCCTCGCGGGAGCCGCCCGCTGATGCCGCTCTACAGCGCCGCGCTGGCCCTCGCGCTATTCTTCGCCGCGCCGTGGTGGCTCTTCCGCATGCTCACCACCGAACGCTACCGCGAGGGCCTGCGCGAGCGCCTCGGCCGCGTGCCCGCCGCCTTCCGCGCGGTCACCGCCGGCCAGCGCATCGTGTGGCTCCATGCTGTCAGCGTCGGCGAAGTCCTCGCCGCTTCCAGCCTCGTCGCCGCGCTTGAGCGCGAACTCGGCCCCGGCGTGCAGGTCGTGATCTCCACCACCACCCGCACCGGCCAGCACCTGGCCCGAAAGCGCTTCGGCCCGCAAAGCAATTCCGACGGAAACCCGAACCGCCTTCCAGTTCGCGTCTTCTACTTTCCGCTCGACTTCCGCTTCGCCGTCCGTGCCTGGCTCCGCGCGCTCCGTCCCGAGCTCGTCACTCTCACCGAAAGCGAGCTCTGGCCGCGCCTGCTCCATGAGTGCGCCGCCCGGTCTATCCCCGTCGCCGTGGTCAACGCCCGCGTCAGCGACAGGAGCTTCCGGCGTTCTTCCCG
This sequence comes from uncultured Acidobacteriaceae bacterium, assembly GCA_964236875.1. Taxonomy (GTDB): domain Bacteria; phylum Acidobacteriota; class Terriglobia; order Terriglobales; family Acidobacteriaceae; genus Granulicella. Next base: position 1,082 of record CAXSHQ010000377.1, on the reverse strand, counting down.
CATTCGGCCTGTCTGGCGCTGGATGGCCCGGTACGTCACCCTGTGGCTCGCGCAGACCGAAGCCGATGCCGACCGTCTGCTCCAGCTTGGCGCTTCACCCTCGAGCGTTCGCATCGCCGGCAACCTCAAGTACGACACCGACACCCCGCGCGAAACACTGCTCGCCCGCGCCATCCGCAGCGGCGCGCAGAACCGCGCGGTGATCCTCGCCGGCAGCACGGTCGCTTACGGCACCACGCCTGAAGAAGGCATCGTCCTCGATGCCATGCAGTCCCACGTCTGGCCCGACCGCCCCGGCGTCCTCCTGGTCCTCGCGCCGCGTCATCCCGAACGCTTCGCGGAGGCCGTTACCCTTGCCGCGCAGTTTGGCACCACCATCCGCTCCACCGAGCTGCTCGACAGCGTCCCTGGTTACCGCATCGCCGAGCGCATCCTTGTGCTCGACACCATCGGCGATCTCGCCGCTCTGTACCGCATCGCGTCGGTGGCTTTCGTCGGCGGCAGCCTCCTGCCTCACGGCGGCCACAACCCCCTGGAGCCCGCGCAGTTCGGCGTCCCCGTCGTCATGGGCCCGCATGTCGACAACTTCCGCGACATCACCGACCGCCTCCGCGCGGCCGACGGGGTCGTCCTCCTCCAGGGCACCGAGCCCCGGGAACTCGGCGAAGCGCTCGCCGGCCTGCTCGCCGACTCCGAGCTCGCCACCGCCATCGGCGAGCATGGCCGCGCGGTCTTCGAGCAGCAGAAGGGCGCCACCGCCCGCACCGTCGCCGCCCTCCTCCCGCTCCTGAAAAACCCAACAGCCGAGAACCAGCAAGCAACCGAAAATCTGGGATCGGAAAGCCCGGCAGCATCCGACTCACAAGATCTTCCGGCTGCCCCATCCGTGACGGCTTTCTCGTCACGGGTGGGATCCGCTCCGGCCTACCCGGACTCGGACATGCAGGCCGGCGGCGTTCCCGGCCCCACGGACGAAGGAGTGTTTTCGTGACCGCCCGCCGCCCCTGGGCGTGGCCGCTGGTGCCCCTCTACGCCGCCGCGCAGGCTGCGGAAACCCGCCTCCGCGACCGCCGCCTGCTGAC